>CAZOTB010000353.1:0-1500 GCA_964582645.1 uncultured Verrucomicrobiota bacterium | reverse complement strand
AGTGAAGTTGTATTGGTCTTTCGGCGACGGCGTGGCCGACGGCGGTTGCGGTTTGCGTCCGCGCACCTTCTTGCCGCGCGCGCGACGGGCGGCGCGATCGAAATAAAACTGTCCCGGCTCGGTTAACGCCTCGAACACGTTCTCGATCCAGTACCGCGCCAACCGCCCGTCGCTGTCCCGGTCGCCGCAAAGCAGATGCGTGTCGAGCGTCACGAGCTGCGTCCGCGGATCAAACGCCGCGACCCGGGCGTGCGACTCAAACCAGCGATTCAACGCCACCACCGCCACGTCCTGCAACCGGTGCCACCCGGCATCGAACTCGCCGGGCCGACAATGAAACTGCCGGACCCGGCTCTCCCAGTCCAACTCCGTCTTGCTCGGTTCGGCGACGCACTCGGCGATCCGGTAAATCCTGTCCGCGGCAGCCGCGCCCGCCGTATCCGCTGACCGTTCACAAACAACTGCGTGAACTCCAACCCGGCCGGCACGTCCGCGACCCAGCCCGGTTGACCGTGGATGGTCGTCTCCCGAATCCCGCTCAAACGCACGCCGCCGGAAAAAATCGGCTGCTCGCCCGGCGCCGCGCGATAAACCACCGGCGCATCCGCTGTGCCCGAATCGCGCGGTTCGAGGACGAACGGTTCTTTGAGAAAATACCATCCGCCGCGAATCAGCACGGTGACCGGCCCGCACGCGCCCCCGGCCCGCGCCGCGCGAATGGCATCGCGCGTGCCGGTCAACGTGGTCAACGGCCCGTGGCCCCGGTCATCTCCGTCCGGCGCGACGGTCCAGGTCAGGGGCGATGCGCGATTCGTCATCGGGCTTTTGCCTCCCGGGCGCGCGAGTGAAACAAAAACGGCGGCATCAGGGGCGGCAGGCTACCGTCCCGCTGGTTCGCTGGCAATGGGAACAGTATGTGACTTGTGCGCCCACGCGCCGGGTTGCGTAGCCGGTGAGGGCGGGGCTTCGAGGGCGTACACTTCTTTCATTTCGACCCACGTGCTGCCGGGGGGAGCGCCGGGGACGGTTTGTTGAAACGTGCGCATCAGCGCGTCCCATTCTTGGGCGCGGGGATGTTCCAGATACTTTGGGCCGTCGCGGGCGAGATCGAAATCGTCGGGCACTTCGAGAAACATGAACAGCCGCGTGCCGTAGCGGTAGATGAAGACGCGCTGGATGCCGGTGGCCCATGTGCCGGCCACCACTTCCGGCCAGGGATGCGCGTGGTGCTCCTCGTATCGCCGGATCAGGTCGGGGTGATCTTTGAGGTCAACGGTTTGAGCGATGCGTTTCATGTGAGTTTCCACGGGAACTTGACGCCGTAACCGAGTTCGCTGCCGCTGCTGATGATGATCTCGGCGCCGGTGATGTACGACGCGGCGTCGCTGGCGAGGAAGAGACAAAGTTGGCCGACTTCTTCCGGCGTGCCGCTGCGACCGCTGGGTTGGTGCGAATCCAACTCGCGCTCGAACGCGGCGGGGTCGGGCTGCCGGGCGGCGG
>CAZOTB010000352.1:0-1573 GCA_964582645.1 uncultured Verrucomicrobiota bacterium | reverse complement strand
GACCGCCGACCTCCGACGTCCGGTTTTACGCTCATCGAGTTATTGGTCGTCATTGCGATCATCGCGTTGCTGGCGGCGCTCTTGTTGCCGTCGCTCCAAAATGCGCGCTACCGGGCGCGGTCCATCGTGTGTCTTTCGCAAATGCGCCAAGGCGGCATTGGACTGCACGGATATGCCGGTGATAATGAAGGCCGGTTTCCTTCCAACATGGAATGGAGCTACGGCACGATTGCCGGGTTCACCTCGCCGGGCCACACCACGTGGCTGGCGCACCTGCTGGCGGGCGGCTACCTGCCTTCCTTGAACTTGGGCTTCTGTCCCGGCACGGAGCAGTGGCCGGGCGCGCTCGAACAGAATCGGACGTTCGATGAAACGCTGAAAGCCACCAAGAACGCCTACCAGACCGGCGTTCAAAACATTCCCCACACGATTTCGGTCTTGGGACAGTTTGGCGATCTGGGTTTCACGAGTTGGCCGAACTACCCCAACTACGGCGCGCGCCCGTTTGCGTTGCACCAGTTCGTCCCGCGCCCGTCCGACAACATCTTCCTCGTGGACTCCAGCAACTACTACACGACGTGGCTGTCGAAGTCCGATGCCCAGGCGTTGCCGCGGTGGAAAAACATGCCGCCCACCGGCTGGCCAGGGCCGGTCTGGGGGAATACCTACGGAGGCGTGCGGATGTGGCACAATCTCTCCCTGCGTCACGGCCACGCCGCCAACGGCCTGTTTTTCGACGGCCGCGCGGCGTTGCTGCCACTCACCGAGTTCTACGACAAATGGACCTCCGCCACCGGGTGGGACAACACGCTCCTCGTCGGCACGGCCACCACCATCAACGACTGCGTCTGGGACGGTTTCTGAAGGTTGCGGCAGCCCTACGGCCCCGAGGCCGGCGCGCTGTTCGCAGCGTGGTTGCATTGTCGGCAGGGGAGGCGCGGCTAGAATGACGCCATGAAACGCTCCCGCATGGCGTTCACTTTGATCGAGCTATTGGTCGTCATTGCGATCATCGCGTTGCTGGCGGCGATGTTGTTGCCGTCGCTCAAGCGGGCGCGCGAGGCCGGTCGGCGGATCGCTTGTCTGAATCATCTGCGCCAGAACTTTCTCGCCGACCAGATCGCGCGCGGCGACAACGACGGCGCGCTGCCGCGGCCCACGTATTGGGATGGTAACATCGCCGGCTGGGATAGCTGGGCGGACAGCGGCGCGGTTCAGCGGTTCAACCTGACGTATCAAAGCCTCGCGTGGCCGGGACCCAATCTCGGCCTGGCGGTCCATCTGAAATACCTACCCAACTACGACACCGCGTGGTGTCCGTCGCGCCCAAACGACATGGTGCGGGCAAGAACGGTCCGATTTGGGGACTGCCGAATCCGTGGAACGGGTATTTGAACGGTTCATATCACCAAGCCAGCGAATCCCGACGCCCCAACCTCCCATACCCGCCGGCCGAGTGCGTGTTCTCCCTCGACGGCTGGGACGACGCCCGCGCCCACGTCATCGGCTACACCGGCCCGCAGACACCCATCGTCCACGGCCTGGACGAGTACAACGTGATCTGGTGGGACGG
>CAZOTB010000351.1:0-1649 GCA_964582645.1 uncultured Verrucomicrobiota bacterium | reverse complement strand
GCCAGCGACGTCGGCGAAGGGCGCCAGCGTTTGGCGTTGTCCGGCGCAGAGCAACCCTGTCTGGCTGGCCGAGACGGTGGGCAGCTGGAATCCGTCTTTGGACACCCCTCGGTGGCGCGGGACCTACACCTATGCGTATCGTACGTATCATCCCAGCAGCGGGGCGATCGCCAATCCAGCCAACCACACCAACTATGCCTGCACCGGCTGCATCTGGCCGGGAATCAAAATCAACCAGGGCAACTTCGCGTTCGCATTCGACCACCTCTGGATTCAGCCCTATGTCTCGGGGCGATCTGCCCACCACGTCACCGGCTCCAATTGCGTTTTCTACGACGGCCACGTCGAGTACTTCAGCGGACAGTCGGCGGCGAGGATTGACGGGTATGTCGCCCAGTACGTCAGCGAGCCGTTCAACATCAGTTGGGCTTCCTGCCGCAACGTGTTCGACAAGTCGCAGGGTTTGAATTACTGAGCGAAATTCCTAACGCCGACCGACGAACCCGGGGTATGATTTCCAGCATGCATTCCCCATTTCTCACCAAGACTCTGATCGCTCTGTTTGTGTTCGCTGCCGCTTCGCACGGGCGGTCCAACGAAACAAACCTCATCCTGCCGGGGGAGTTTCTTCAACCAACCATGGGCGAAGCCGGGAAGTCGTTCTCCCACGCGCGCGGCGATCGAGTCGAAATCCTGGCCGATCGGTACGAGTATTGGGCGGATGACTTGACCGGTCAGTTTCTCATCCTGTTTCTCGGCAGAGTGAAGTCGGAGAATGCCGAGAATCTCTCGATCCAACTCCAACTCAGCGATGTGAACTCGGGGCGCGTACTGGAACAAAGAAATCATTCGCCCGTCGCCGGACCGAAGTTACCCCTGCTGATTCCCACGGCCCGGTTGAAGCCCGGCACATACGAGCTTGCCGTGACCCTGCTCGACAAGGAAGGAAAGAGGCTGGAGCACGCTTCGAAGCAGTTCACACGTTCTGCGCGCAAGGCGAAGGCAGTTCCGTTCCCATCGAAGGGAATTCCGATTCACGTCCACGCGCAGTCGCATGTCCCGGACGGCGAATGGCCGATCACCACCGGCGTGCCGATGCCGAAGGGAGTATTGCTGAACCTGGATGGTCTCGCATTGCTTGAAAACGGCAAGCCTGTCCCCGCGCAGTTCATCACACGCGCGACATGGTCGCCGAACGGCTGGATCAAGTGGGTGGGCGTGGATTTCGTCGCGCGCTACGACAAAGGGAAACCCCGCGAGTACCGGCTGGCGCGCACGGGCGGAAAGAAGGCGGCACCTCCCAATCCGCTGATCGTGGACGAGACCGAGGAGAAGATCGTCGTCAACACGGGCGCCGTTCGGTTCGAGATGCACCGCACGCAGTTCGCAGGCATCGAGAAGGCGTGGGTTGGCGACCGACTGATCGCAGATGGGCGCGGCGGTTCATTCGTGGTGGACGACCAGGGACGACGCTTTGATACCGCCCACAGCAAGGATGTGAAAGTGCTCGTCGAAGAACGCGGCCCCGTCCAAACCACCATTGCCGCGAAAGGTTGGTACGGCGATGAGAAAGGCGAACCACTCTGCAAATTCGTGATCCGTATCACAGCCTACGCGGGCCAGCCGTTCGTGATGGTCTCGCATCGCAT
>CAZOTB010000350.1:0-1660 GCA_964582645.1 uncultured Verrucomicrobiota bacterium | reverse complement strand
TTGCGTCAGCCTGACGGCTGGGAAGAAACTGGGCGCGGGAACTGCCAACTGCCAACTGCCAACTGCCAACTGCCAACTGCCAACTGCCAACTCTGATATGCGGAGCCCGCTCTCACCGTGACGTGGAGTCTAGCGAAGCGGCCGGGCACGCCTCAAGACAAATCCTGCACGGCCGCCTCATTTTGCGCTCGCCAGCCCTCCCGCCACGGTTACGATGGCCGCATGAAGTTCGCTCCGTACCTCCTGCTGCTTGCGCTCATCATCGCCGGGGGCTGCAAGAGCAAACCGCCACAAAACGCGGTCACCATGAGCATGCATCTGCCGGCCGATGTCACCACGCCCCAGGACCGCCGTGTTCCCGCCGTGATCCGTTCGCCAACGATGTCCTTCCTGGTGGATGGGCTGGCCGTGTTCACCGACGACGATCTGGACGGCGTGGAGCTGCGGGACGACGACGACGGCCTGCGGATGCGTTTTGCGTTCAACACCGCGGCGACGATCCGCTTGGACGTGCTCTCGAACGACAAACGCGGCTCGCTCGTCGTCGTCTTTCTCAACAATCAACCGGTGGGCGCACCACAACTGAAGCAGCGCATCGTGGACGGCACGTTCGAGTTCACGCCCAACGTCTCGCGCGAAGAAGCGGAGCGGCTGGTCGAGGGACTGAACGCGTTGATCCAGTACAAGAAGAAGCGTTAGCCGCTCCGCGCGAACCAACGCACGGTCGTCTCCATCCCTTCCCGAAACGAAACGGTGGGCCGGTACTTCAGGAACCGCTCGGCTTTCGAGATGTCGGCGTGCGAATGCAGAATGTCGCCGGCGCGGCGCGGGAGGTAGTTGGGCTTGATGTGCGCGCCCAGGATCTCGTTGATGGTGCGAATCGTCTCGTTGACGGTGATGGGCGCGCCGCAGGCGACGTTGAACGCCTGACCACACGCTTCGCGCGGGGCGCGACAAGCGGCGAGGTTGGCTTCGACGACGTTGGTGACGTAACTGAAATCGCGCGATTGCTCGCCGTCGCCGTATACCGGGGGCGATTCCCGCTGCAGCACGCACGTGACGAACCGAGGAATTGCGGCGGCGTACTGCGAATTCGGATCCTGGCGCGGGCCGAACACGTTGAAATAGCGCAACGAGATCGTCTCCAGCCCGTGCAGTTCCCAGAAGAGCCGGCAATAGTGTTCGCCCGTCAGTTTCTGCAGCGCGTAGGGCGACAACGGCGCGGGTGGCATGTCCTCGCGTTTCGGCAGCGTCGGCGTGTCGCCATAGACCGACGAGGACGAGGAGAACACGACGCGCTGACACTTCGCCTCGCGCGCGGCAAGCAACACGTGGAGCGTGCCGGTGACGTTGACCTCATTGGTCAGGAGCGGCTCTGCGACCGAGCGCGGCACGGAAGGAACCGCGCCGGCATGTAGTACGAATCGCGCGCCGCTGCACGCTTTCCTGACCTGGTTTAGATCGCGCAGGTCTCCCTCGATCAACTCGATCTTGTCGAGGAACGGCTTGAGGTTGGGGCGTTTGCCGGAAGAGAAATCGTCAAGCACACGCACGCTCACGCCTGCCGCGACGAGATTCTCCACCAGGTGCGACCCGATGAATCCCGCCCCGCCGGTGATGAGATATTCAGGCATAAAAGCTTAGTTGGAAGGATGGAAGA
>CAZOTB010000349.1:0-1717 GCA_964582645.1 uncultured Verrucomicrobiota bacterium | reverse complement strand
CCGCCGCCATGCGGTCGAGGCGTGGCGTGCGGATGTCCTTCGCGCCGTAGCAACCCAAGTCGCCGTAGCCGAGATCGTCGCAGTTGATGAGGATGATGTTGGGGTGGTTCAGTTGGCGCTCCGTGCCTTGTGCTGTTTCAGCAACCGACCAACGGCAGAGGTTTAGCAACAATCTGTCGGCGATAGGGTCGGCGCCGAGATGTTCGATGAGGTTGAGCGTAGAGAGGATCAGGCGGCCGCGACCGTGCGGCAGCACCGCCAAGTCGGTTCCATGCCAGACTTCGGTCGGGCCGGTGTAATCCTTGTTGTGGTTCCACGACACGCAGCCGGCCAGCGGCGCGCCGGGGAGACCGAGCAGCGTGAACTGCGGCACGACGTTTTGATAGACCTGCCCCATGAAGCCACCCGCCGGCAGGCCATCGAACACCGCGTGCGGGCGGACGTAGTGGTTGACGGGAATCCACATGCCCTTGGCTTGTTGGCGATTCGGCGCGAAGGGGAACGCGCCGGTCGCGACAAGCTGATTGGTGGCAGACGGCACTTGCAGCCAGATCGCCGTCGCACCCTGTTGCACGCGGCCCAAGAGCGCGGTGAGTTTCTTCAAGGCGGGTTCCTGGCGCGGCTCGGCGAAGGCTACGATCACCGGCCCCTCGGGCGCGCGCTCCGTTGCCAGTTGCCGCACTGTCACGCCGAGCCGCTCGAAGAATGCCGCGAGTTTGTTCTGTGGATCGAAGAGCGTCACGGCCTTGACCCCGGGCGCGAGCTGGTCGCGGCGCACGACGAAGATGCCGTGGCGGTTTTCGGCGAGCGTCCGGCCGTCACGCACCAATCGCGCTTGGATGGTTTGCGGGCCACGCAGGTTGGCGGTGGGCAATGGTTCGTCGAATAGCGCGGTTATCCCGGCACCGACCTCGACTTCGCGGCGCGCCTGCCACGAATCGCCATCAAGCGACACGACCAGTTCGGCTTTCGCGGCGGGGCCTTCGTTGACGGCGGTGACGACCACGCGCGCGCTCTTTTCGGCGTAGATGTTCTGCGGGGTGGCCCGAACGACCAAGGTCACCGGCTGATTCGCCTCTTGCACGGCTTGGTAAAGACGTTTCGGTTCGCGCCACATATCGAGCACGCCGGCGCCCAGCACCCAATCGCCGTCGGTGAACGCGTGCAGGCAGTAGCCGCCGAGCCGCGAATTGAGCCGCATCGCTTCGATCTGGAGCTTGTTGCCGTCGGCCTGGATTTGCTGCGATGCCAAACACAGCGCCGACGCGTCCGGAAACAGTTCGCGCAGCCGGTGCGCGTCCATCACGCGCTCCAGCGACGCCAGGAGCCGCTCGTGGAAGCGATAGTCCGGCGCGAGCGGGTTGCCCTCGCGCCGGTAGCGAGCCACGTTGCGCGGCAGGTCGGGGAACCCGCCGTAGCCGACTTCGGAAATCCAGGCAGGCAACGCGCTCGCGCCCACCTTGGCGATTCGCTGCATTTCCTTCTCGTTGACCGGCGCGGGCAGGTAGATGTGGTGGTCCTCAAATCGCTGCGGGGACGTGCTGCCGGGGAGGTAGAAATGCGGGCCGCGCGCGAAGGTCAAACCGTCAAACGCTCCCGCGTCTCTTGGTGCCGCATGCGCGCCATACGACCAACTGTTGCCGCCCGACTCGTCAATCACCAGCCGCGTCGGATCGAGCCGGCGCGCGGCCAGCGAAACCTTGTGCCGGAGCAGATA
>CAZOTB010000348.1:0-1750 GCA_964582645.1 uncultured Verrucomicrobiota bacterium | reverse complement strand
AGCAGACCACCATCATCGTGCGTAGTTGCTTCTGGCCGAACCAAGCCAAGGATCATGTTCTCAAACAGGTCTGTCAGGAACTCGGCGGAATCTACGTGGACATCGGACGGCTCGCGAAGGACGAATCCAATTACGCGCGCTCGGAGCGGAAGTTTGAACACGCGGGCGTCGCGGCGCATCCGGGCGACAAGGGAATGCAGGCCATTGCCAATGCGATTCTGGATGCGATGAAAGGCAACAGCCGTCCGCTCGTCGGCGCGATCCGATGGGATGCGTGGTATGGACCGCTTCCCGCGTCGGCACGGCCGCCGGAGTCGGTCGAGTTTCCGGGGTTCAATACAACGCGCAGCCGGAAGGTGAGCCAGGATCCCGGCAAGGAAACGCGGCGCGCGCTTGCGGCGGAACAGTGGCGTTACCGCTGGCCGTTTTTCACGACGCTCGCGCCGGATGGCAGCGCGACGGATTTCAATGAGAACAAGCCGGAGGTGATCGAGCGGGAGATCGAGTATGCCGTCCATGCCGGCCTGAGCTATTGGGCGTTCACGGCGTATCCGGAAAACTCCCCGCTGAGCTACACGCTGAAGACGTTTCTGACCTGCAAGAACCGCGACAAGCTCAAGTTCTGCCTCTTCCTGCCGATGTGGCCGGCTTACGGGCGCATCGCGAACGAGGAGGTGGAAGAGGCGTATTGGGCGCACGTATTGCGGATGGTCCGCGAGCCGAACTACCTGAAGGTCGAGGGAAACCGTCCGGTGTTTTACTTGGGCTTCCTCAACGACCAACTCGTCGAGAAGCTCCTCAGCGGGCCGTGGCCGGAGCTTCGCGCCGAGCTGGCGAAGTGCGGCTTCGGAAAACCGTGGGTTGCGATCTGTCACGGCGGCGCAAAAGCGGCCAAACGGTATTGCGACATGCTGCAAGCCGACGCGCTCAGCGAATACGCCGTCGGCGGCAGCGCAAAGGCCGGGGCGTTTTCTGAGTTGGCCGCGCGCGCGGAGAAATTCTGGGAGGACTGCGCCGCCACGGGCGCATCCGTCGCCCCGATTTGCATGGCGGGATGGGACCGCCGACCGCGCGTGACGAACCCGGTTTCGTGGGAGGACTTTCACCTGAAACCGGACGCCTTCGACCTCTACTACAAGTCCGGGACTCCCGATGAGATCGCAGCCCACATTGGGCGCGGCGTGTCATGGTTCAAGAAGCATCCCGCCAAGAACGGCGCCGAACTGGTGCTCATCTACGCGTGGAACGAGTTCGACGAAGGCGGCTGGCTGGCCCCCGCCCTTCCCCCGCCGCACGGCGAAGGCACGGCTCGGATTGACGCGTTGCGCAAGGTGCTAGTCGTGCGATGACGGGAGCAAGTGAGCGACGCTTTGAATCGCACTGCGGAGGTTTTGTGCGGGTGCAATTGAAACTGTCGGCCAGAAGACGGCGCGCGAAGCCGAAGCTTCAAGTTCCAAGTTCAAAGCTCAAAGCTCAAAAGAAGCTCCAGGCTCCAAGATCCAACGCGGACGGTTGCGGCGACGGTTGGAACTTGGAGCTTGGTTCTTGGAAGTTCTTTTGAGCTTTTAACGTGGGCTTCGTTCTTACAGAGCAACCGACACTTGAATCGCACCGGTTTTGTGCACCACCGGTTTTGTGCTTGCGCCGGCTGGGCGGGCGGCGAGAATGTCGCCGATGAGCACGGCACCGGAAACAAAGCAGCCATCGGCACGAGGTGCGCGTGAATTCTCGCCCCGGATTTGCTCACAAC
>CAZOTB010000347.1:0-1879 GCA_964582645.1 uncultured Verrucomicrobiota bacterium | reverse complement strand
CGCCCACACGCTCCTGCGCGAGGTTTCGCTCCAGTTCCGCACCAAACATCTCGCCGCCATCGTTGGTCCGTCGGGGTGTGGCAAGACGACTTTGCTCAAGGTCATTGCCGGCCTGTACGAAGCGAACGAGGGGGGCATCCATTGGCACGGACGCGACCTCTCGGTCATGGACCTGCCGCCAGGCGAGATCGGCTATGTGCCGCAGTTCGGGATGGCCTACCCGCAACTGACCGTAGCGGAAAGCGTCGAGGCTGCCATCCGGTTGCGCGTCAGCGGACTGGCATCGGGCCAGCGCAAGGCGCGGACGCAACGCATCCTCTGGGAGGTCGGCCTGCACGAGATCGGCCCCCGTCGCGTCGGCGTTCTCTCCGGCGGCGAGAAACGAAGGCTCGCGCTCGCGCTTGAAATGGTCAGTTCACCGTCGTTGATGTTGTGCGACGAAGCCACCGCCGGGCTCGATCCGAAGGCGGAGGAGGAAATCGTGACGCTGATGCACCGGCTGTCGCGTGAACACCACCGGATCGTGCTGACCGTCACGCACAGCTTTCGTCATCTGCCGCTGTACGATTCCATCGTGGTGATGCACCAAGGCTGCATCGTCTATCACGGCCCGACGGACGCGTTGACACAGCACTTCTCGGTGCGGACGCCCGAGGAGATTTTCCCGCTGCTCGCAACGCGCCCGGCCGAGGAGTGGGCCGCCGATTGGAAGAAGGAACACCCGGAGCCGCCGGTCGTGGTGTCGCGCGACGAGACGCTCGCGCCCGAAGCCGAGCCGGAGCCGTCTCCCGACCCGGACGCAATCCTGCCGCTTTCGGACGCCGAGATTCCGGGCGCGCTCACGCAGTTTCGCGTGCTGCTCGGCCGGCGCTGGCGGATTTTCGTTCGCAGCTACGGGCAATTCTGGCTGCAACTCGGGCTGATGTTCGGTTTCCCGTTTTTGGTGGTGATCTTCGCGCTTCACGGTCTGCCTCAAATCAAGAACCTCACGATGGAACTCGACGTGGGTGTGTTGCAACAACTACGCGAGACCAACGAGTACATCATCCAGACGACCAACGTGGGACGGCTCGTGTCCGGGTTGGTGATGTTCCAGGTGATCCTGCTGACGTTGACCGGCTCGAACAACGCCTCGCGCGAGGTGGCCTCGGAGCGGTTGATCCTCGAAAAGGAAAAGCTCGCCGGGCTGCGTCCGACGAGTTACCTGGCCAGCAAAGCGGCGTTTCTGTTCGTGCTCGTCGCCGCGCAATCCGTCTGGATGGCGGTGTTCGTCCGTGCCGTCTGTCAGTTCCCGGGCGATCTCTGGACGCAGACGCTGATGCTGGTGCTCGTGAACGGCGCGATGACCGCGGTGAGTCTGGGCATCTCGAGCCTGATGCGCTCACCCGAGCAGGCGTCGCTCGTCTCGATCTATCTGGTCGGCTTCCAACTGCCGCTGTCGGGCGCGGTGCTGGCGTTACCGGGTTTCCTCAGTGTGGTGACACAGCCGTTCATCGCCGCGTACTGGAGCTGGAGCGGCATTCTGCACACGATGCGCGAGACGCGGTTCTACGATGCCGTGCAAGCCGTGACCGAAACCGACCTGATGCCGATCCCGCTCTGTCTCTGGGCGCTCGGCGCGCATATAATCCTCGGGTTCGCCGTGGCCTACCTCGGCTGCAAACACAGCCGGTGGGAGTGAGAGCCGGTGGCGGAACAAATCTCTCGCTTGGGGCGTCCCAGACAGAAAGGCTTCCCGGCAGGGCGCATCCCTTGGTCGTTGGTACTCCGACAAGCTGAGGCTTGAACTCCGAACGCAAGCTTCGCGAGGGTTCCGTTGGGAGTTCAAGCTTCAGCTTGTTTCAGATCGTCCTGTCGCGGAAACTCCAACCAACAACTT
>CAZOTB010000346.1:0-1930 GCA_964582645.1 uncultured Verrucomicrobiota bacterium | reverse complement strand
AGGGCAGAGATCCGGGAGCCGGTTGGGATTTCCACGACGCCGTCGAGGCGATGCGTGAGATCTTCGGGATGAATCTGTGGGTCCGGAATCGCAACAACTGACGATCTTCTCCCCCGGCATCGCTTGGCGTATACTGGACGCCGGCCTGGACATCGACGTGGAGTCCCGGGTTGGCGCCGCAGCGTTGACACCGAGTCCCTTCGGGCCAAGCGCGACAGCCCCCGGGGTAAAGAGAAGCGACTTCCAGGCCGAATGAAGTTGGTTCGGAAAGGACGGTTCCACATGCCGTTGTCGCACAGGTTGTCCGCCGAGTTCTTCGGCACATTCTGGCTCGTCTTTGGGGGCTGCGGTAGCGCGGTACTGGCCGCCGCATTTCCCGCAGTCGGTATTGGACTCCTGGGGGTGGCCCTTGCCTTCGGGCTCACCGTCTTGACCATGGCATATGCGATCGGGCACATCTCGGGGTGTCACTTGAATCCGGCGGTCACGTTGGGCCTGTGTGTGGGGAAGCGATTTCCGTCGAAGGAAGTAGTGCCGTACGTCGTGGCCCAAGTTATCGGCGCCGCTGCGGCGGCGGGCGTTCTCTTCGTGATTGCCAGTGGCAAGGCGGGATTCGATGTTTCCGCGGGCTTCGCCGCCAACGGATATGCAGCCCACTCGCCTGGCGGCTACTCAACGACGGCGGCGCTCGTGACGGAAGTGGTCCTGACCTGTTTCTTTCTCCTGGTAATCCTGGGGGCCACCGACCGACGGGCGCCTGCCGGTTTCGCGCCGATTCCGATCGGCCTTTGCCTTACGCTGATCCATCTGATCGGTATCCCCGTGACGAACTTGTCGGTTAATCCCGCACGGAGCACGGGGCCGGCGATCTTCGTGGGCGGCTGGGCACTGGAACAGTTGTGGTTGTTCTGGCTCGCACCGTTGATCGGGGCGGTGCTCGGGGGCATCATCTACCCATTGATCGCAGGAGACAAGGAGTAGCCGCTGCGCTCAGCCCGCTCCGGGCGATCAAACGAACCGACGCGAAACGCCTTTTGTGAGCCTCGGGCGATGAACCGCCCCATGGCCCTTGATTCAGGCAGTTGCCGCTGAACCAAGTCGCCGCTCCTCGCGACCGAGGGATCGGCGGAGGGGAAATCTTCTATTTCGCCCTCAACGTCAAGACTTCGTCCTGGCGGATTGTGGCCTTTTGTTCCAGCAGCGTGTCGCCTGCCTGCGAAGAGACCTTCACGTCGTAGTCTCCAGGATTCAGAAGCAGGCCCTGACCGGGCCCGTTGAATTCATCGGCGTGACCCATGTATGCTCCGTTGACGAACACGGATGCATACTTCTCGAAGCCCAGCACCTTCAGCCTTCCGAAGGGCGGTCTTGCGAGTGTGCGAGGCTGCAACGATTGCGAAACGGTCGTGGTCTTGCCCGCCTCGATCTTCACGGTCGTCTTGAACTCTTCGTAGCGCGGTTCGCGAAGGACCAGTTCATGTTCCCCGGCCGCCACGGTGTATTTGCGCGCCCTCGCCAGATTGGCCGCGGGTCCGAGGTACTTGCCGTTCAAGAAGACACCTGCCCGTCCTGGATTTGCCTTGACTTTCAAGAAGCCGTTAGCCACCTGCTGTGCGCGAAGCGGGATGAGCGCAAGGAACAGCAGGGCAACACCAGCGGTGGAGCACAGCAGAACCACATCTCGTTTGGTCATCAAGTCTCCTCTCTCGCAGCTTAGCATGGGTGCTCCACACAGCTCCGGCATCACACATTGAACCGCAGCGGCGAGAGAAGGGCCGTGCGGAGTTGAAGAAGCAGCGGACCCGGGGGTCGCCGGGATCGCAAGGATCGATGCTCGCCGGACAGGGCAGCAGGTGCTACCAGTCCACCACGCTTCCGTCGTCGGCGTCGTAGCTCTCCGGATTGCGCCAGTCGTGGCCGATCTTGTCGG
>CAZOTB010000345.1:0-1937 GCA_964582645.1 uncultured Verrucomicrobiota bacterium | reverse complement strand
GGTGAGCCGCTCCCCTGGGAGCGACTCACAGCGGAGGCAACGGAATAGGCAGATCAGTTTGTTCGCTTATTATTGACATGACATTGACCTCTGGTTGCTGAAGAGCTCATGCCGCCCAAAAGAGGGCACGGGAGAGCGTCGCAAGAGACGCCGTGAATTAACCTCGTGAAGGTAGTCCCCGGACACGTTTCACCGCGGCGTCTCGCTCAATAACTCGATCGGCAATTGATTGAGCTGGTCGGGGCGCTCCAGTGGAATCCAGTGACCGGCGTCCTCGAGCAACCCAGCGTCGGCGTTCACCGCGCCTACTTCTTGGCGGGCTTTGATTCCAGAACACCCCGCTTGCCGATACGCTTGGCAAACTCGCCTTCGTCGAGATAGCGCTTCGCTTGTTTGTCGTCTTGGAGCGTCACTTGCCAGAAAGCCAATGCCGCGGCACGAACTACACTGTGATTGGCCGCAAGGTTTGGGTCATCCTTCATACCCGGAAACAGTCGCGCCACTGGCCGCAGTCTCTCTTCGCCCGAAAACGTAAAGTGCGTTCCCCCGTTCAGCGTCAGAAGCCATTGATCCACGTTTGACGTGCGATCAAAAGGAATCCGGCGGTCCTTTACCGCAAACTCACGTCCGGGCGCTTCATCTTCCGTCCCGGTTACCCAAAACAGTGGCATCAACATGTTCGTGAACGAATCGTTCTCGTCGCCATAAAGCGGTCGAGGGGGAGAAGGGCTGAGTATGAAGGCTCCTTTCAACTCGGGGATCGCCAGTTTCTGATCGAATCCGTTGACGAACTGGCCGGAAACTACTTGTGCGGTCAGGCCGCCATACGAGTGACCAGACATTCCGATGCGCTCCGAGTCGATTCGTCCGTGCAACTTTCCAAGGCGTTCTGGCTTCTTGAGCTTATCGACGACGAATGCGATGTCCCGAAATCGGGGTTCACTGGCTCTCGGATCCAAACGGGCACTCATGGAACGCGGATTCGATCGAACAGCCCGGTTGTCACTTCCCTCGTGCTGTAGGTGAAGCGCCGCAAATCCGTGGCTGGCAAGGTGACGGCCGAGCATTCCGTTGGTCTGCCGACTCCCGCCCGCACCATGCGAGAATAGAATCACAGGCACGGGGGCCTTGAGGTCGGCTGGCAAGTAGCATCTCCATAGGACGGACCGCCCCTCGCGGTCATCATCTCTCCACTCGCCCTCCACAACCGACACCTGGTGCGGTCCGGGATCGCCACGATCATCCGCTTGTGCCGCAACTACCAACAGGGCGAGCAACAAACAGACGTTCCAATGAAAGAATCGAGTCATAAGGATGCTCCACCGCTTTCCGTAGCCGAACGGATCGGCAATAAGCTGCCGGCAGCCCGTGAACTTACCACGCGTGCTCCGGAGGCCGGCTGCGCGACGACCCCGGACCGGCCGACCGACGGCCGCTGTCGTTGCAAACCTGTGAGCGGCGGCCGGCCAGCTTCATTGCCTTGAACGTCATCGGGTCCTCCTCCTGCGCCCTACTTGCTCTGAGTAGCCTCGCGCAGTCCTAACAAGCGCGCGCGTCGCGCAAGAGGAGAACCCGATGCGATTCTACAGGCCAGCACCGCTTCTCCTGCGGCGTCGATCTGCACGCGCACACGATGTCCGTGTGCATCCTCGATGCCGCGGGCGAGATCGTGCTCGAGCGCACGCTCGAGACCTCGCCCGAGAAGTTCCTCGCCGAGGTTGCGCCCTTCCGCTACGGCCTGGTCGTTGCCTGCGAGTGCCTGTTCGTTTGGTACTGGCTCGCCGACCTGTGCGCGAAGGAGCGGATCCTTTTCGTGCTCGGCCACGCGCTCTCCATGAAGGCGATTTGACGTGACACCCGACTCCGGGCCACGGATTCTGAGATCTGCCTGTTCCCTTGCCTCAGCTCGTGACCGGGGGTGTCACGGCGCGATGAGA
>CAZOTB010000344.1:0-1999 GCA_964582645.1 uncultured Verrucomicrobiota bacterium | reverse complement strand
CATCCACGCCGGCGATTATCTGTTCCGCGCCACCGGGTCCGTCGAGAAGTTCAACGGCTTCCGCGCCGTCTACGAGGAAAGCAAGGACGAGAAGGCGGAAATGGAAGACGAAGAGGAATTGAAGCACCGCCTGCCCACCGTCACCGAGGGCGAGCGCCTCAAGCTCGTCCGGCTCGATCCCGAGCAGCATTTCACCGAGCCGCCGCCGCGCTACAACGAAGCAACCCTGGTGAAAGCATTGGAAGAAAAAGGCATCGGACGCCCTTCCACCTATGCCCAAATTCTCACCGTGATCCAGAACCGTGCTTACGTGAACAAGCACGGCGGGCGCTTCTTCCCCACCGAACTGGGCATGGTGGTCAACGACCTTTTGGTCAAGAATTTCAGCGACATCTTCGACATTGCCTACACGGCGCGCATGGAAGAGGAGCTCGACGAAGTCGAAGAGGGCAAGCTGAAGTGGACCGACGCGCTGGACGAATTCTATACGAAGTTTAAGAAGGACCTGCGCCTGGCCGAGCGCGAGATGGAAGACATCAAGGGCGAAGGAATCCCCACCGACGAACAATGCGAGAAGTGCGGCAAACCCATGGTCGTACGCCTGGGCCGGAACGGCGCGTTCCTCGCCTGCACGGGTTATCCGGATTGCGACGGCACCAGCGACTTGACGCCGGAACTCAGCGCCAAGTACGGCACCGGCGGCCCCCCAGCGCCGGAAGTCGAGGAGCAGAACTGCGAGAAGTGCGGCAAACCGATGGCGGTCAAACGGGGCCGCTTCGGGTTCTTCCTCGCCTGCACCGGATACCCCGAATGCCGCAACACCAAGAAGATCGTGATGAAGGAAGGCATGGCGCAGGCCGTGCAAGAGAAGGTTCTCGACGAGCAGTGTCCTGACTGCGGCAACCATCTGGTGGTCAAGCACGGGCGCTTCGGCCAATTCACGGCGTGCAGCAATTATCCCAAGTGCAAATACATCAAGCGCCAGACCATCGGCATCCCCTGCCCGGAAAAAGGCTGCACCGGCGAACTGGTGGTGCGCCGCACGCGCTTTCGCAAGACCTTCTACGGATGCAGCCGCTATCCCGACTGCAAGTTCACCGTGTGGGACAAGCCCGTCAACGAGCCGTGCCCGCGGTGCGGCTTTCCACTCCTGGTGGACAAGTTGACCAAGCAGGGCGCGACCCTTCGCGCCTGCCCGAACGAAGGCTGCCAGTACGAGCGTGCAGTGGAACAGCCCAAGGAATCAATCCCATGAAAACACGAACCTGGCTGGCGGTTCATCTTCTTGTCGTGGCCGCGGCGTTGCCGGCGCGCGCCGAGGGGGAACTCCATCGGGCGAATCTCGGCGATTTTCGGCTGGAGAGCGGCGAAATCATTCGCGATTGCCAGATCGGCTACCGGACGCTCGGCCGACTTGATGCCGACGGGTCGAATGCGGTGCTCTTCCCGACCTGGTTCAGCGGCACGACGGAAAACCTCCTCGATCATGTGGGCCCCGGCAAGCTGGTCGATGCCACGCGCTATTACGTGATCCTGGTCGATGCGCTGGGTGACGGCGTCTCTTCATCACCTTCCAACAGCCCCACCCAGCCGCGCATGAAGTTTCCCAGGTTCACGATCCGCGACATGGTGAATTCGCAGCACGAACTACTCACCCGCGTCCTGAAGATCCACCACCTTCGCGCGGTCATGGGACTCTCCATGGGCGGGATGCAGACCTTTCAGTGGATCGTTTCCTACCCCGAATTCGTAGACATGGCCATCCCCATTGTGGGAACAACGCGACAGACGTCCTTCGACCTGCTGCTGTGGCGGGCCGAAGAGAGCGCCCTTGAATCCGATCCGGCGTGGAACCACGGCGAGTACACCGCTCCGCCCGCGGCGGGCCTGAAGGCTGTGGCGCATCTTCACGCCATGTGCCTGAGCACGCCGGAATACCGCGTGGCGAACACCTCCCCCTCTGAATTCCCTCAGTTCCTGGAATCCACCGAGCAGGAGC
>CAZOTB010000343.1:0-2054 GCA_964582645.1 uncultured Verrucomicrobiota bacterium | reverse complement strand
GCTCTGCGAATCAACTTCGCCAAATTGGACTAGCACTCCATCACGATGCGACGACGCACCAAGAATCGCTTCCTACCCTCGATGATGGGTTTTTCTTTGAGCTGCTGCCCTACCTCGAAGTCAAAACACCACCGGCGGGGCCGAATGGCGCGTACCCGATTATTCCGATCTACATTAGTCCCGCCGATCCAAGTCTTCATGCTTGGGAAAATGAGATTCAATTGTTCGGTGGTTTCCCCGGCAATTGCAGTTATGCGCTCAATATCTGCTTGTTTGGCAATCGTCCCCACCTCGGAAAGAGGTACTTGTTTAGCGCCCTACGGTGACGGGACGAGCCGATCGGCGATGCCGCGGAGGGCGTTGCTGATGAAGGACAGGGCCGACCTGGTCTGTTGTTGGCACGTTTGAATCACCGACATCACCACGGCCTGGGCCGTCGCCCCTGCTGCGGTTCGGTTGCCGCCCCAGACTTTGCGATTGACGACGGCCGGACGGATCGCTTGCTCCGCTTTCCAGTTCGTCGCCGGCGTGTCCGGATTGACCACGAAGCTGAACCAGCAACCCGGATGATTCCGCAAATGGTTCGCCAACTTTTCGTTCGCCTCGTTTCGCCGCGGGCGGGCGGTCAACGCGTTCAACTTCTCCGTGAACGCCTCGGCTCGTTCGAACAGTTCCTCTTCCGGCACCGTTCCCGCGTGGTAGTCGTCGCGGACTTTCAACGACTCCTGCAACAAATCGATCACCTGTCGCGGAAACTCCTTCGCCGCTCCCACCTGCCTTTCCTCGAGATTGTGCGCGCGACGCAGCACGTGGGCCAAGCACTGTTGATGCGCGGCCTCCTGGAACCGGTCGTAGGACGACCAGCCATCGTGCGTCAGCACTCCATCCCAGTCGATCCCGATGATGTCCTCCAAGGCATCCGCGCTGCGGCTCGAGTCGATGACGTAACACGTCGCGGCGTCACCGACGGCCGTGTGGAGCCAGACGCCGCATCCTCCCACACGCCAGCCCGTTTCGTCGGGCGTCAGGTATTCCGAGTCGCGAATCGATTCGCGGATTTCCTGGTAGGCCGATTGCAACCGAGCCCCCGCCCGCAGCACAATCTGGGCCGACGCGCCCCGTGTCAACGGCACCTGACACATCTGCGTCATCACCGCCGCCACCTTGCCGTGCGACAAACCCGCCTGCTTGTTCAAATACACCACCGCAGCCTGGGCGTTCGGTCCCAGTTGGCTGGCTGCGCTGCCGGTCGCGTCCGAGGTCTGCAACGGATGCCGACCGCGAACCGACTTCCCGCACGACTCGCAACGGCCGCAATGAATGTGAAACCGCCGATACAGCGGACGCGGCGGCAGTTCGGTTTGATCCTGATGATCCACGTGCGTCTCGAGCACCCGACCCTGACAGTGCGGGCACGAATCGGGCAGCAACGCCTGATGTTCCTCATCGATTTGATCGTCGGGCAACGGCGGCCGATGACCATGCGTGCCATGCTCACGGCCCGACTTGCGACCAGGCCGTTTCGGGTTCACGATGGGTGGCTTCTTGGCGAAAGGAGCAGCTTGTCGCTTGCCCGCCGCCTGCGCGGCTTCGACCAGCCGGAGCAGTTCATCGACGCGAGCCTGCAACTGCCTGACCTGATGCTGCAGCCGCACCACCTCGGCCCGCAGGCCGGCGTTCTCGGCGCGAAGTCGGACATTCTCGGCAAGCAGTTCGTCGTAACTGGAGCGTTCCATACCCACCTTCGCATCCGGCCCTCAATCATCTGCTCAATAAAATGCGAAGATCGACGCCAGCGTCAAGGGGGGCGCTAGGCGCTAAACAAGTACCGTCGAACGATGCTCTGTTCGAACTTCACAGCCTAGATCGTTGCTCGATTGTTCATGGAGATCAAACGTACTTAGTCACATCACGGAGTACGTGGTTTGCGTTCCCGCGAGAGGAGTGCCGGAAGGTTGGCGACTCGCATCGCCGTCACGGCCATCACTTGCGCGCCCTGAATCAGATCCGGTTCTA
Source organism: uncultured Verrucomicrobiota bacterium (assembly GCA_964582645.1). Lineage (GTDB taxonomy): Bacteria > Verrucomicrobiota > Verrucomicrobiia > Palsa-1439 > CAZOTB01 > CAZOTB01. The sequence continues at coordinate 38 of CAZOTB010000343.1, read as the reverse complement.
GAGCTTTGTCGAGCGTGTCGGACTGAGTGTGATGCGTA
>CAZOTB010000342.1:0-2096 GCA_964582645.1 uncultured Verrucomicrobiota bacterium | reverse complement strand
GTCACCAGCGGCATCCGCGTCGGCACGCCCGCCGTGACCACGCGCGGCATGAAAGAGCGCGAGATGCTCGACATCGCCGACATGATCGCCGAGACATTGAGCGACGTGACGAGCGAAGCGACCATCGCCAAGGTGCGCAGCCGGGTCGCCGCGTTGACGACGCGGTTTCCGTTGCCGTATTAGTGTGGGAGGCGGTGTGACCAGCCATGCATTTCGAGATAGTCGGAACCATCCGTCAGGTCGAAACCATCGCGACCGGCAGAGCGATTCGGGACATTCATCGCTTGGAGGAAGAATTCGGTTCCGGACGTTGCCGCAAGCTCAAGGGATTTGCTATAGTGCGTCTGCAAACAGGCGAAACCAGAAGCGCTGAGATTCACTGGTATGAAGCCCCCGGCGTCGGTCGTCGAAAAATGAAAATCAAGAGGTATCTCGACTGAATTATGAAACCAAGGAAAGGCCAGAAACGATTCGTTGTTTGCACTCGCAACGAGGATTCCGAGGATCTGGAAATTCGCAAGATCTACGAAGTCTTGCCCGACGCCAGCGCAGAACGCAGCGGTTACATCCGAATGGTGGATGAATCGGGGGAGGATTATCTCTACCCCGCAAACTACTTCGCGCCGATTGAGCTCTCAACCCCACTACGAAAAGCCCTGGCACTAGCGGCATAGAACCTCAGCAGCATCGCTGGCATGGCCATCGAATGCCCGTGGGTATTCCGGCAAAATCATTCTGTCTCTTCCTCTTCTTGGCGCCTTCGCGTCTTTGCGCGATTTCTCCTGCACCTCGAAACCTCCAAACGATCAAAATCCCGTTTGACGCCCCTCCAACCCTCCGCTAGTCTTTCCTCGTGCGAGCCTCAGCCCGGGCCGCGGAACATTACAGGGACGTCAACCAGGAGAAGTCATCATGATTGTCACTACTGCCAAGTTGTTCAAGATCGCTTACGGACGTTACGCGCTGGGCGCTTACAACATCAACAACCTCGAACAGGCCGTCGGACTCTTCAAGGGCAACCTGCTGAGCAAGGCGCCGTTCATCATCCAACTCTCGAAGGGCGCGCGCAAGTACACCGACAAACGTTTCCTCGAAGCCATCATCCGCGCCGCGGAACAGGTGTACCCGGAGGCCATCTTCGCCGTGCATCTCGACCACGGCGACGAGGAGACCTGCTACGACTGCATCAACTCGGGCTTCTACAGCTCGGTGATGATTGACGCGTCGCACGAACCCTTCGAAAAGAACATCGAGATCACCAAGCGCGTGGTGGACGCCGCGCACGCCCGCAACGTCAGCGTCGAGGCTGAACTCGGCATGCTCGGCGGCGTCGAAGAGGACATCGTCGGGCACGTGTGCCTCACCGATCCCGATCAGGCGAAGGAGTTTGTCGAACGCAGCAAGTGTGATTCGCTCGCCGTCGCCATCGGCACCAGCCACGGTGCGTACAAGTTCAAAGCCGAGCCCGGCAAGAAACTCGGCCTGCACATGGACGTCGTCGAGAAAATCAACAAGCTGCTGCCCGGCTACCCGCTCGTCATGCACGGCAGTTCGAGCGTACCCAAGGAAGAGATCGAGCGCATCAACGCCGCGGGCGGCAAGCTGAAGGGTGCCAGCGGCGTGCCCGAGGAACAGTTCAAGCCGGCAGCCAGGCTCGGCGTCTGCAAGGTCAACATTGACACCGACGGACGCCTCGTCTGGACGCGCGTCCACCGCGAGTTTTTCCGCGACAACCCCGAGAAGTTCGATCTGCGCGATCCCGGCAAGCCGTTCATCGAGGAGTACGCCAAGATGATCGCCCACAAGAACGACGTGCTCGGCAGCGCGGGACAGCTCGACGACGTGCGCGCCAAGCTCGGAAAGGTGTGACGAGAGCGCGGCCCCGTGGGGCGCATCTGGACACTGCCACCGTGAAATGGTAGGAGGGGACGCCATGAAGTTGGCACCTCTTTTCGACCAACCCAGAGGACCATGAACCAGTCCCAACAGCCCGTGCGTTCCCTCGCCGAGATCGAAGCGGACGTGCGCGAGGAAGGACGCGAATGGATGCGCCAACGTCTCCAACACAAACTCCAAGAACAAGCCGACCGGGAAGG
>CAZOTB010000341.1:0-2100 GCA_964582645.1 uncultured Verrucomicrobiota bacterium | reverse complement strand
ACGGAAGTGGGGTGTGAATGAGAATTCGGAGACAACGTGCGGCCTGATTGTGAAATAACCGGGCTCGTCGGTTTCAGGCTGAAGACTTCGCTACAAACGTGGAGAATCCCTCTTTCATGATTCGCGTGTCGAAGCAGCCGGCATCGCACCGGCCGGGCGCTCCTGGTTCGGCCTGAAGTCCGGTACGCGCAGTGGCCTCGATCCTTGAGCAATGGACTCGGCCGCGAGGATGCCGGCAGCGGCCACGTCCATCGCGCGATAGACGTCGAACTCGAGCGGCTTGCCTTCGAGCACGGCGTCGCGGAACGCGGTGTGGACGTGATAATCCAGACCCCAGTGGCCGCTGGCCCGCGCCTCGTCGGAGGCGTCGGTGCGTTCGTAACTCCAATCGGTGTCGCGTTTGTCGGGCTGGCCCTCGCTCGCGAACCATGCCTTCGCCTTGTCGTGCGCGGAACGTTTCCACTCCACCGCTCCCTTCGTCCCGATCACTTGCAGCCAGTGCGTGTCCGCGTGCGGGTGCGGTTGGGAGAAACTGACCGCCATCCGCAGGATCGCGCCCCGGGCGGTTCTCATCAGCGCCACTTGAAAATCGGGTTGGCGCAACTCCGGATGCGCCGCGCTCGGCGAATCGGTGCTCATGCCGACGACTTCGACCACGCGATCGTCGAGCACCTTGAGCAACGGACTGAGATCGTGCACGAGGTAATGGATCGGCGCCATCGAATCAAACCACGTCCGTTCGGCATCGGGATACCGGGCGATTTCGGTGACGGGAATCAACTGCCCCGTCTTCCGGTCGCGGAACGACAACGTCTGGATGTAATGAAGATATTGTCCCTCGGCGTAGGTGATTTTCCCGAGCGCGCCTGCGGCGACGAGTTTCTGCCATTCCTGAACGTAGCCGGCGTAGCGCACCTGCTCGGCGGATTGAAAGACCGTGCCCGATCGTTCCTGCGCAACGACGATCCGCCAGCAATCCTCGATGGAGTGGGCGACCGGCACTTCCTGGTTCACGTGCTTGCCGGCTTCGAGCGCCATCGCCGCCATGGCACCCTGTTCCCGGCATCGCACTGTGAGACCCACCGCGTCCACGTTGCGGTCGGCGAGGACATCTTCATACCGGGTGTGCACTTTGACGTCGCCGGCATTGGCGAGTTGCGCCCGGGCATCCGCATGGAGAGCGGTGATCGGGTCGCAGATCGCAGTGATCCGGCACCCCTTGATTTTCTGGAGCAATGGAATCCATGCGAGCGTGCCTCGTTTGCCAAGGCCCACAATGGCGATGCGGATTTCGTTCATGGCGTGTTTCCCTGCTACGGATTGAAGCAGGCCTGCGTGCTCTTGCCAACCGCCAAAGAGGTGCGGTTGGGACAGTCACTCGTTCTACGGTCTCGCGATCGGCCTGAAGGCCATGACAAGAGCGTCATGCCCGCACCGGACTTGCACACGGACCAATCGGTCCTTCCCGACGTGTACTCGCTCGTTCCGATCTCCGTCGGAGACCATGTCCTTCAACACCGCTGATCAAGCGTACCGCCCAGCGCCGCCTGTATCCGTGTTGGTGGCAATCTACACCTCCAGGTTGTTCTTCTTGGGAACTGACTTTTCTTTACACCCGAGATGTTTACAAATGAGCCGAGTTTTCGATTGCATCAAAAACCCCGGCCTTGCCCGCATGAGCGGGGGTCGGGCATTCGTCCTCGTCCTCCTCATACTCGATGTTCGGGATTTCGACGACGAGGACGAAGACGAGGACGAGTCGGAACGAACTGACCGTGGCGATCAACGAGATTTGGATTTTGACCGAGGGCAGACGGTAGGGGTGCGTCTGTTTCGGTGATGTAACGCGCTGCCATGGGCGGACGGCCGTCTGGTTCATCGGGGGCGTTGATCCCCACCAGTTCGGCGAAGCGGACCCGTTTGCCGCCGGCGTCGTATTCGTACCCGATGATCCAGAGACGTCCAAAGCGAGAAGCGCATGGACTTCATGGGATGATCGAACTCGAACAGGATCGGGCCAGCGGGAAGATCACCGTCGCCCTGTCTCCACGATGCCGGATCATCGTAGTTGATGGACTCGAACCCCATCTCGGCAGCGGT
>CAZOTB010000340.1:0-2158 GCA_964582645.1 uncultured Verrucomicrobiota bacterium | reverse complement strand
GATCAGGCGGGTGACGCCTATTCGCTGATGGCGAGTGGCAAGAGTGGCAAGGTCGCCGTTGTGTTTGACTAACAGACAGCATGAGCGGCATCCCGTAATGGATCGCCTCTGCAAGATGTTGCAATCCCCTGGGTTTGAGGCCCCAGGCAGGGCAATCGCATCAAAATTCATCTGAGCCTTTCTGATCCTTTGTGAGCCAAATGTTTGACGATTAGCTTGTACAATTGGCTCGAATAATCCTATCAAATGGGTCACAAAGGTTCAGGATGGTTCACACTAAGAACCTCGTAGATCGAATTTCGTTTGATGCAATCGCCCTGCACTTATGGGGCTTTGCCACCTTCTGTGTCACAATGAATGAGACAACTCTACTCAAACAATTAGTGTAGAATGCTAGGAGTAGAGGAGCAGGATCATGGCAAAACCAAGCAGCACCAGCAGCAAACCGAACGGCCACTGGCCGACCAGTATGCCTGACCCGGAAGTGAAAGCTCAGGGCACGCGCCGTCGGTTCAGCGCCGCCTACAAGCGGCGGATTGTCGAGGAAGCCGATCGGTGTACCGAGCCAGGCGCGATTGGCGCACTGCTGCGACGGGAAGGATTGTACAGTTCGCAACTGGCGACGTGGCGGCGGCAGCGTACTGAAGGAACGCTGATGGAGAAGCCGCGTGGACGCCCTGCCGAGCCATTGGCAGCAGAGAATGCGCGGCTGCGCCGGGAAAACGACCGCTTGCGGCGGGAGTTGGAGAAAGCCCAGTTGATCATGGACGCCCAAAAAAAGTTGGCGCAAGTCTTGGGGCTGATGGCGAACGACGAGACCGAGGGGAACGGGACCGCATGATTCAGATGGCAGAAGCACTCGGCCAGCAGGTGGGTGTGAAACGCGCGTGTGAAGCGCTGGGCGTCCCGCGCAGCAGCCTGTACCAGGCGCGTCAACCTGACACTCCCTCGTCGCCGCGCGCGCTGTCCAAACGGGCGTTGAGCGACGCAGAACGGCAGGCGGTGCGGGACGTGCTGAACAGCGAACGCTTTGTGGACTGCGCCCCGCGCCAGGTGTATGCCACCTTGTTGGATGAAAGCGTGTACCTGTGTTCATGGCGTACCATGTATCGCATTCTGGACGAGTACCAGGAAGTCCGTGAGCGGCGCAACCTGGTGAGCCATCCGGCTTACGCCAAACCCGAACTGCTGGCGACTGCCCCCAACCAACTGTGGAGTTGGGACATCACCAAGCTGCTCGGCCCGGCCAAGTGGACGTACTTCTATTTGTACGTCATCCTGGACGTGTTCAGCCGCTACGTGGTCGGTTGGATGGTCGCCGAGCGCGAAGCCGCGTCACTGGCCGAAGCGTTGATCGCTGAAACGTGCGCCAAACACCATATTCGCCGCGACCAACTCACCCTCCACGCCGACCGGGGCAGCTCGATGCGCTCCAAACCCGTCGCCTTGCTGCTGTCGGATTTAGGCGTGACCAAGACCCATTCCCGTCCCTATACATCCAATGACAATCCCTTTTCGGAGGCCCAGTTCAAAACACTCAAATATCGGCCTGATTTCCCGGAGCGTTTTGGTTCCCTGGCCGATGCCCGCACCTGGGCGCAGCCGTTTTTCCACTGGTATAACCACGAACACTATCACACCGGCTTGAACTTGATGACCCCGGCGATGGTGCACTATGGCGTGGCCGAGACGATTCGCGGCCAGCGCAATCAGGTTCTCCAGGTCGCTTTTGCGGCACACCCCGAACGTTTTGTGCGCGGCGTGCCCGTTGTTCCCGATTTGCCCCGCGCGGTCTGGATTAATCCACCCGCCGAGGCACCCTTTATGGCGGATGTTGCTCTTTAATTTTTCGTCCAGAGTTGTCTCAAACCCTTGACACATTCCGCCTCTATAGACAGTTGTCTCCCAACACACACTGCACCCAGTTCATCACCTCGACGGCGGTCAGTCCAGGCGGTTTAGTTACCCTGACGTGTCCCTCAAGCAGATTGGAAGAATCCACGTCCTCGTAAGCCGTGATCACCACGATCCGCATTCGTTTCAGGGCGGGATCGGTGCGGATAGCCCGAATCACGCGCGCCCCACTGGTATCGGGCAGGTTGAGATCGATCAGCATGATCTCCGGGTGAGTGCGCTTGACCATCTCCAGCGCCTCGCG
>CAZOTB010000339.1:0-2258 GCA_964582645.1 uncultured Verrucomicrobiota bacterium | reverse complement strand
GTGGCCCTGAATCACGGGGCCGCCAAGCGCCAAACTTGCGTGGATAGCACATGGATTTACGAGTGCGGTATCGAGGATTATAGAAAAGGGTCGGGGCCGTTTGCGGCAGAGTCAATGGCGAGGCCGGAAAAGGCCCAGGTCAGGCGCGACGGAGGGGGGCATGCTGAAGACGGTAAATCTGGACGAAAAGATTCCCAAGGAAGAGCGGAAGTCAATCCTGAAGTCCCTGGACTTGGAACTCGGACAAGCCCAGCGCGATCTGCGTCCACACGGCAGTCCCATAATCATCGTGATCGAGGGGTGGGACGCTGCCGGCAAAGGCGTCGTCCTGAACCGGCTTCTGGAGACGCTCGATCCTCGCGGATTCAGCGTGTATGCCGTAAACCGGCCGAGCAAAGACGAGCGTATGTTTCCGCCAATGCGAAGGTACTGGTTGAGGATTCCGGGGAGGGGGTACATCGTGGTCTTCAACCATAGCTGGTACCAGGACGTGCTGGAAGAGCGTGTGGAGGACGGCATGTCGAAGAGGGCACTGCAAGCGGCGTACGAGCGGATTCGCACCTTCGAGCGCCAACTCGAAGATGGGGGGACCGTCTTTCTGAAGCTCTTCCTCCACATCAGCAAGAAGGAGCAAGCGATACGGTTCAAGGCGCTGCGCAGCGATCCGGCCTACGCGTGGAAGGTAGGGAAAGACGAACGACGACGGCACAAATTGTATGCGGAATACTACCGCGCGACGGAGGAACTGCTCGAAGAGACATCGACGGCGTATGCTCCATGGACGGTAATCTCGGGAACCGACGCGGATTCGGCTGCGGTTCGCGTGAAGGAGGCGATGCACGCGGCGTTTCGCAGAGCGCTGGCACGCGCCAACCAACCCGCGGGGGAGCGCGCGAACCCGCCCGCGCGCCACGCAGGGCCCCTCGACGGTATCGACATGAACAAGAGGGTATCCAAGAAGGAATACGACAAACGTCTGCCGGTCCTGCAGGAAAAGCTGCGTCGCCTCCAGCACCGCTGTTACATCGAGCGGAGACCGGTGGCGATCGTATACGAAGGGTGGGACGCCGCCGGAAAAGGCGGTAACATCAAACGTCTTACCTGGCGACTCGACCCCCGAGGATACGACGTGGAGCCGACATCGGCCCCGCACGGCGAAGAGAAAGAACACCATTACCTGTGGCGCTTCTGGCGGACCGTGCCGAAGGCCGGGCATATTCAGATTTATGACCGCAGTTGGTACGGCCGCGTGCTGGTCGAGCGCGTCGAGGGGTTTGCCAATCGCGAGGAATGGGAACGGGCCTATCGCGAAATCAACGAATTCGAAGCGCAGCTCGTCGAGTCCGGCATTGTATTGATCAAGTTCTGGATCCACATCACAAAAGAAGAACAGTTGGATCGATTCAAACAACGCGACAGCGAACCACACAAAAAATGGAAATTGACTGCGGAAGACTGGCGCAACCGCGAAAAGTGGGACGATTACCAGGGGCCGGTCGTTGAAATGCTCGAGCGGACCTCGACCACCCGGGCGCCGTGGACGATCATCGAGGGCAATAACAAGCAATACGCGCGCCTGCGCACCCTTGATGTGGTGATCGAACGCCTGAGTGCCGCCATGAACGGGAAAGGATGACCCCTCCCGTCACGCCGGTCTCCCGCAACAGAGCCCATAGCGCGATCTCGCCACCCCGCCTGACAAACCTGCGGACCACGAAAGCTGCCTCAACAAAAAAATCTGCTCGAAACTGGGTATCGTTGCCTCGCGCAAAAATCTATTCGAAACGGCGATGCATTTCATGGGCCCCGCGAAGACAAGCCGCCAATGGTCAGCGACCGGCGCCTCGCCCATCGGGTCCTACAACTCGACTTTTCCTCAACGTGAGAGGCACGCATTGGCACACCAGCCCGCGAAGCGGGCGAAGGACGATAGTTCCCCGCAGCGAATGACCAACGGGAACCCGCGGAACCAAGTCACGCCTCCCCGCTGGAGCAGCCCGTGAAACGGGCGGCGAAATTCGACACCCAGCGTTGACTCGTGCAATCACGGAGAATTCACGAAGTTGCCGTTATCGCTCCGTGTCAAGGTAGCGTTGTTGGTTTGGCTGTTGTCGTCCATCGAGTTTGACAAGTCCTTACAAAATCGGTAAACTATCGGTTTAGACGTAACGCGGGGTGGAGCAGTCTGGTAGCTCGTTGGGCTCATAACCCAAAGGTCGCAGGTTCGAATCCTGCCCCCGCTACCAACCGAGATTCCC
>CAZOTB010000338.1:0-2263 GCA_964582645.1 uncultured Verrucomicrobiota bacterium | reverse complement strand
CGCCGGTCAGGCCGATGTCGAGCGTGCTGGCCCCATCGTACAACCACGCCGAGATGCCCAGATACGTGCTGCCCCCGTTGTAGCGATCGGCATACCCCGCCGCCTGCCCGGCCTCGTTGAGATAGTTCGCGTAGCTGTACTTGTAGCCGTCGTTGCGGGTGTGTTCGGTGTCTTCAAAGCCCAAGGGCACGATATCGTACATCGCTGCCTGCGCCGGCCCGCACGCGGCGAGCAGCCACACGCACGCGACCAGAGCGGATGCGCCGAGGCAAGGATTGCCTGCCACCGCCCTCTCCAACAGACGTTGCTTCGTGATTTGCTTTTTTCGATTCAGGTTCATGTTCATTGTCCTTGCGAGTTTCTGATTGAGTGGGAACGACTGCGGTGCAGCCCTACAACGCCAATGACGAGGTATTTCAGCTTCATATTTTGCTCGATGGATTTCAGTAATGTTGTTCCCAATTGGGGCGCATTCTGGAATCCGCGATCGGAAAGATCGCCAACAGATGGTCGAGCTAGTCTCATTGCGTTTCGCTTTGGCGCTGTTTCGACCATTACAGCAGGAAGCCCGCGTTCTCGCAATCGGTGGAGCGCCGTAAATGTGGCGTAGGTGTAGGGAGTAAGCTGTTGATAGGTGAATGACCTATATCGGCAACGGTCATGTCAACAGGCAAATCCGAAACGGCAAACGGGGAAGTGGAAGGCGCTCTGAAACTGGTGACTCGGAGCACAGCTTCGTTTCGACGCTGTCGGCGCGCGTGTCGCGGACGGATATCGGAGTTGTACGGCTGAGACAAACAGCAACAATCCGAGCAGGATCGCCAGTCCTCGCCGCACCCATTCGGAGGCGCGTTGCAGCAGTTCGGCGGCGTTGCGGAGATTCAGTTTTTCTTTGATATGCTCGCGATGGGCACCGACGGTCTTGGCGCTGATCTGCAAGGTCCCGGCAATCTCAGCGGTGCCTTTGCCATGGCCGATCAATCGAAAGATCCCGAGTTCGCGCTCGGAGAGAAGGGAGGCGGGATTTTCCGACGGCGTGCGACCCGTGACGAAGTTTCGCGCAAAATGGTTGGTCATCTGCGCGCTCATGTAGAGCTCGCCATTCAGGGCGCAGCGCAGAGCGGTCAGGACGGTCTCGGTTTTCTCGGTCTTCATGACGTAGCCTTGGGCACCGGCTTTGAAGGCTCGTTCCGCGAAGTGATATTCCTCGAACGCGGACAGGACCAGCACGGGCAGGCGTGGATGGTCGCGCTTGATCCATTTGATCAACTCAATGCCGCTCATGTCGCGAAACTGCAGGCCCATGAGGATGCAGTCTGGTTTCGTATGGGCGATGGCCCGCAGGGCTGCCCCGCCCGAATCCGCCTGCCCACACACGGTCAGATCCCGCTCGGCTTCGAAGAGTTGAATCAGTCCGTTGCGCAGCAGGGGATGTTCGTCCACGAGAAGGATGCGTCGCTTTTTGTGCTTCGATTCGTGCGGTTTCCGGCTCATCAGGATGGTCTTCTAAATTGCCCGCGGATACGCCACTGTGAATAGAACATAGCGGCAGCCTTCACCCGACGGGTCGAGGAAGTGGGAAGACGCATCTGCCGGCTGCCACCATTGTAGAGGCCGCCGTGCCGGCGGCAATCGCTGGGCGAGCCAGCAATCGAGCCATGCCGACGGGACGGCGGCCACTACAACGCGTGCAGACGGCGGCAGTGTCCAGATGCGCCCGAAGTGTGATTGCAAGACGGGCTTGCGTCGCACGGAGCGAGGCGTTATGGAAGCATGAGAGAGGGCGTGCGTGCGTGCGTGGCCGGAACTATGTCGCATTCGTGTCGTGATCAATCGTGCTCCCAAATGAAAGGCGGCGGGGAGTGTATCGGCACGTCCCCGGAAAACAAGTTGAATCCTGAACAAAATCACAAATAGAAACAAACCTTGACGCGTCGCAGCCCCAAGAGCCTGCAAACAAATAGGTTCGGAGTTCTCGGTTCTCCGTTCCCAGTTCGCGTCGGAATTGGGCACCCCACGGATTCAAGAAAACCACGGATAGAGGCAGAATGATTTTGCCAGGAACCCCGAACGAATCGAGGATCGAGAACGCTTTCGGAGTCATTTTGCCTCCAAAACCAAGTCGGCCATCCGTGGTTTTCTCGAATCCGTGGGGAAACCCATCCGCATAATCTGCGCTATCTGCATTTGAGCGATTCTTTGTCTCGTCGTCGCAACCAGATCAGCAACCCCCGCATATCGGCCGGCAGCGGCGCGGTCAACT
>CAZOTB010000337.1:0-2380 GCA_964582645.1 uncultured Verrucomicrobiota bacterium | reverse complement strand
GTAGGGAACGCGTGAACCATTCTGTCAATTGTCAAGGACTGACCCTGATGACTGATGACTCGACAAGGCCGTGAAGGACCACATGCGCCGCATCCGCAAGCTACACGCCACCCTGGGCGCGACACGCCCATTGATCACCCGCAGGCGGAGAACCTCCGCCAACGTCTGCTCGATCCCGAGCGCGACGCCGACCGCCTCTTTCCGTTCCTGCGCGTCCATCGCATGCCGCCGACCAACAATGTTGCGGAACGCAGCCTGCGCCATCCCGTCATCTTCCGCAAAATCATCTTCGGCAATCGCTCCGACCTCGGCGCTCACGCCCTGGCCGTAAATCTCTCTGTGCTCCCGACCGCCTGATCCAAACAACTCGACCCGATTGCGCTTCTCCAAACCCTGCTCCTCGATGGCCATCGAGCGGTCGCTGCCGCACTCTTCGCTGATTCCTCCTGAACTGCCCCGGCGGAACAATCAAAAACGGCTAAACTGTTACCCCGGTGGCTGTGATTGCTGGAAAGCTACCTGAAGGCGGGCGTGATGGAAACGCTGCGCGACTGGAAGCCGACCGAATGCGGCACCCCGCAAGGAGCGGTGATCAGTCCCCTGCTGACAAACATCTACCTCGACCCGCTCGACCATCAGATGGCGGGCGCGGGCTGGCAGATGACGCGGTACGCGGATGATTTCATCATCCAATGCCGCAGCAGGGAGGAAGCCGAGGCCGCGCTCCCGGCAATACGCGTGGGTCGAGTCGGCGGGGCTGACGTTGCATCCGCAGAAGACCCGTTTGGTGGACGCGACGGCGGACGGCGGCTTTGACTTTCTAGGTTATCACTTCGAGCGGGGCTATTGTTGGCCACGGGCGAAGAGTCTGGACAAGCTCAAGACGGCGATTCGGGCGAAGACACGTCGCACGGCGGGACGCAGCCTGCGCGCGATCATCGGCGAGTTGAATCGGTTGTTGCGCGGGTGGTACGGGTACTTCCACTGCAGCGGGCGCAACGTATTCGAGACACTCGACGCGATGGTGCGACGTCGCTTGCGGCGGATGCTGCTGAAGCGACGCGGGAAGCGCGGCAAGGGGATGGGCTGGTCGCATCGGCGCTGGCCGAACGCCTACTTTACGCGACAGGGGGTTGTAGAGCTTCACGACGGCCCATGCTGCGAAGGGTCAAACTCGATGAGAGCGACCGACTGGAGAGCCGGATGCGGGAGAACCGCCTGCCCGGTTCGGAGGGAGGGGCGGGGCAACTCAATGTCCCGTCCCTACCCCTATCAACGGGCAAGTCGGAGATGCGTCCCTGCTCGGGGGTTTAGGCTTGCTGCTCCTTCGCATACATCCTAGTTTTCGACGCGATGACGGAGGAGATTCTTCAGGCGCAGGGCTTGCGCAAGACGTACTCGCTGGGCGCGAGCACGCTCGAGGTGCTGAAGGGGATTGATGTCTCGATCCGTCGCGGGGAGGCGTTGACCATCGTCGGTGCGAGCGGGGCAGGGAAAAGCACACTCTTGCACCTCCTTGGCGGGCTGGACACGCCGAATGAGGGAAAAGTTTGCCTCGATGGGGAGTCACTTTTCGACCTGTCCACCGCGCAACGGTGCGCGCTGCGTAACGAGAAACTCGGCTTCATTTTCCAGGCCTACCATCTGTTGCCTGAATTATCGGCCTTGGAGAACGTGGTCCTCCCGGCGAGGATGAGTCGGGCAAGGAAGGCAAACGGCTCGGCGGAGCACCGGGCAAAGGAATTGCTAAAAAAAGTGGGACTCGGCGAGCGTTTGGAACATCGTCCCGTGGAACTCTCGGGTGGCGAACAGCAGCGCGTTGCCATTGCGCGTGCCCTGGTGAATCACCCGTGCTTGTTGTTCGCAGATGAACCGACGGGGAACCTGGATTCGAAGACGGGCGAGACGGTGATGGAGTTGTTGATGCAACTGCGCCGCGACCAGAACCTGACGCTCGTCATTGTCACCCACGATGAACACGTCGCCCGGTTCGGCGAACGCAAGCTCGTGATGGCCGACGGACGAATCGTGTCATAAGGGGCGACTTAGGGATTGATACGCGAAGCCGAAAGTCGTATGGGTAGGCGTCGGTGATGAGAGACGGTTTCGACGAATGAAAATTTACATTGACGGCAAGTACTACTCGGAGAAAAACGCGAAGGTGTCGGTCTTCGATCACGGCCTGCTGTACGGCGATGGCGTGTTCGAGGGCATCCGCTGCTACAACGGGCGCGTCTTCCGCCTCGAACAGCACATTGACCGCCTCTACGAATCGGCCAAGGCGATCGTGCTCAACATCCCGATGTCGAAACCGCAGTTGACGGAAGCGACGGTGCTGACCTGTCGGAAGAACAAGATCCAGGATGGGTACATCCGACTT
>CAZOTB010000336.1:0-2414 GCA_964582645.1 uncultured Verrucomicrobiota bacterium | reverse complement strand
CTTTACCAATAATCTGGCTCACGTGAGCCAGATTATTGGTAAATCGGCCAGATGGAGAATTCGTACTCTGGTTGACGGATGTGGCTTTGTAGAGCAAAGTCTGACCATGCAAGCAAAGTGGGCGGAAGAAAATCTGCAAGTCATCCGAACCATCATGGAGCGGTCGGCGGTGTATCAGCGCGCGCTCGGACCGATCATGGTCGCCACGGGCATCCTGGGTACGGCGGCCGCCGTTGTAGGCTGCATTTTGCGAATCAACACCACGAGAGGGTTTGTCTCCTTTTGGTTGGCCGTGAGTATCGTCACCATCGGGCTCGCGTTCGTGCTGGCGCGGAGACAGGCGCTGAAAGACCGCGAGCCGTTCTGGTCCGGCCCGACGCAACGAGTTGCGTATGCGATGTTGCCCGCCCTGTTTGCGGGATTCGCGCTCGGTCAGTTGCATCGCTTTGCTCGGCCCGAGCTGGAGGTGGATCTCCTGCTGCCACTGATATGGATCTGGCTGTATGGTTGCGCGATCCACTCCGCAGGCTCCGTTACGCCGCCGGGGATGCGGACGTTTGCCTGGATTCTCGTCTTGGGGGCAACCGCATTGGCCGTTCCTGTGTTTGATGTAGTGCGAGTGCGGATACCGTTCGACTACTGGCCGTGGATTCCCCATTTGATTATGGGCGTCTTCTTCGGTGCGCTGCACCTGTTGTATGGGATCAAACTGCTGCTCTCCAAGAAGACGGCCTCTGCCGCGTGAACCCCGAGCACTTCCAAAACCTCGATCGCGTCATCCACGAAAAGGGCCGGATGGCAATCATGGCGGCGCTGGCGGCCTCGGCGGGGCAATCGTTCACCGAACTGCGCGAGTCGTTGACGATGACCGACGGCAACCTGATCACCCATCTGCGGACGCTGCAAGAGGCCGGGTACGTGGCTGTCACGAAATCATTCGAGAACCAGAAACCGCTCTCCACCTATGCCCTGACCACGCGGGGACGCAAGGCGTTCGAGGAATACATCAATCTGCTCGAGCAAATCGTGCGACAATCGCGAGGGACGTAGCCCATTTGAACAGTCCGGCGACAGCCGTGTCTATATACTTTGCATGGCAAAGCACGGTCAGAGTTGGAGACAAGGAGGCAGCGCATGAGGATTATTCGAGCCACGCACATGGGGATGTGCTTTGGAGTTCGCGATGCGATTGAACTGGTCGAACAACGTTCGCAATCAGAACGTGTGACCGTTCTGGGCGAACTCGTGCACAACGAGACCGTTCTCGCCAATCTGCGCGCGCGCGGTATCGCCATGGAGACGAGCCCCCACAGGGTGACCACGCCCACGGCGGTGATCACGGCGCACGGGGCATCCGACAAGTTTCTGGGCCGTGCCAGGGAGCAAGGGCTCAACGTCATTGAGGCGACATGTCCCCTGGTGCATGTCGCCCATCAAGCTCTCAAGTCCCTCATTCGTCAAGGCTACCATCCGATCATCATTGGAATCCGTGGCCATGTGGAGGTTCGCGGAATGACCGAAGATCTGACGGAGTTCGACGTGGTGCTGAACGAACCGGATGTGCGCTCGTTGCGTGAGCGTCCACGATTCGGAATCGTTGCCCAGACAACGCAGCCGATTGACCGTGTTCACGAGCTGGTCTCAAGAATCCAAGCACGCTTTCCCAACTCGGACGTGCGGTTTGCCGACACTGTTTGCCAACCAACGAAGCAACGGCAGACGGCGGCGATCGAGTTGGCGAGACAATGCGATCTGGTCGTGGTGGTCGGCGGTGCCCAGAGCAACAACACCCGCGAGTTGGCCGACACCTGCCGGCGCTTCTGCGCCCGGGTTGTCCATGTGCAGGGCGCGAACGAGGTGCAGCCGGGATGGTTGAACGGTGTCGAGACGGTCGGCATCACCGCCGGCACTTCGACGCCGGATGAGGTGATTGACTCGGTCGAACAACGGGTGTGCGAACTGTCGCGAAGCCTCAGCGGCGGTGACGACGGGCAATCAGTCCAAACAGACCCAATACCGCCAGTGCCGGCACGGACGGTTCGGGGATGACGCCGAGCGGGATGAGCGAGCCGCCGCCGGAGAGGCTGTAAGTCAGCCTGCCGAGATAGGAGTTCGCGCCGTTCTGTCCGTCGTAGTAGATGTTGAACGGGCTGTGCAACAGCGAGACGTTGGCGCTGGAGCCATTGAGATCGAGGCTCGAGACATACAGCGCGTTGGTGCTGGTGGGGCTGCCATCCCCATCCGTGAAGAAAACATCGTCGGAGACACCCAGCACCAGGCCTCCGTAGGCGAAGTTCGTGGCGGTCAGGCCATCGTAGGTGGCGCCGAGTTCGAGGCCGGTGACCGCGTTGGTGTGGTCCGCGCCGGCGTTGTTCACGATGCGCGCGCCGACGTCGATGTTGGAGTTGATCAGC
>CAZOTB010000335.1:0-2442 GCA_964582645.1 uncultured Verrucomicrobiota bacterium | reverse complement strand
GAGCAGTTCGTCGCATTGTTTTGGTGACAACGCCTTCTTTGTTTCGACGCCTTTCATACAGATTTCCCTTTTTGCTGTGTCGTGTTAGTCGGATTCATTGAGAAGAGTCGCCTCAGGACATGGCCCTTCCACATTCATAGCCCCGATTGGTGGCATCCGTTATGGCTGGTTCCTGAATTGATTGTAGGGAGCACCCTAGCAAAACAGTTGGGCTGTGACAATGACTCAAGGTGAGCCGCGAGCGCCCGATGAAATAAAAGGATCATCGTCAAGCGCACACCGCCGTGTGCCCCTACGCGAACAACCGCCGCGGTCGCAGGGGATCATGGAGGGGTGTGAACATCGAACGCCCAGCCGTCACACCCTATCGGAAGAACCTTCTCCGACTTATGACTTGCCTACCGGCTTGGTTGCCGATATTCGCATTCCGTGAACCTGTGGTGCTCTACAGGGCGCGATGACTCTCGTGAAGGTATCGCGCCGTGCGGGTCCGAGATGCGAACCAGGGCGGCGCGATACCCCAAACGGCGGGGGCATCGCGCCCTGCAATTCGCATCCAGAGCTACGCCCGGTTCTTGGTCCCAACCCGCGCCAAGATGGAGTGGAGGCTGCCCATGCCTCTGACATGGCTCGGCGAAGCCTTTGATTATCCCGCGGATCCGGAGAGCGGCGCGACCACCGTGCGGCTGACGACCTCGCTGAAACACCACATCAATGTTTATTGCGAGCACTCCTTCAGCTCGCCCAATGGGAAGCGGATCGCTCTTCTGCGGTCGTTCAACGCCGACCCCCGTCTCCCGCCGTTCGATCTGCTCGTGGGCGACCTCGAGAAATTGCGGATCGCCGTGGTCGAAACCGACGTGACCGGGTACCTCGTGGCCACGGCGTCGTGGAGCGGATGGATCTATTATCTCTCGAACCGCGGCGAGCTGATGCGCGTGAACCTCGAAACGCTCGACAAGGAAGTGGTGATGACGCGGTGGCCGTTCAGTCCCGATTTCATCCTGCACACCGTGTCGCCTGATTTGCGCTACCTGATCGGCCAACTCCCGCAGGCGAGCTACAACACGGCGCTGGTGCGGATTGATCTGGTCGAGAAGACATGGAAGATCATCTTCGAGCACCCGGAAATCTCGAACGCGCATCCATTGTTCAACCCCATCACGGGCGAGGACATCTCAGTGATGATGTATCGCGGTTGGAAGGTCAACCACTGGGCCGAGTACCTGCCCGTGGAAGGTTCGCAGCCGGGGACGACGCATTTCTTCATCAACAAGGACGGCGGTAACATGCGGACGCTGCCGATTGGTCCGCCATACGGCTTGAGCGCCGGGGGGCACTCGAACTGGGTGGGCAATACCGGCCGCCTCGCGTACACCGTGGGGTGGAACGTGAAGACGTGGGAGCTTTTGCCGGAGTCGCCGGACGGCAATGTCCACACCGCCGCGCCCGGGGAGAAATCGTCGCGGGTGTTTCGGATGCCCGAGCATCGGTGCAATCACATCGCCACCTCGAAGTGCGGGCGGTATTTTGTCTGTGACTCGTATCCGAAGGGCATTCCCGGGCCCGTGCCGCTGGTGGTGGGGAACTTCCAGACGGGCAAGTACCGCAACTTGGTTTCGGATAGCAAAGCGAGTTGCGGGGCGTCGGCCTGTTCGCATGCGCACGCGTATTTCACCGTGGACAACAAACACGTCATCTACAACGCCGATCCGTACATGGTTGGCCACGTGTACGCCGCGCGTGTGCCGGCGGGGTTTCTGGAAAGTTTGGGATAAAGGTAGCGGCACCCTTTGTGGGCGCTGTCGTTCGCCGGCGTAAGCCCTGCGGCTACCGTCGCGTCTCGGGATACCAAAAGTGACAATCCGTCGGGTTTCGCAATGCTGCCCTGCCCCGCACCGCGAGCCGAAGCAAATTGCCATAGACTTCCCAGCGCGTGTGATCCACGATCTTGCGGTTGGAAGTGCGGACGGGCAAGTCGGAGAGGATGACGAACTTTTTCCCCTCCTGCCGGGCGAGTCGTTTGAGGCGTTGCGAGAGAGCCAGTTCTTCGCTCGCGTAGAGTGATTCATCGAACCCGCCGACTTTCTCAAAGGCAGCGCGCTCGCAAAACAGAAATGAACCCGCGGCCCACCGGGTTATCCGAGAAACCAGATTCCACGTTCCCACGAACAATTGAAAATCCCATGATGCGTTCATCGAGATGACCGCGCCACCACCCATGATGCTGCCCGACGAAAGCAGGTCTGCGACGCGTTGAAGCGCGCCGGGATGCATCTCGGAATCGGCATCAAGAAAGACGAGATGATCGCCCCGGGCGTGGCGGGCGCCGGTGTTGCGCGAACGGGCAATCTGACGTTTCGGTTCCGTGACGACGCGCGCGCCTGCTTTCGAAGCGATCTCAGCGGTGGCGTCGGTCGAGGCGTTATCGGTGACGATGAC
>CAZOTB010000334.1:0-2464 GCA_964582645.1 uncultured Verrucomicrobiota bacterium | reverse complement strand
TCGGGTGTTGCGGACCGATGCTGACTTCGAGTTGTTGCGTCTCCATCACGTCGTCCGCAGCGTCCAAGGCGGAGCCGGTCGGCTTTCGGATGTCTGAGAGTGGCTGGATCATGGCCAGGTTGTGTTCACCGCCGGCTTTGGCTGGTATGTGGTTGGCGCGTTCGCGGCTCTCGTTTGGAGTTCAAGCTTCAGCTTGTTTCGAGAGGCGGACACCAGGCAAGCTGACGCTTGAACTCCAAACGCAAGCGGTTCGAGCGCTTTTCGCTGGAGTGAGTCCGAACGATCAGTGACCGCAGCCGCTGCAGCAGTTTGTCCGCCGCGAGCCCAAACCGTTGAAACGGTTTGCGCTCTTCGCTTACCACGCAGCACCCCGCTGAAGCGGGGTGTCAATGAGAGGTACGGTGTTGGACTCATCGCGCGTTCGGTCCCATTTCGAATGCGTTCGCGGGATAATGCCGCTTCGCCTTTTCCAACACCTCGGCATGGGGTGTCGGCTCCCACTGGTAATCGTCCGGCTCGACGTAATCCTTGCGCATCGGATGATCCTTGAACTCATCCCACATCAGGATGCGCCGCAGATCGGGATGGCCGTCGAATACCACACCGTACAGATCGAACACTTCGCGCTCCTGGAACTCGCAGCCGCGCCAGACCGGCGTGAGCGACAGCACATGCACGTCCTTCTCGCGGTCGCCAGTCCGCGAACGAATGACCACGGGGCCGTGCTTCTTCGTCATCGAGTAGAGGTGATAAACGACCTCCAAGTAGCCGGGGATGTCTTTCTCGACTTCCTTGTCGCCCTCTTTGACTTTTTCCTTTCGCGGCAGCCAATCAATGCCCGTCACGTTGGAGCAGAAATCTAGTCGCAGTTCCGCGTCGTCGCGCAACCAGCGGGCGACATCCCGCATGTCATCGCGATGGATCAACAACGCGTGCTGCCCGGCTGGCCCGCAGTTCAATATCTCGACGCGCGCCTTGGGCATCCAGCGGAGCATGCGGTCGCGAATTTGTTCGAGGGTTTCCATCTTCGAGATCCACGAACTAAGCCTTCACCGGCCTCACAATCGGTTTCGCATCCCACACCGCCTTGTTGAACGACGGCTCGAGATCATGCGCGCCAAACTCCGGCACCGGGAACTCCGACGGCGCGGTCTTGTCATACCAACGCGGCAAATTGTTTTTCCCCAGCGATTGCTCCTCGATCTGACGCTGCAGCGTCATGATCGAATGCAGCAATGCCTCCGGCCGCGGCGGACAGCCGGGAATGTGCACGTCCACGGGGATGTAACGGTCAATCCCCTTGAGCACGTTGTACCCGAGCTTGAACGGCCCGCCCGAGATTGCGCAGGCGCCCATCGCGATCACATACTTCGGCTCGGGCATCTGGTTGTAGAGCCTCACGACTTGCGGCGCCATTTTCTTGGTGACCGTGCCGGCCACGATCATCAGGTCCGCCTGACGCGGCGAGGGACGAAACACCTCCGCGCCGAACCGGGCGAGATCGAACCGCGACGCCGCCGAAGCGATCATCTCGATGGCGCAACAGGCAAGGCCGAATTGCAGCGGCCAGATCGAACTCTTGCGACCCCAGTTGTACAGGTCGGTGACCGAAGTCAGGAACACGCCCGATTTCGCCAGCTCTGATTTAAGTCCTTCGTCAACGGCCATAGCTCACTTCCAGTCCAGCACGCCCTTTTTCCAGGCGTACCCCAGCCCTCCGCCGAGGATCGCGAGGAAGATGATCATCTCGACGAACGCGAACAGGCCCAGTTTATTGAAGGCCACCGCCCACGGGTACAGGAAGATTGTTTCCACATCGAAAATCACGAACACCAGCGCGTAGATGTAGTATTGCACCTTGAACTGCACCCAGGCGTCGCCCTTCGATTCGAGTCCGCACTCGTAAATGTCCTGCTTTTGCTTGGATGGTTTTCGCGGCGCGACGATTCGGGCGATGGCGATCGGCATCAGCGGGAAAATGATCGCCACCAAGAGAAACACCGCAAGAAACACGTAGTTTGTGTAATAAGCGTCGGTCATTGGGCAACGTGCTCGGAGGTCAACCCGAGATTGTTAAAAATTTCACAAGCGGAAACTAACAACCGGGCGGAACCGTGTCAACAGTCACTTTGTGATGGCGGATAGTTGATGGAGGAAACGACGAAACTGGTCAACGAACTGTTCCGGTGACGCGAGCGGTCAGGCCCGGAATAGTTGCCCCATCTTCTTGCCAAGCACTTTGCTGGCGATGAAGAGACTCGCCGTGAGCAGCAGCATCCCAAGCATGCCCATCGCGCAGGCAAGGTTGGCGCTGCCGGGATTGATGCGTCCGAGCAATGCGTAAATGGCTTTCGTGATGGGATAGAAGCTCTCCTTCATCGCCAGGATCAGGCTATCGCTGACTTCGAGCATCGCGAACGAGAATGTCAGGATCGTCCCGGCGATCAGGTTCGCCATCACCAAC
>CAZOTB010000333.1:0-2523 GCA_964582645.1 uncultured Verrucomicrobiota bacterium | reverse complement strand
GGTCCACAGTCCCTGAAATCGGTCAGCCGGATATTCTGCGAAGCCAATGCCTCCGGCGTACCGGACTTTGTCGGGCTGCGTCTCGGAGTGTTTCTGCGCGTGACCGCTGTACGAGAGCGCGACGCCGTCGCGAAAGGGCACGAGCGTTGGGCTGGCGAACACCATGCCGGCGTCCCAAGCGGTCGAACCGCACGGGATGATTTTCGTCCTGCTGAACCGCTGCCAGTTCATGCCGTCCCGGCTCGTCGCCAGTTCGACCTCGCACTGGTCGCTCCGATGGTTGAAGGTGGACGTGAAAATCAGGTAGGCCACATCGCCACCGCTCTCGTAGCGACACGCGGCATTGTTGTACAGGTCCGTATCCGGGCCATCTGCCTCGTCCGGCGTGCGCACCGTTGCGGGACGCGGCCAATGGTCAAAATCATCCGTCTCCGCCCGGCCAATACAACGGAGTCGTGCCGACGGATTCACCCGGCAACCCTTCTCCCAGGTTCGGAAATAGCCGACGTATTTCTGGAGGGACGCATCCCAAAACGCAACGGTCTGCGTGTCGCTCTCGTAACTCAGACTTGGCCGCTGGCTCACGCTCCAACCAATCCCGTCCGGCGATTGCGCGGTCAGGATGTGGCAATCCTTGCCATCATAGCCCGTGTAGATCATCCGGTAGCGGGCGTCGTGCGGCGCAGTGGGGTCAATGCAAACGGAATGACCGTGAAAACCGAGGTCGAATCCCTTTGAAGCATTGAAGACGATGTTGTTGCGCTTCGAGCCGCGGAACTCGACCAAGCCAAGCTCCGGCTTGCGCCACGCGATCAGGTCATCGCTTTCCGCGTAACAGAGTCGTCCGTCGTAATCGTTCTTGTAGGTCTCGTCCCACGCCTCGTACCAAAGGCGGTACCGTCCGCCGTCCTGAAGCAGCGTGTTCCAGCCGAGGCTCATCGCTTCCCACGGCTTATCGGCGAGAAGCACGGGTGCGGGATGTTTGCGCGGGACGAATGCGCGGAACTGGAATTTGCCGCGCGGCGGTTGAGCCTTCGCGTGAGCAGCGAGCCATTTACCGTCGAGCATGAGCCATTTGCGCATAAGTAGGTTCTCGGACGTAGAGCACGGCTCAAATGAGCCGGGCAATTTCGTTTGCGACCGTCTCCAACAACTGTTCCATGCAGCCGCGCTCGAAGGGAGTCTGCCAGACTTGATAGATGTCCTCGCCGTACAACTCAGCAGGCGGTGCGTAACCAATCGAGCCGTTGACCAGATTCATGTAGGCGATGGTCTTTTGCGGGAAGCGACGGCGGAGTTCCTGTTGCAACGCCGAGTAGGCCTCCAACATGCAGCCGGCAACCACCGCGTCGCCAATCTGCCACACCCACACCGGCAACGGATACGTCGCGCCATCGCCGAGCGCGCGGCGGAGCTGCCGCTTTCGACGCAACCGTTCCGCCAACGCGCGATCGGTACACGCGGCGAACTCGCGTTCGAGTTGAGCGGCGCTCGGCCACTCGCGCAGCGGCAACTCCACCGTGCACACCGCCGCGCGCAGAGTCCGGGCAGCTGCGTGAGGGCGGTGCGTCCATGCGGCCAGCGGTGCGCCGGATTCGACCGCGCGCTCGAAAACCAGTTCCTGCCCCGGCGGCTCCATGTCGGCGAGTGTCGCCAGCGCGGCGTGACCCAACTGCCGTCCGTGCCGATCCGCCACCGCCCTGTCGCCGACGTATTGAGATCGCGGCGACATTTCTCCCGATGCGCCCTGAAGGAACAACGCCAACGCGCCGGGAAACTGCGACTCGATCGTCTCGCGCATGGCACCGAGATAATCGGGCGAGATGAGTTTGTTCTGCCAGGCAAGCGTGGTGGGATGACACGCGTAATTGACGATCACGGCGAGAAGCTTGCCGTCTCCGTTCGCCACCCGCCCGATCACGAGCGTGTCGTCGGCTTGCGCATCGGGATTGTACCCACAGATGAATCGGTTTCGGTCGGGTGAAGGATCGCGCAGGTCGCGATTCGACGCGAGCTGACATTTTCCCGCGTGCCAGTCGAGCGTCGCGTCGGTTGCCGATCCAAGCGCGCGTTTGGCGGCGCGCACGCTGGCGTCGAACACCTTCTCGACGTAGGCGGGCAGCAATTCCCCGCCCTTCCAATCGGGTTCTCGGGGCGCGAGCGGTGGCGCCGAATGCGTGTGGCTCAACGCGAAGATCAACTGCGACTCTTCAAGACCAAGCGCGGCACGGAGCCTGTCGAGAAACTCACTGCACATCGGCATGTACGTCCACCACCCCAGATCGGTGTCGAGCAGCACCAAGGGTCTATCGCCTGCGTTCATCTGAAGCGTCAAAGCGGTCAGCGTCAGCGGACGGTGGATTCCTTCCGCGGCATCGTGCGCGGCCGCCCCCCAGTTACGCGCGTAGATGCCAACGGGTGGCGTGATGTCCTCGCGTGCAAGACCGATCCGACCACGAAACGCGGCGTGCGCGCGGCGAAGCTTTGCATCTGGTTTCATCGGGTTATTCCGCAACGGCACGA
>CAZOTB010000332.1:0-2544 GCA_964582645.1 uncultured Verrucomicrobiota bacterium | reverse complement strand
GTTGAAGAAACCGCAGCCGTCAATCGAGGCCGCCTCGAAGATGTCCTCGGGAATGGATTTCAGCGCCGCAAGATAGATCAGGCTGCCCGGACCCATTCCCGCCCAGACCGTCGGCAACACGCAACACAGCATGGCGAGTGTCGGGTCGTCGAGCCAACGTTGCGGCGCGATGTGAAGGAAGCCAAGCAGGTGATTCAGGTAGCCGCTCGGCCCGGGCTCGAAAAACGTCTTCCACAAAAAAATGACCACGATGCCGGTGGTGAGGGCTGGCAGGTAATACAAGACGCGGAAGAACACCTTCCCGCGCGGGATTTCGTGCAGCAGGATCGCGAGGAAGATCGGCGTGAAGAAACCCAGGCCAATGGAGATCGCGACGTAGAGGAGAGTCCGCCCCATCGCCGCCCAGAAGAATGGCGAGAACAAGACCTCTATGAAGTTGTCGAGACCGACGAACCGCGTACCGGTAAGAAACCGGTAGTCTTGGAACGCAATGATCGTTCCTCGAATGAGCGGGTAGTATTCCCAGAGCGCAACGAGCGCGAGCGCGGGGAAGAGGATCAGGCCGACTCGCGTCAGCATGGCAACCGACTGATGCGAGGCGTGGCCGGGCGTGCGAGTCGGCGGCGCGTACGCTCGATGCACGACCCAGAACAAACAGAGGAAACCCGCGAAGATCGTCGCGGACGCCAGCAGCGCAATCGTCTTGCGCGTCCGCACCTGCGCGGTCGTGAGCGGATTGTGGAGGCGGGAGTTGGTGCGGGCGGCGGTTTCTTCGAGAATCGTCAGCAACCGAGCTCGCCGCAACTCGTCGCTCAGGCCGCGGAACTCCTCGCTCAACGCGCGCTGGACGGGGTTGTTGAGGTCGCGCAAGATCTCGCTTGCGCCCCGTCCGAACGGCTGCACATGGCCGCGTTGGATCGAGTCCTCGTAAAACTCCAGGTAACCCGCCGGCAGTTTCTGCAATTCTTCGCGGTAGCCGAACAGCTTCAGATCGAGTGGGTTCACATTCTGCCCTTGCTCGGCTTTCACAAACGTCTCGGTGCGCAGCCGACGCGCTTCGCGGCTGTCGCGAAACCAGAGGTAATCGAACGCCATCCGTCGCGCACGCGCGTCCGTCTGGCCCGCGAACACGCCCGCAAACTGCGTCGTGAACGTCGGGATGTTGCGCCCGTTCGGCGCGCGCGGCATGGGCAGCAAACGGAACCGCTCGGGATCGGCGGCGCTCAGGATGCCGCGGTCGCTGCTCAGGCTCGTGAACCCGATGAGATAGCGCCCGCGCTTGAACGAATCCCACATGTTCACGTCCGAGTACGCGACGCCTTCATGGCGTTTGCCATCGCGTTCCCATGGCCCGCGGACGAGTCGCCAGAGGAAATCGAGCGCCATCACGCCCTCCTCGCTTCCCCACGCGGCGTACAGTTCGCCGTTCGCGCGTTGCTCGATCGCGCGGCCGCCCGCGCTGACGAGCAGGCTGTGGAATACGAAGGCCAACTCGCTCCCTTTCGGCAGGCCCACGCCGTAGCGACCCGCTTCGGGATCGGTGACCGCCTGTGCCATCGCGTACACCTCGTCCCATGTGCGGGGCAGTTTGTTTTCGGGATAACCCAGCTTGGCCGCAAGGTCACGCCGCACTTTCATCGTGGACACGTCAAACCGTTTCGGCAACGCGTAGATGTGCTCCTGGCCGTCCGACCCGCGAAATCGTGCGGCGGCCCACACCTGTCGCGGTGCGCGCTCCCACAGTTCCTCCTCCGGGATTCCCGCCAGATACTCGTCGAGCGGCGCGAGGAAGCCTTGCTGGACGAAGTTGTGGATGTCTTGTTGGGTGCTTTCGATCACGTCCGGCGCGACGCCCCCGGCAATGGCCATGAGGATCGCCGCCGAACCGCCGATCTGCGGGATGCTGATGCCCGCCGTCTTGCGCAGCACCACCTCGGGATGGTCGCGCTGGAATTGCTCGAGTACGCGCGCGGCGGCTTGCGCGTCCACCGACGGCGAACTGGTGTCCGGGATCGTCCAGAGTTTGAGAACGGTCGGATCTCCTGCCCTCGCTGCCGCGGACAGAAGAAAACTCAGAACGATGACCAGGCGCATGGCCCGGTCATTATGCGGATTTCTGCCTCGGCTTGCCAGCGCGATGAACGCGCAACGAAAACCCGCGCCCGTTCTCGTACGGCTCGACGGTGGCGGTGATCTCCAGCACGGGGTACCGCACCGTGGCAAGACCGTAGTTCTTGTAGGTCTTGGCGAACAGTTCCGTCTCGACCATGCCGGTCCAGTCGGCGATCGTCAGGAATTTCATCGGGTCGCCGTCAACCTGCTCGTGAACGCGGTCTTCGACGATCAACCCGCAGCAAACCACTGTCTCGCCGACGTGTTTGCCAAGATCGGCGACGGGGCAATAGGTGTCCCACGCGATATCGGGATACATCGCCAGCGGATGCTCGCTCACGGGGAAATCGAACAGTTCGGTTTCCCAGCGGAGCCGGTCGAGTTTTGTCGGCTCGGTGAGCGGCACCTCCGGCACGCGGTCCGTGCCGGGCG
>CAZOTB010000331.1:0-2634 GCA_964582645.1 uncultured Verrucomicrobiota bacterium | reverse complement strand
GGGCGTTTGGTCACAGATTGCGCAGTGTCCATGACGCAATCCTCGTGGGAATCAACACCGTCCTCCGCGATGATCCTGCGCTGACGGTGCGTGTGGCGACGGCGAGCAAACGGCAGCCACGAAGAATCGTGCTCGATACCTCGGGTCGGATTCCGCTCATCAGCCAGCTTTTGAGCGATCGGTTTCGACACCACACGATCATCGTCGCCACGAAACGATGCGGCGTGTCGAAGCGCGAGGAAATCCAGTCTCGCGGCGCGCAGGTGTTGGTCGCGCCGCTGCGTGGCGACACGGTGGATTTGCGATGGGCGATGCGCCAGCTCGCGAAGCAGGAGATCACCAGCATCCTCGTGGAAGGCGGCGGCGAGGCGATTGCGTCCTTTCTCGAACAGGGCCTCGCCGACCGGGTGGCGTTCTTTTACGCGCCGAAGCTCATCGGCGGTGGTGGAGTGAGTGTGGTTGGCGGAAAAGGCGCACGGCGAATCAGCGATGCGTTGCCGGTGGGCAGTCTCACCTGCCGAAGAATCGGAAACGACCTGCTGGTGCAGGGAGAGTTGTAGCTCGACACGGGCGCATCTGCGGGTTGTTGTCGGGCGCGAATGCCCCCATCACCTGCCGTTGGGCGATGGGGGTTTCGCGCCGTGCCCGTCCGCCACGCCACCAGGCGCGAAACCTCCGTCCCTGAACGACGCGGGACGAAGGCATTCGCGCCCTACCACCGTCAACCCGCAGATGCACCCGCTCGACACCCGAGCAGTATTTGTTGATTGAATCTCCGGCGTTCCCTCCATAGCATCTCGCCTCCTTCGGGATTTGAGAAAAGGAATTCGTATGAGCAAGAAGGCAGAGAAAACGGACCTCAAAGGCTGGCTTGGTTACCGGCCCGAGATCAAGGTCCTCGATGTCACCATCCGCGACGGCGGGTTGATGAACGACCACAAGTTCAGTCACGATCTCGTCAAGGCCGTCTATCAGGCCAACGTCGCTGCCGGCGTGGATTACATGGAGTTCGGCTACAAGGCGTCGAAGAAACTCCACGCGCGCGACAAGTTCGGCTGCTGGAAGTTTTGCGATGAGGACGACATCAAGCGCATCATCGGCGACGAGAAATCATCCGTGAAAGTCTCCGTCATGGCCGACGCCGAGCGCACGGATTACCACGAAGACATCCTGCCGAAAGACCAGAGCGTGGTGGACATGGTCCGCGTCGCGACCTACATCCATCAGATTCCGACCGCGCTCGACATGATCAAGGACGCGCACGAGAAAGGCTACGAGACGACGATCAACCTCATGGCCATCTCAACCATTCCCGAGATCGAACTCGACAACGCGCTGGAAATTCTCTGCAAGTCGGAAGTCGGCACCGTCTATATCGTGGACAGTTTTGGCACCCTCTACAGCGAGCAGATCCGGTACTTCATGCAGAAGTTCCTCAAGTTCACGAAACCGGCGAAGAAGGAAATCGGCATCCACACCCACAACAACATGCAGCTCGCCTACGCCAACACCATCGAGGCGATTATTCTCGGCTCGAACATGCTCGACGCCAGTTTCGCGGGACTCGGTCGCGGCGCCGGTAACTGCCAGTTGGAACTGCTGCTGAGTTTCCTGCACAACCCCAAATTCAATCTCCGCCCCGTCATCGAGTGCGTGCAGAAACACGTCGAACCGATGCGCGAGAAACTCCGCTGGGGCTACGCCATCCCTTATATGATCACCGGCTACCTGAACCAACATCCGCGCGCCGCGATGAAGTTCATGGAAGAAGGCGACGGCACCGACTTCGTGAGGTTCTTCGACTCGGTAATCGAGGAAGAGTAAGAGCGTGTTGGAAAAGTCTCTCCCAGCGCGTCGGGGACGGAAGGAACGCCGCCCCCCGAGGCGGTGCTGGTGGATAGCGACGACCGCCTCGGAGGGTGGCGTTCCTTCCCGGCGACTTCTTCAACACGCTCTAAGGAGCTGACGAGGGGAGGCGGGGTGGTTTCCACTCGACGGGCTGTGCCGCTGCACTATTCCATCGCGGCCAGGACTTCGTCGAGCGAAAGCGTGGCGAAGGTGGTGGCGCACTCGGACATCGCGTAGGGAATGATGAGCTGCCGGCCGTGCAGGAGACTGGCGCAGGAATAGACGACATTGGGCACGTACCCCTCCCGCTCGTTTTCGTTTGGCTTGATCAACGGCTCGCGCAGGCGACCGATGACTTTCGTCGGGTCGTCGAGGTCGAGCAGGAACGCTCCGATGCAATATTTCCGCATCGGCCCAACCCCGTGGCTGATCACGAGCCAGCCGGCTTCGGTCTCGATCGGCGATCCGCAGTTGCCCAACTGGACAAACTCCCATGGGAACTTGGGCTTCAGCAGGATCTGCGACGTGTGCCAGAAGTGCAGATGGTCGGAGAACATCACGTAGCTATTCTCGGCATCCTGCCGGCCCAGCATCGCGTATTGGCCTTTGATTGTCCGCGGGAAGAGCGCCAGTCCCTTGTTCTGCACGGCGGGGCCGCTCAGTGGCGGAATTGGGGTCAGGTCTAAATATTCAAGATTGTTCTTGATTCTTGGGGGCTGGCTTCTGGCAGACGGAGGCTAAATTATTGAAAATTGAGACCTGACCCGAATGGCAGTTCGTCAAGCT
>CAZOTB010000330.1:0-2640 GCA_964582645.1 uncultured Verrucomicrobiota bacterium | reverse complement strand
GGTTTTCCACCGCCCAGTCCGGTTCCGTGGCCAGCCGGTGTTGAAACCGGGCGACAAGATCCGTCGGCGCGTGCCGAGAGCCATCCGCGCCGGGCATCAGCAGTGGCGGGCAGGTGATCATGTTTCGGCAAGAATACCGGAGTTTCGCCGCGCCGACGACGGAAACAGAATGCGGACAGCGCGCCGCTTTCGAACGCGCTCTCAATGTGGTCGTCTCAAGCGACACCCCGCAGGCGGCGCGGGAGCCAGGGCTACCACTCGCCCCAGGCACTGTTGGCGCTGAAGGCGGGGACGGTGTTGCCGAAGTAAGCGTGCTTGGTGGTCTCGCCGTGGCCGTCCACGAACACCACGGCGTCGCGTTGCCCGTGGCGCGGTTTGATGTAGCAATACCACGATCCCTGGGTGAATTCGTTGAGCGTGCCCCAGCCGGCCATCCAGCCGTCCACCTGGTCGTCGGGGTAGTAGGTGCGGTCGGCGAACAGAATGATTTCGGCGGGACGACGGATGCTGGTGCGCTTCATGTTGTCGTGAAACCACGTGCCGTTGGGATTGGTGGTCGAGACGAACATGTTCTGGCCGTAGCTGGGCCAGTATTCCTGTTCGTCCTTATTGCGCACGCCGGGACAGAACATCACCCGCCGGGGCATCGTCAGGCCGAGGGACATTTTGTTGTCGGGCGTGGCCGAGGCGCGGTTCATGTAGGGGGCGAGCCGGCCGCGATAGCGCGTGTCCCAATCGCCGCTGGTGGCCAGCACGTCGGGCACAAAGCCGGGGCAGAAGGCATCGCCGCGTTCGAAGCCGGTCTCACGCCAGTGGACGTAGGGCAGGCGATCATTGTTGTCGTCGGCGTAGAGCATGGCAGCGAGGTGCAGTTGACGGAGGTTGTTCTGGCAGTTGGCGAGGCGGGACTTCTCCCGGGCGCTTTGCAGCGCGGGGAGCAACAATGCCGCCAGGATCGCGATGATGGCGATGACCACCAGCAGCTCGATCAAGGTAAAGGCATCTCGGTCGCGCAGAACCCGCATACCCGCACACTAGCCACACAAGCCCGGCTTGCAATCTAAACACAATACAGACAGTGTGCCATGCTCACCGTCACCATGAGTGGGAAACAAGCCCTTCGAAAGCTGCCGCCGCTGGCCGGTTGGGAGCGGCTGCCGGCGCACGCCAACCGGACCGCGGCCGCCACCGAGTTGCTGCGTCGGATCGCCATCCGGTTGCGTCGGGAACGGAACATCCCGTTCTACACCATGCGCGAGGTGGCGGCGCGCCTGGACATGTCGCTCGCCGACGTCGCGCGGGTGTATCATGAGCTGGACCGGGAAGGCCTGCTGCTGGTCCGCCGCAGCGCGCCGACGTTGCTGACGCCAAGCGAGGCAAAACCGCGGCGGGCGATCCGCGGCGTGGTGGCCCTGCCGGTCTGGCAATACGCCAACGCCAACTGGACGGATTGGCGGCAGTTTTTCAGCGCGATCGGCGACGCGTTGCGCGACCAGCACTTTGCGGCCGATTTCCTCCTCTACGGCAGCGAGAACCTCGCCCGCCCCGGTTTTACCCGCAACATCCTCGCCAAGTCGCCGGATTACTTGTTGTGGTTCGGGATGCCGGCCGGCGGCGACGACATCATGCTGACGCTCCACGACGCCGGCATCCGCCTGGTCGTGGTGACCATCGGGCCGACCCGTCTGCCCGCCGCGCATTACGTGCTGCAATGGGAAGATGGCTTGAAGCGCGCCCTGGCCCGCTACGTCCGTGAAGGAATCAAGCGGTTGGTCGTCCTCGCGCCGACCGAGTACGAGTTGGAGAAATGGCTGCGCGATTGGCTCGACAACGGCTGGCTGCCGTACACGGTGGTCCGCGCCCCGCTGGGTCGTCCGCGAGAGTACCACCGGTATCTCGACCGCCTGTCGTGCCGGCACGACACCGTAATCTTCTCGCCGATCGAGGATTGGTTCAGCCGCTTGGCCGGCATCGAGCCGCTGCAACTGTCGCGACTGCTGGCCACGCGCCGCTGGTTGACGTTGCACCGGCTCAACCTGCCGCGCGCGCTGGTGGCCGAGAGCCGCGCCGAGGTGGTCACCCACGACTGGCCGGCGGTCGCCGCGCGGATCGCCGACGACATGGCGAACCACCGGCTTCCCGCGCCGGACGAACCCCGTTACATTCAAGCCCGCTACCATCCGCGCGCCCCGGCCGCTGCGTTCGCGCAGGAGTTTTGAGGGGCGGCGTACCGCGAGTTTACGGGCCAGGTGCGTTACCGGCTATGGTGAGCATCCACACCTGATGAACCGCACGCGGCAGAGTCGAGAGTTCAGCGATTGGCTGGCCCGGGAATACCGGCGGCAACGGATTGTACTGTTCGGTTCGCACGCGTACGGCAAACGGCGACCGGACTCGGGTGTTGATTTAGGTGGTCGCGGTCCGCGACGGTCACCGGTCCGCCACTGGCGGGTCGTCTCCTGCCAGGGGGCGGGTTGGCGTAACTTTTCCGTCCACGACAGGCGCGCGCTACTGGTTGGCGCGAATGTAGTCATACACGGCCTGTGCCTCGGCACCGCCGTGGATCCAGTTGAAGTAGAACCCCCTTAGTTTGGCTGAACCCCGATCGCGCCACTTCGTCGCATGGCCGTCCCACCAGAT
>CAZOTB010000329.1:0-2679 GCA_964582645.1 uncultured Verrucomicrobiota bacterium | reverse complement strand
ATGGAGTATGGCTGAGTGCCCAGGTGCGGGAGCGATCCAGTCGGATTCATCTACACGACACGAACTGGCGTGCCGCAATCGTGGACATGCGCAAGGGCGACAAGATTCGCCTGACCATTGAGGCCGGTCCGGCACAGAATGTTACCGGCGACAGTGCGCAACTCGCCGTGCTTCTCGCTGAGCCGGGAGTGCTTGATCCCGGTCTCCCCGAGGGCTGGCGGATGTTTGGTGAACCCGGCTCGGTGTTCGGTGTACCGCCTTCAGGCGGAATCGGCGTCATCGCCACGGATCATTTCACCGGCGCGCGACGCGAATTGCCGATCGTTCCCGGTGCCACGCTCTATAAAGTCACCGGCCAAGTTCGTAGCGAACTGGCCGGTACCACCAAGGGCCACGTCGGCATCGACTTTCTCGACCACGACGGCAAATTCATCCGGCAGGCAACCACACCCGTCCCCCTGAACGACCATCTCCGCTGGGGACTGCACAACTTCAGCGGCACATCCAACTGGACGCGCTTTGTTGCCCACGCCTACGACGTGCCAGCGAACGCGACAACTCTCTCGCTCTGGTTGGGCGTCAACGCCTGGGAGCAACCGGACGCAGCGGGGCGCGCCTGGTTCGCCGACGT
Source organism: uncultured Verrucomicrobiota bacterium (assembly GCA_964582645.1). GTDB lineage: Bacteria > Verrucomicrobiota > Verrucomicrobiia > Palsa-1439 > CAZOTB01 > CAZOTB01. The sequence continues at coordinate 2,048 of CAZOTB010000329.1, read as the reverse complement.
CAAAGTGGAATCCATTCAGCGCGACGACGCTTTCCCTCTTGGGTTTCCGCCGCTGACATGGACACCCGATAAGCCTGCACCTTCCGCAAAAGGTGGATACATCCTCTCACGCACCCCCATCACGACGTATCAGTTGCCGACGATGCCGCCGCCGCGAGTGAAAGATGATACGTCGCTCGATGTTCTCGCGTGGCCGGATACGGTTGCGCCCGTTTCGTTCTCCGTTCATGCGTTGGGCGAACTGGGCGATGTCCGCGTGGAAGTTTCCGATTTGACCGGCCCTGTCTCAATCCCGGCTTCGCGGAGAGACGTGCGGAAGGTCTGTTACCTGTACCGCAAACGCGATTTGATGATGAACAACGAGTACCTGCTCTCGCCCAATCATCTCGAGCCGTTCGAGACGCTGAAGGTCGCGCCGAACCAAACCCAGCAATGCTGGCTCACCATCCATGTTCCTGCCGACGCCGCGCCGGGCCGCTACCAGGGATCGATCCGCGTCGTGCCGTCGCGTGCAGGCGCGAAGACGATGAAGTTGACGGTGGACGTCCTGCCCATCCAGCCACGGACGCGCGCCGGGCTGCTCGTCGGTTTGTACAGCTACTACATGAAGAACGAAACGCCCGCCGAGTTGCGCCGGATGCTGGACGACATGCGGGCGCACGGGATGACCACCACGTTTCATTTCAACGGCGGCATCCAGATTCCAATCGAGCGCGACATCAATGGCCGCCCCGTGATCCGCTGGAATCAACCCAACCGGCTTCGCGAGTTGTTCGAGGCCTACCGCGACGCCGGGTTTAGTGAGCCGTTGCTGCTGCTCGCGCCGGACGCCCTCTATGAGGCTGCGAAAACATTCGGCGGCGGCCAGGATTTCGCCTCCGTCTATGGCGATCTGTTTACGCAGGTTCGGGAGGAAGCAGCGAAACAGAAGTGGCCGTCCTTTGTCGTCGCGCCCTACGACGAAGGCTATCCGTATCCCTTCAACGACCTGCGCTTCGAACGCACGCGCGAATGTTCTCCCCCCTTGCGTGCCGCGGGCGTGCCGATCGCGTTCCATGCGCTGAATCATCCGAACGACCGCGCATTTCGCTTCGAGCGCGAGTTCGAGAACTGGACCGACGTGAATCTCCTGACGTTTTGCCATTCGCCCATTGGTGTCGGTCCGTGCCATCGCGGCTACGAATCGTGGACGCAATACCGCGATGCGATGCGTAGCAAAGGCCAGCGCGTGTTGTTCTACAACCCCGACACGACCGGCGTGCATCCCGAGGCGATGCGGTTCATCTACGGCGTCGGGCTCTGGCGGTTGCAGGCCGATGGCGTGATGGACTGGCATTACAGCGAGCACACCGACGGCGGCGCGTATCAGCTGTCACAGAAGCAGAGATTCGCGCCGATGGATTTTGTCTTCCCGGCAGCGGACGGCCACGCGGGCGGTCCGACCATCGGTTGGGAAGCGGCGCGCGAAGGCGTGAAAGATTATCAGTTGCTCTACACGCTCGACCAACTCATCGCCGAGGCGCGCGAGTCGTCCGACGCCGGTCTGCTCCGTAAAGCGGAGGAAGCCAGCCAGGAAATGAGCCAATTCCTCGCTCGCCTTCGGTTCGACGCGCTGGATTCCACGGGCGCGTTGACATTGGGCCGGTGGGACTCGGAAGCCGTGGACGGACACGGCGTCAAACACCTGCGCGGGCAGTTCAAGATTCCCAACGGGTTCGACCTTGAGGATTACGACCGGCTGCGGAAACTGGCCTGCGAATGGATCGTGGCCCTGACCCTTCCTTAAGGAGTCCCTGCGCCACCTGCTCGCTGATCATGCGCGAGCCCGGGACCGGCTGCCTCGGCTCGGCGGTCGCCAGCAAATACCTCGCGGTCGGCAGCGCAGATTTTGGGGTCACATCTGATTATTCGACATGTGGCTTCCCTTCCCGACGATGCGCTGGTAGAAGTTCGGTGTTATGGCGAGACCTTTCCGGATTGATGTGCCGGGCGGGTGGTATCATGTGACGGCGCGCGGAAACGAGCGGCGGGCCATCTTCTTGGATGAC
>CAZOTB010000328.1:1170-2688 GCA_964582645.1 uncultured Verrucomicrobiota bacterium | reverse complement strand
ACGGCCGCCGAGGCCGGCAGCCCTCCCGAAGCTGCGCACGTTCCGAGGGACTTGCCCAGCAAGAAACAGGGCGGGTTCGCGCCGTGAACCAGTCGGCCTATTGACTGGCACGGACTTCCCGCTCTTTGTCGGCCCGATCGGCGGCCACCGCGGCCGACTTGGCCAGCCGCCGCACGGCTTCGACCAGCGCCAAGTGCCGACCAGACCCGACCGTCACCGTGCGTAATGGTTCGATCATCACTGCGGCTGCCTCCAGCCCGGCGAACCAACGCCGCTCACGGATCGTTGCCGCCGGCAACAGATACGCCTCGGTGACGGGGTGAACCACCCGGGTCAGCGCGCGTCCGACTTGGTCGGCATTCGCCAACCAGCCGCGATGCAGCGCCTCCTCAAATCCGCGCCGCGACCGCAGTCCGGCCAAGGCGATTTCCGTGCCCCGCTGATCCCGCGCCGCCGCCAACCGACGCGCGTCGGCGATCTCCTCGAGCCGCGCGATGTCTTCCCAATCGCTTTCCCGCTCGGTTTCCTTGCTGCGGAGCAGGTCGTCCAATCCAAGGTACGGCACGATCACGCCGCGCCATTCGCGCTCCTCCCGGCGCGACCAAAGCTCATCAAACGCCGGCAACAGGTGGTTGTGCAGCCAGAACTCGAGCCATTCCGCGCGACCGTCCGGCAATACTCCAATCTGGAACCGGCGGAACGCCCGCGCCCGCCAACTCGCACCTTCCGCGAGCGGCCCGGCAGCGACGCCCGGCAGACCTTCCGTCTGGAGCCGGCCGAGCAGGGTGGCCGCCTGGTCAACCGACAGGTGCAGATCGTAATCCAGCGTGTTGCGGTCCACGCCGTAATGCCGCACCGCCTGCCCGCCCATCACCAAGAACCGACCCTCGAGCGACCGCAACGCCGCGACGATCTCCGCCAGCCGATCCGGCACATTCACCGCAACGAATCCTCCCCACTGCGACTGCCGTGCGCGAGCAACATCACGATCAACGGGTGCGCGCGAAAGTCGGCATCCGACAAGGGGCTGCGGACCAGCGCGATGACTTCCGCAAGCTGCCGGTCCAAATACAGTTCTTCCGCTTCGTGGACCGTGGCCGCATCGCCGCGCAACAGCAGGTCAGCCACCGGATCGCCCGTCACCACATTCGATGTCCCGGCAACGTTCATCGCCAACATCGTATGCCTGCCGCACGGGAAAGCAAGCCGGTCAGGGAGTGCAGTTCAGACCTTTGGGTAAAACGCCGCCGGGACCGCGGCCACGACACCAAACCGGTTGGAGCGGCGTCCGTCCCGGACGCTCCTTCGGCCGGGAGGGTCGCCGGCCCCGGCGACCAATCCGCTCCACCCCCAGCCGCCGAAACCGGCGGCGCTCCCAGAGCCGACCCACGAATCAGTCTCGATGCTCAGCGGTTGTCCATCTCCTCCAACCGCTCGGCGAGGGAGGATTTCAGGTGTTGCGCCATCAACTGCGCGGCGCGGTCGGCGTCGCGCGCGCGCACGGCGGCCACCATCGCG
>CAZOTB010000328.1:0-1070 GCA_964582645.1 uncultured Verrucomicrobiota bacterium | reverse complement strand
GCCGTCGTCAACCGAATCGTCAACGTCTCCAGCGCCTGCCGGACTTGAAAGAGGTCTTGGAGTTCGTCCCGCGTTTGCTCGGTGACGATTGCGCCGCGGTTGGGCGTGAGGCTGACGAGACCGTCCTTGTGCAACATCCGCAACGCCTCGCGCAACGGCGTGGCGCTGACGCCCAAGTCGCGCGCCAGATGCTCGGTCAACAACCGGGTACGCGGTGGCAGTTTGCCCTCGGCGATGCGCTTCTTGAGTTGCTGATAGACCTTACCGCTGAGGGTTTTGGGTTTGGCGGGTAGTGGGGCGAGCGTCGGCATGGCAGTCTTCTACCAGATCGCCCCAAAATTTTCTATAGAAAAAGCTTGCAAGCTGGAAAAGTTTTCTATAGAAGTATGACCAAGCATAAGGAGAAATTTTATGAACAACATGACACACGCTCGTTCGATTTCGCGCCTGCTCGGCATCCCGGTCGCCATCGCACTGACCATCGGTGTCGCCATCGCGCCCGCGTCCGCCTCGTTGATCGCCCATTACGACGCGTCGAACATCACACAAGCCGATGGGACAACGCCCGCCACGCCCACCGACGGTCAACACGTCGCTATCTGGCCAACCGGCCCAAACTGGTACGATCTCAGCGCGAGCAACAACGACTTGGCCGGCGGGGTAAATGATCCGATCTATCACGACGCCGGCCCTGAGATCATCAACGGCGATCCGGCCGTGGCGTTCCGCGGCGGCAACTTCCTGACGGACTCGAACGGCCTGGGATTCTCTGGCAACCAAGCCCACACCATCTTCGTCGTGACGCGCCTCGATAGCACCAGTTGGAACACGCTGTTCCTGTTCAGCAACGACCTGAACGTCCAAAACGAAGGTTACTCCTTCTACCAAAGCTCTGCGAACACGGTGCGGATGGAAGGTGGTTTTGGCGACAACCTCGAGTTCACCCTCGGCGCTTCGTTCCGCGGCACGCCGATCATCATCGAATTGCGCTATGACGGCACGACGTGGAACGCCGCCGGCATGGACGCGTATCTCAATGGCGCGGCCCAAACCATCACCGGCGGCTCCGG
>CAZOTB010000327.1:0-2709 GCA_964582645.1 uncultured Verrucomicrobiota bacterium | reverse complement strand
TACAGGGCGTCGTCGTAGCTACCGTGCAGGATTTGGAATGAAAACATGGCGACCAAATTGGTTCCATCCGGATTGATGATCGCGAAAAATCAGGCGATGCAGCTGGTCAGGGATTCCCAAATGCTATGATTAATCTAAAATGACTAACAACACGTGCGGGTTACACAAGCGGGTAAATGCTCGCCAAGGAGGCTGTGTGGAGAAGCGAACCAGCATCGTGGTCCCTCAGAACGGAGTCAGGAAAAACCTTGCGGCACTTTACAGGCAACCTTTGAAGGCCTCGCGAAGCGGGCCTCTCTTTTCGGCATTCCCTTATCCGACCAAAATCTCACCAGAAGCGATCGCCCTTTTCATGGCCGCACACACAAACCCGGGCGACACGATTTTTGACGGATTTGCAGGGAGCGGAACGACAGGAATTGCCGCGCTGCTTTGCGCTAGGCCGACTGCCTCGATGCGGGAACAAGCGCGGGAGTTGGGATTACGTATTGAATGGGGCGCTCGTCGCGCGGTATTGCGGGAGTTGGGCACGCTCGGCAGTTTCGTGGGCCAAACGCTCTGCCAGCCCCCCGAACCGGCAGAATTCCAGCGCGAAGCAGAGCGTGTTCTTTCGCAAGCCGAGAGCGAACTTGGCTGGATGTATGCGGCCCGCAGCCCGGATGGCGGGAACGGAGCAATACGTTACGTGATTTGGTCCGAGGTCATCGAATGCCCACATTGCCGCAAAGCTGCAACCCTATGGGATGGTTGCGTGCAAAGACGTCCAGCCCGAATAAACTCCACTTTTTCCTGTCCGCACTGCGGGCGTTCGGTAAGCGTCGCTGATGTGCAGAGGCCTACAGAAACGGTCTTCGATGGTTTACTGAAGGAAGGAGTTACGGTCCGCCTTCGCAGGCCCGTGTGGGTGTATGGCGTCACCGATCGACGCGAGTGGTCCCGTCGGGTCGAAGCCTCTGACGAAGCCCTCGTCTCGCAGATCGACCAGATTTCACTGCCTCGCGATGTTCCGATCACCCCTGTGCCGTGGGGGGATCTCTACCGCAGTGGCTATCATCAGGGGATCTCTCACCTCCACCATTTCTACACCCGCCGAAACCTGCTCGTCTTCGCCACCTTGTGGCGGCTCGCCAGCTCATCGCCCTTGCGTGATGCCCTGCGGTTCTGGCTGCTGAGCTATAATGCGAGCCACGCCACGATCATGACGCGTGTCGTCGCCAAGCGCGGGGAGAACGACCTCGTGGTCACGAGCTCGCAACCAGGCGTTCTGTACGTAAGCGGATTGCCAGTTGAGAAGAACCTGTTCGCCGGGCTCCGCAGGAAGTTAAAGACCATCCATGCGGCTTTTGGAGAAACACGCCATCTTGAAGGCATCGTGGAGGTCAAACAAGGGTCATGCCTTAATGTGGACCTGCCGGACCAAAGCGTCGACTATGTATTTACCGACCCGCCGTTCGGTGGCAATATTCCGTACGCGGAAGTGAATTTCATTAACGAAGCTTGGCTTGGCAACTGCACCGATTCGCACGATGAGGTCACGATTAGTCGCGTCCAGCGCAAAGGGGTAGGTGAATATCAGTCGCTGATGACTCAGGCGTTCCGCGAAATTGGCCGGATCCTGAAGAAAGACGGGAAGGCAACGGTGGTTTTTCATTCCTCATCGGCCGAAGTTTGGGACAAGCTTCGTGAATCGTACACAGAAGCAGGGATGAGTGTGGAAGACGCCAGCATTTTAGACAAAACGCAGGGAAGCTTCAAGCAAGTGACCACAAATGGCGCGGTGAAGGGAGACGCCGTGCTGCTACTCGGCAAGCAGACGCGTCGGGACGGGGCGAACATCCCCCACGACGTGTTCCCCGTTATGAAGGAGTTGCTGAAGACCGCTCGCGCGTCCAAAGATCGAGCCGAACAGACCCCGCAATGGTTGTACTCGCGATTTGTGATGCATTACCTGACGCATGAGCAGAGTGTGCCTCTGGATGCGAACGATTTCTATCAATTAGTGGCAGCGAAATCTATCCTCAATGAAAGATATTTACTCGAATGAGCTGCTAATCGAGGCGCGGGTCAGGGCTGCTCGCTATGAAAGTTCGCTTGAGCCGAACCTGCGCAAAATCCTTGGACAATTCTTTACCGGTCTGCCTCTCGGTCGTCTACTGGCTGCCATAGCGTTCGATAGCGCCATGTCCAGTGTGATCGATCCGATGGCTGGCAATGGCGACCTTCTCGACGCCGTAGCGGAGCGGGCGGCTCGAATGCATCGCTACCTCCAACGGCTTCAAGGGGGCGAGATTGATCCGCCCACGGCGGAGATGTGTCGCGAACGATTACAGGGCTGGAGCCAAGTCGTTACTACCCTCTCGATTCGTGCGGTGGATGCATTTGATCCTGTCGTAGCGGACGCATACCTCGCGGACGGGTACGACCTTGTGATCACAAATCCGCCCTATGTCAGATATCAGACGCTCGCGACGCAGAACGGCGACGTGCCCCAGCTCCCGCCGGATGAAATCAGGCGGCATCTTGTGGAGATTGTAGGAAAGCAGATACCGGCGGAAGAGTTTCTAAGCTGGCAGAGGATTATGAAGAGCTACTCGGGACTGGCGGACCTGTCGGTTCCGGCGTGGATACTCTGTGCGGCTTTGGTCCGGCCCGGCGGTACGTTGGCGTTGGTCGCTCCGGCGACTTGTCGCTCCCGAGATTTCGGTTCCG
>CAZOTB010000326.1:0-2714 GCA_964582645.1 uncultured Verrucomicrobiota bacterium | reverse complement strand
ATTTCCCCGAAGGGCTGGCCCAGCCGCGCGTGGAGGATTTGGTCAGCGAGACGTTGGTTGGCAAGGCGCTGCGTTTCATCGAGGAAAACCGCGAGCGCCCGTTCTTCCTGTATTTCACCTCCGTGGTGCCCCACACCCACATCACGCCCGCCGCGCGCTTTCGCGGCACGAGTCAGGCGGGGCTTTACGGCGATTACATCCAGGAACTCGACGACCACGTCGGCCGGATTCTGGAGACGCTGGACCGGCTCCAACTCGCCGGGCGGACGCTGGTGTTCTTCAGCAGCGACAACGGCGGCACGCCCAAGGATTTCAAAGGCACGCAGAACACGAAACTGAACCTCGCCAGCGATGCGGGCGGCGTGCGCGAGAAGTTTAGCACCGCCAAGCAGGACGCCCGCGCTTTGGGCCACGTGACCAACGGCCCCTGGCACGACGGCAAGGGCAGTCCCTTCGAGGGCGGTCATCGTGTGCCGTTCATCGCGCGTTGGCCGGGCCAGATCCCGCCCGCGACGGTCTCGGACGAAACCATCTGTCTCACCGATCTGCTCGCGACGGTCGCGGGCATCCTCGATGTGAAACTGCCGCGCGATGCGGGGGAAGACTCCTTCAACATCCTGCCTGCGTTGCGTGGCGGACCGCTCAAAGAGCCGATCCGCAAACTCACCGTGCTGCAAGGCGACACTCGCGACGACGCCCTCGCCGTGCGCTCCGGCCCGTGGAAGCTCATCGAAAGCAAAGGCAGCAAAGGTGGCAAACGACATCAGCTCTACGACCTCGTCAAAGACCCCGGCGAGACGAAGGACATCGCCGCCGAGAAACCCGAAGTCGTCAAACAACTCGCCGCCGCCCTCGCGAAAGTCCGCGACGACGGCCGCAGCCGGCCATGAATACGAAACCCACCCTCACCATCCTCACCGCCCTGCTGCTGGTGCCGCTGGCCGCGCTGCCTCCGGGCCGAAACTAGCCGCTGCAAAATCTCCGTGACCCGTTCGGCCGCAGTGCTCGTTGTTGGTCTAGACTTGCTCGCGCCAATGGCAAGTTCTATGCTCTCTGGCGAAGAATGCAGAACGTAAATCTAAAAACTTGTCCTGCACATGGCGGCGTGCTTGACGCTCCCAATGCGAACGGCGGTCGGCTGAAAGTCCCGCACCCAATCCCCTACCAAGGCAGCAAGCGCAATCTTGCGCCGGCCATTCTCGCCTATTTTCCAGAGAACACCGACACGCTTATCGAGCCATTCGCAGGCTCAGCGGCCCTCACGTTGGCTGCCGCCGTTCGCGGCTTGGCTGATCGTTACGTCATCAACGACCTGAACAAGCCCCTCATGGACTTGTGGCGCGCCATCATCAACTCGCCCGAAAAGCTGGCCCGCCAATACGAAGCGATCTGGAAGGCGCAGCACGGCGACCGGCGGAGCCACTATGACGAAATGCGCGACGAGTTCAACGCCACCGGCAGGCCGGATTGCTTGCTCTACCTCCTCGCTCGATGCGTGAAGGCTTCCGTTCGCTACAACGCGAAGGGCGAGTTCAATCAGAGTCCTGATAATCGTCGCATGGGCGCGTTGCCCGAAACCATGCGCGACCACATCTTCGGCGCCTCCTACCTGCTGCGCGGCAAGACAGAGTGTTGTTCGCTCGACTACAAGAATGTTGTTGCCGGGGCGACCGCTGATGACCTCATCTACATGGACCCGCCCTACCAGGGCGTTTGCGGCGAGCGCGATCCGCGTTATCTCAAGGCGGTTCTTTTCGACGAGTTCGTCGAGACTCTGGAGATGCTCAATCACCGCGACATTAGATACATGGTCAGCTACGACGGCCGGACCGGCGACAAGGTTCACGGGCGAAGACTCCCGGAGAATCTGCGCCTCCATTTGATCGAACTGGAAGCCGGCCGCTCGTCACAAGCCACGCTGCTGGGCCGCGACGAAGTAACGGTCGAGTCCCTCTACCTTTCACCCGCGCTGGCTGAGTCTCTGCGTCTGCCCCGTCGCTATCGGCAGCGCCACGTCGAGCAGATGGTGCTCTTGGAGGCCAAACGATGACCGCCCCCAAGCTGCCGGCAGATTTCGTCAAGCTTTGCAAAGCCGTCACCGCCAAGCGTTCGAAGACGGTGATTGACCACATCCTCAAACACGGCTTCATCACCACGCAGGAACTGAAGGACAAGTATGGTTACAACCATCCGCCGCGCGCCGTCCGCGACGTGAAGGAAAACGGCATTCCGATTGAGATGTTTCGCGTGGAGGGCAGCGATGGACGCAAGATTGCGGCGTATCGCTTTGGCGACCCGAAGAAAGCCCGGTTCGGAAAACAAGTCGGGCGAACTGCGCTCACGAAGGAGATCAAAGACAAACTGGTTGCACTCCACGGAGCACGCTGCGCCATCTATCTTGAACCGTTCCCCGAACGAGATCTGCAAATTGACCACCGCATCCCTTTTGAGGTGCTCGGCGATGTTCCCACCGCTGAAGCAAAGCCGGAAGACTTCATGCTCCTTTGCGGTTCCGCGAATCGGGCGAAGTCATGGTCGTGCGAGCATTGCGTCAACTGGCTGGAACTCAAGAAGCCCGACGTTTGCCGTTCGTGCTACTGGGCCTACCCAGACAATTACACGCACATCGCCATGCGCCAAATTCGCCGCGCCGACATCATGTGGACGGAGAACGAGGTCGCTGTTTACGAAAAGCTCAAACAGCGGACGCTACA
>CAZOTB010000325.1:925-2757 GCA_964582645.1 uncultured Verrucomicrobiota bacterium | reverse complement strand
AAATCGTCGAAGTTCTCCACCGCCGAAGTCTATTGGTTCGACGATACCGGCAAAGGCGGCTGCCGCGTCCCGCAAAGCTGGAAGCTCCTCTACAAGGACGGCTCAGACTGGAAGCCCGTCGCCGGCACGACTGACTACGGCGTCAAGCGCGACCAATTCAACCGCGTCACCTTCACCCCCGTCACCACCACCGCTTTGCGCCTCGAAGTCCAACTCCAGCCAAAATTCTCCGTCGGGATTCTGGAGTGGAGGATGGGGGAGTGAGGAATGGAACGGGCAGGCGTAGCCATTCGTCGCCATCTCGATGAGCTTGAGAAGTTCCTGACAGAAGCAGATCTGGCGCCGCAGAGTTTATGGTGCCGACTGTGGCACTCGCCGCCTAACGTCGTCAACCGGACAAACGTCAATTAGAACGTGTCTATCGCCAATGACCTCCTCCCTTGCGTAGTAAACGTGCGATAGTGGGAACTTGTTGCTCTTGGTAAACCGGCAGCAGACTTGGGGCCATTCCCAATACTCGTTCGTCTCCCAGCGAATCGTCACTATGTCGCGGTAGTTGATTCTGAACACGATCTGGACTCTGACGGCATCCTCTTCATCGTCGTTGGCGAGGCACCAGTAGTCGTTCACCTGCCTGATTGACCGACGCGAAAAGCTGCCCGTCGTGAACTCCAAATACTCCGTGTGAATTCTGGTGAGGACGGCAATGCTGTAGGGCGTCGTTACTGAACTATGAGCCTCGTCTGTTTCTGGCAGTTTTCGCGCGGTGTCTCGGATTAGGAATTCACCGTAGTAGCCCCCACGTTCCTCCCAACGAGCGTGTTCCTGAACCTCCTTCATGAGAGCCGCTGCGCGCTCAAACTCTTCCTTTGCTTGCGATTCACGCTCACGCCTTGCAGGAAACCATCTTCGGTAGCCGTTCCAAAGCAAAATTGCCAACGTTGGCAGCGCGACAGCGAGCGCAAAGAGGGAGATCACCCCTTCGTTAGCATTCGCCCAGTCGAACAGTGCATGTATAGCTTTCACATGAGCGAAGGCATTGCAACGTTTACGCGAACGGATTGAACACGCGAACGCCGGGAGCGATGTCGCCCGTGTCGCGCGTGGCGAGTGTCAGACCGTGAACCACCGCCGTTGCAGCCAGAAGGTTGTCCACGGCGGGCAACGGCCGGCCGTTGCGTTCAGCTTCGCCCATCAGTTCGCCCCACTTGGCAGCCACGCGGTCGTCCACCGGCAGGATGCGCCCCGCGAAACGGTGTCGCAGGGTGGAGAGGGCATTCGCCTGGCTTTGGCGTTGCGGGCCGGGCGGCAGGGCGTGAATACCTTTTTCAATCTCCCCCAGCGTGATCACGCTGAGGGCGCAGTCTTGTTCCGGCAGGGAATCGAGCCACTGGACGACTTTCAGATGCGGCCGGCGCTTGCCCGGCTCGCAGATCACGTTGGTATCGAGCAGCCACTTCATGCGCGCCGCATGGGCCGCTTGTCGCGGCGCGGTTGGAGGTTCTTGGTGGCGCGGGCCAGCAGGCGCGAGAGCGGCTCGCGCGCGGCGGGTTTGGAGAGTTTGAAGATATAGCGCGGAGCGCCGCTGGATTCGACGATCTCAACGGTCTGCCCCGCGTCGGCTTGGGCGCGCACGGCAGCGAACTGTCGCTGGAAATTTCGCAACGTCGTTTTCATGTCTGCCGCAAATGTGTCAGACACACACGGGGGAAGCAAGCCGGGAAACTAACGACGGCGCACTGGAAGTGTAGGTCGCTTTCGTGAACCACCAGGGAACGGCGGTTTTCAAGCACCGCCGGCACTGTTAAAACCCAGGGATTGCGGCGGGTTCA
>CAZOTB010000325.1:0-915 GCA_964582645.1 uncultured Verrucomicrobiota bacterium | reverse complement strand
CTTTCGTCAACCCCCTGGCACGGGGTTTTTCAACCCCCCGCGGTCACTGTTCACCCGCTTTTATTGCGGGGGTTGCAAACCGCCACTCCTTGGCACACGTGATCGGAACCTTGCGCGACGCTTGGGCGGCGGGGAGGGAAGCGGCGGAGTGGTGGAGTATTGGAGTGTTGGGCGTTGGCGATGCGGGCAAAGTTCAGCAGGCATCTCACACAGACTCAGAGCTTGGTGAACGGATTGACCACTTTGATCCCGTCGAATTCCTGCCCATCGGCGAGGTCTTCAGAGCAAATGGTTCTTGCGCCAAGCTGTTTGGCCGCCGCAACGATGGCTGCGTCCCAATAGCTGATTTGGAACCGGCGGCTGATGTCCACGGCTGCATCAAACATCTCCATCGTGACGGGCGCGACGGTCTGCCGCCGAAGCTGCGCGAGCACGTTTTGAAGCTGCTCTTCGGGAATCTTCGTCGCCAGTTTTCCCGTCGCGTTGACGTAGAACTCCTGCAACACTTGCACCGACAGGCCAAAGCGGACACTTCGCAGCAGTTCTCGCGCCTTCCGCGCTTTAGCGGCCTCTTTGGGATCGCCCGACGCGGCGTAGAGCAACACGTTAGTGTCTATGAAAGCGTCGGTCACTATAGGTTCGCTCGCGGGTGGGTTTCGCTCCGACGACCGCGTGGCAGGCCTCCAAGGCTTTCACCAACGCTTCGCGCGCCTGTGCGCGACGCTCCTCGCCGTTAATCCTCTGCTGCTGGGCGGCGATTTTCTTCACGAAGCCCGTCACCAAGTCGCCCACGGATGTGTGCTGCTCAGCCGCTGCTTGTGTCGCCGCTTGCCAGGTCGAGTCGTCGAGTGAAATGGACACCGTTTTCACGCCCGCAGAATACGCGCCCACCCGCGCGCTTGTCAAACGCCCAGG
>CAZOTB010000324.1:0-2765 GCA_964582645.1 uncultured Verrucomicrobiota bacterium | reverse complement strand
AGACTTCGGTGACGCGCTGCTGGTCGGCACCGCGTTCTCCGGCAAGACGAGTCCTTGGGCGTTCAAGGGGCGTATCGCCTCATTCCGCCTCTACAGCCGGGCGCTCACGGAAGGCGAAGTGGTCGCCGATGCAAGGCAAAGCCCCTACGTGAAGGACATCAAAGGGCCGTTGGCGCTCTCCCCGGAACGCCAACACCGGTTCGATGCGCTGACGGCCAGCGCGACTTCTGAAGGCCCCGGCTGGATCGTGGATGTGATCGGGCGTCTTCTTCGCGACCCGCGTTTCGCCGGAGAGAGTGATGATCTGCTGCAACAGGCGGAAGCCATGCTGGCTCAATCCGGTCACGACCCGCTGGCGTGGTGGCGCGAGCACGGCCGGGGAATCCGGATCGTTGAAGGGGATGGATTGCTCGTTGCGCTAGCGGAGAACCAATCGCGATGCGAGCTGGCGGGAATCTACGACCGCACCCAGAAACGGGATTTGTTGGGCGCGCTGCCACCGCTGTGGACGGTAACATATGCAAAGACGAAAACCGGCGAGGCTTTCATCGCAAGCGATGCCGTTCCGTCCCGCCGGGTGGCGGAACCGGCGCGGGAAGGAACAATCACTCGCTTCGCCATCGAATGGTCTCACGCAGCCAGTGCCGCTGTGCCTGCGGCTTTCACGGTGCGCAGCGAGATGGAGATGACAGGACGGCGGTTGTCCATGGGACTCTCGATGACGAACCGGTCACCGGACATGGTGGTCTTGCAGGTTCTCTTTCCGCAACTCGCGTTCAAACGCCTGGAGCGCGGCAGAGATACGTCGGTCGAGCCGTATGGTTTTGGCGGGTGCCGACGCGATCCCGTGCGACGCAACGAGTCGTATTCGGGGAAGTATCCAAGCCGGTTCGTCACGATGCAGTTCGGCGCCTATTACGACGCGGAAGGCGGAGTCTATTTTGCAGCGGAAGATCCGGATGCGCAGGTCAAGGAGCTCACCATCCGCGGCAGGAGCGGACAACTCATGACTTCCTGGCGCTGGTTTGCAGGCAACGACGGCAATGGCGGAAACCACTTCGCCATTACCGGCAAGGCCGTCGTGGAAGGATTCAACGGCGATTGGTTCGACGCCGGGCAAATCTACAAACGCTGGCTCGAGGCATCGGCGCCGTGGTTCCCGAAATTGGGGCGACCCGACACGCCAGAGTGGTATAAGAAAGTCACCATGTGGCTCTATGCAGGCCGGGATGTGAGACCCTACTTGGAGTTGCAGGAGTATTTGGAGCTGCCGCTCGGATTACATGATTACGGTTGGAGTGATTGGGGGGATTCTGGAAAGGGTTTCCCGCATCACGTGGCCCGCGAGGGGTATCGCGAACAAGTGAAATCATGGCAAGCTCAGGGGTTCTACGTCAAGCCCTACATGGATTACTACCTCTGGAGCCAGACAGATGGCAGAGACGGGAAGGACTTCGAATACACGAAGATCGGCCTGCCGTCCGCGGCCAAGAATCGCGACGGCGCAATCGCTGACGCGCGACCATACCCCGATGTCTCAACGGTGATGTGCCCAGCCGCCGCGCCGTTCCAGCGGAAGATCGAGAAGATTCTGACGGACATGGCGGGCCTGAACGTGGACGCGATTTACCTCGACCAGATGGCCGCCGCGCCTCCCTATGTCTGCTTCGACTCCAACCATGGTCACGCGCTAGGCAGCGGCCATAACTGGCTCCGCGATGGTTTCTGGAAGTATCTTTCCGAGTTCCGGATGAAGTTGAAAGCGGCGCACCCAAAGCTTGCCTTTGATACCGAAGACATGGCCGAACCATACGCTCACTTGGTGGACGGGTTTCTCGCTTACCCCAGCATCAATCCCTTGCCCGGTTCCGAGAAGTTGCCGATCCATCCCTCGATCTACGGTGGGCGCGTCCAATACGCCGGAAAGCTCTGTCCGATTCCCCGTGGCGATGAACGCCCGTTCTTTGCCAAGATTGGCGAGGCGTTGGTGCAGGGCGAGACGCTGTATCGCGGCACGCCTTCCGAGATCCTCGCTTCGGAACGTCGCAAGCGGTTCGTCAAACAGATGGCGCACACGCGACAAGCCATGCTCACCTTTTTCAATGAGGGCGAGATGGCGCGCCCCCTGACCTTCGAGAACATGCCGTCCTTCACCTCCGACTGGGGCGTCAAGGGCAGGGTCAACATGCTCGCCTGTCCCGTCATCGTCCACGCCGTCTGGAAACGACCCGAAAGCATTGCGCTCATCTTTGTCAACGTCACCGGCCACGACGTTGCAACCGAGGTTGCGTTCGATGGCTCGCGCTACGGCTTTTCTGCCGATACACTCTCGTTGCGCCGGTGCGATGGCTCCCCACGTCCGCCTGAGACCACGGCCAAACGATTCACGCTGCCGCTCCATCTGCCGGCTCTCAATCCCGAAGTGTGGATTCTCAGCGCCGGTCAGTCGCCAGAAGCTGAACCCATCGCCAAAGCCATGATGGCCGTTCGCTCGTTTGCAAAACCTTGAGAGGTTGCCCATGCGAAGAATCGGATTAGCCCCCGTTGCCGTTTGCGGACTGCCGCTCCCGGCGGCACGCTGTCGGTTGGCAGACTCACCGGCTCGACGTCAGCCGCATCGCCGGTTGAAAAGGAAGTGGAAAGCGACAAGACAACGATCGAAACACGCCGTTCTTACCGCCCTCACCGCCCTGCTGCTCGCGCCGCTGGTCGCGCTGCATGCGGACGAAACGGTGGCGCTGGCAAAGATCCGTCGCGAAGTGCTG
>CAZOTB010000323.1:0-2863 GCA_964582645.1 uncultured Verrucomicrobiota bacterium | reverse complement strand
GCTCCCCACCGAAGACGCAAGCGCGAGAACACGGTTGACAGGCAACATAGATAAACGCGTTGGAAGGCGGGAGGGCGGGAGGTTTGGCAGGCGGAGGCTCTCTCATGCCTCCAAGCTTCTGCGCGCTCATTCGACCCTGATTCATCCTTGCCGACGGCGCAGCCACAGCAACCCACCCAAACTGAAGAGCAGCGTCGCGCTCGGCTCGGGAAGGGCGATGAATTCGACGGTCAACTGCGGATGCAGGGCGATGTTGGCGTTCTGCCGTGAGGCGAACACCACACCGTTGTTCTTGGTGCCGGTGTTCTCCTTGTCGGAAATGATCACCCAGGTCGGAATGGCGGTCGTGCGGTCGGAGTTCCACGCGTTCAGGTCCGCCGCGACGTCCCAGGTGAAGTTCGTGTTGCCCGTGAAGCGCCAGCCAAGCGACGGTGTCTGCGTCCAAACCATCGTCGCCGTGGCCACGTCCGCCACGTCCGCGCTGGCAGGACCCGGCCCGGCCACGTCCCAGGTCTCGCCGGCGATGTTGTAGCGCCGCCAGTCCCAGGAGACGCTGCCTGTCTGGTTGGCAAAAATGGCGGTGCCCTCGACCCAGTTGGTGGTGGTGACGCGGTATGCGGACAACGTGAAGACGCTGTTCGCACTGTCCTGAATCCCAAGCGAAGTGAAGTTGTCAATCCGAGTGGTCGTGAGCCGAAGAATGGCGGAAACCACGTTGATGTTGCTGGACAGTACCGAGGAAGGATCGAACCGGATCAGCGTCCTGGAGTTGCGGTCGCCGTTCAATGCGCCCACCTCGAGGCTGCTGCTTCCGCCATTGTTGACGGTCGTGCCGCCCACTTTGTCGTAATTGAACGTATCGCCCACCGCGCTGAATACACGCGTCTCGATTTGCGCCTTGAGTGGAACAGCGGTGAGGCCCCACGAGAAAACGCCAGCCGCGAAGATTGCTGCGGCGCGATGGGGCAACTGCCGCTGCCTGGAAAAAACCCGTTGCACTGCAGTCGGTCCCAATCGGTCGTTGCGTCTCATAACTTCTTCCTTTCCTGCTTCCACGCCCCGGTCCTGCCGGTGGCTTCGGTTTCGTGGGAGCAGCTTACCAGAACCAGCCGCCAACTCCATACCAAATTGCGGCAAACCCTCATTGAAATTGCGTCGCCGGCTCGATATGATGGGCCAATGAACCGCCCGGTGCGCGTTGCAGTGCTCATGACAGAGGGCGCCCGCTATACCCGCTCGATCTACCACGGCGTCGCAGAATACGCGCGACGCCACCGTGGCCGCTTCGAGCCCGTCCACGTGCAGAACCTTGCTTTCCTGCGTTCCTGGGAGAAGCGACCCACCGGCGTCATCGCACTGGTTTTCGACCCTTCGGTGGCCCGCGAACTGCAATCCATGCGCCTCCCCGTCGTGAACGTCTCGGGCCGGTATCCGCGCTCGCCCTTCCCCATGGTCATCGGCGACGACACCGCGATTGGTCGGGTGGCAGCGGAACACTTGCTCGACTCCGGGTTTTCCTCCTTTGGCTATTACGGCAACCAGATTGGCGCGCACTACGCGAACCGCTGCGCGGGCTTTGAAGCTGCCGTGCGGGAGGCGGGCAAGACGTGCGGGTCGTTTCGCTACACGCTCGAGAAGAACAAGGACCGCCCCAACTCGGCTGAGCGAAGACGGTTGGACCAGTGGCTGAAGCGGCAGGAGAAACCGATCGGGCTGTTCTGCGGGACGGACTGGTGCGCGTTGCACCTGTACGAAGCCTGTTTCCGTTTGGGCTTGCGCGTGCGCGATGACGTCGCGCTCGTCGCCGCCGGCAATGATGAATTCATCTGTGAGAGTTGCGAGCCGCCCCTGTCGAGCGTTGACAACCAACCCGGACAGATCGGCTACGAGGCCGCCGCGCTCATGGCGCGACTGCTAGGCGGCGAGTTTCCGCCCGCCGGACCGATTCGCATTCCGCCCGCGGGCGTCGTGCAGCGACGATCGTCAGATGTGTTCATCAATGAAGACCGCCATCTGGCGACCGTGTTGCGTTTCATCCAGAATCACCTCGACCAGCCGCTGCATGTCGCCGATCTCGTCCGGCTTGTGCCCTTGTCGCGGCGCGCCTTGGAGCGGCGTGTCCGGGAGGCGCTCGGGCGGTCCATCTTGGACGAGATCCACCGTCGCAAGATGGAGCGGATCAAACATCTGCTCGCTCGCAACGATCAGTCCATCGAGGCGATCGCCACCGCGTGCGGCTTCGCACAGGCTGCGCACATGACCGCCTTGTTCCGCAAGATTACCGGCCTGCCCCCGAGCGCCTACCGCGAACAGCTTCGACGCCACGCCCCACCGGCGGCGCACCAGTCCCCCGGCGAGGAAGCGTGACCTTGTGCAACTCCGCGCCGGCGGTGTAGCCGCTGTCTGTGCCGGTCGCCACAGTAAGATCATCACCGAGCCACGTCATCAACGTAACGGGGTTGGCGAACCGGCCAATGGGTTTGCACTTGAGCGTCCGCGAATCAATCCGCACCAGCACGCCGCCGCAGATCGTCCAGATCGAACCATCGGATGGTTTCTGCGTCGTCGGGCCGCACTCGTCCGGCAATGAGGCCCACGCCAGAAGTCGCCGCCAGGCGAGATCGTAGCGATACACCGCCTTTTCCTCGGAGATCAAACCGATGAATTGACCGCGATCGGACTGGCCGAACAGCGTCTCGAAGAACGGATCGGTGAGTTCGTTGAGCATGATTTGATCTGGGCCGCGAAGCCGACCCGGGACGTCGAGCCGTCGGCCGGGGGCTGTCTTACCCGAACGATTCGAACGGGGGCGCTTAATTTCTTCTATCTCTCGTCCGTCCGGTCAGTTCGCGTCGTCACGGCA
>CAZOTB010000322.1:0-2891 GCA_964582645.1 uncultured Verrucomicrobiota bacterium | reverse complement strand
CGGCAGAGCCCCCGTCAACTTAAATGTTGAATGTGGGGATGTGACCCCGAATTTGTGGTTGTGACCCCGAATTTGTGGGCCTGTTGGACAACTTCGAGATCAAGCAATACAAGGGAGTGCTGGTGAAAGCCTCCTACTGGCGCTGGCCCGAACGCGGTCTGGCCGGCAACACGATCGACTTCTACATGCAGGTGCTGGGTCTGTCCTTCCACGACGCCATGCGTGAGATCACCGGCGCGTAAGTCGCCTGCCTGTCGGCAGACAGGGCCGCCGTGATCGCCCGTGTACGATGCCAGTGCGGCCAGGGACGGGGAATGGCGACCTTACGATGCCAGTGCGGTGGGAAAGCGTCAGCCCTCCGGAGAAGCTGGAGATGTCCACTCGGGTCGTAGCCTTACGATCAGAGCGTGGCAATTTGGGCACAAAATACGATGGGAGTGTGAGCAGAGGGGCAAAAACCCTACGACGACAAATCGGCCATTTTTATGATGGCAAAAAAGTTCGTAACACGTGCGTGCGTGCGTGGTCGGAGATTCATAAGCGGGTTCACTGTAATCGCAATCAAACCTACTTCGCCATCTCTGATCGGTCGTCGTGTCAGCAGGCTAAGAGTAAAGAGTTCATTGGCCCGGGCAAGTAGATTTCTGGCAACAAGCCAGTCTGAGCTTTCAATGGCTGTGACCGCCTTCGGAACGCTGTGCAGGTGGCTTGGTGGCTTGGTGGCTTGGCCGAAGCCCGCTTCCGGTTTGACCTCCCCGTTCGCAATGCTACACTCGCCGTCGCCCGAAATTCAGACGGATGAGGGAACAGCCCTGTGGAGAAAGCACTGAAGACCATTCTCTTCGTTTGCACCGGCAACGTCTGCCGCAGCCCGATGGCCGAAGGACTCGCCCGCCATCTGTTGCGCGGACGCAATGACATCCAGGTGCTGTCCGCCGGCGTTGGCGCGATAGACGGATCGCCGCCGAGTCCGTACGCGGTGGACGCGATGGCAGACCTGGGGATTGATATCGCCCAGCTCCGCAGCCAGGCCGTCACGGCGGAATTGATCGAGAAATGCGACTTTATCTTCGGGATGACGCGGTCGCACATCGAGTCGCTCCAATTGTTGTTCCCGGCCGCGGCCGAGAAGACGTTTCTGCTGCGCGAGTTCGACGACGCCGTGGATGACTTTGACAAAGACATCCCCGACCCGATCGGGTTTCCGCGCGAGATGTACGTCCGCGTTCGTGACCAGATTCAAGAGTCGCTCGCGAACGTGATCGATTTTGTGGACCAGACCAGCAAGGAAATGAGCATGACCAACCCGCAACAATTATCGGCCAGCCAGGTGCGGATCGCGCTCGGCGCTGATCACGGCGGCTTCGAGATGAAGGAAGCCATCAAGGACCATCTCGCCCGGCAGGGCTACCAGTTCGCCGACTTTGGCGCGCACTCGACCGAGCCGTCCGACTATCCCGATTTTGCGTTTGCAGTGGCGCACGAGATCGGCGCGAAGGCGTTTCATTACGGCATCCTGATCTGCAAGAGCGGCATCGGCATGAGCATCGCCGCGAACCGCGTGCCCGGCGTCCGTGCGGCGCTGGTGTACGACGAGAAAAACTGCAAGCTCAGCCGGGAACACAACGACGCCAACGTGCTCGTGCTCTCGGGCAACGAAATCTCGATCCCGAAAGCGATCGAGATGGTGGACCTGTGGCTCACGACGCCGTTCGAAGGCGGACGGCACGAGCGGCGCGTGAAGAAGTTTGACGCCGTGATTCAAGCTGCGCGCGGCTCCGGCGGCTCCGCGTTGTTGAAGACCGATCCGAAAATCCACCAGGCCATTCACGCCGAACGCGACCGCCAGCAGCACAACATTGAACTTATCGCCAGCGAGAACTTCGTCAGCCCCGCGATCCTCGAGGCTGCCGGCTCGGTGTTGACGAACAAGTACGCCGAAGGCTACCCCGGCAAGCGCTACTACGGCGGCTGCGAATGCGTGGACGTCGCGGAGGAGCTTGCGATCGAGCGCGCGAAACAGTTGTTCGGCGCCGAGCACGTCAACGTGCAGCCGCACTCCGGCTCCCAGGCGAACATGGCGGTTTACTTCTCGGCGCTCCAGTACGGCGACACCATCCTGACGATGGAACTCGCCCACGGCGGCCATCTCACGCACGGTTCGCCGCGCAATTTCTCGGGCCGTTTCTACAAGGTTGTGCACTACGGTGTGCGACAGGACAACGAGACGATTGACTACGACCTGCTCGCGAAGCTGGCGAAGGAACACAAGCCCAAGATGATCACCGCCGGCGCGAGCGCCTACCCGCGCATCATCAACTTCCAATGGATGCGCGAGATCGCCGACAGCGTGGGCGCGTTGTTGTTCGTGGACATGGCGCACATCGCGGGGTTGGTCGCCGCAGGCTTGCATCCAAACCCGGTCCCGCTTGCCGATTTCGTGACGACCACGACGCACAAGACGCTCCGTGGCCCGCGCGCGGGACTCATCATGTGCAAGGCGAAATACGCGAAGGACATTGACTCGTGGGTGTTGCCCGGCATCCAGGGCGGCCCGCTCATGCATATCATCGCGGCCAAGGCGGTGTGTTTCCACGAGGCAATGCAGCCCGGGTTCAAACAGTACCAGGAACAGGTCGTCCGCAACGCCAAGTCGCTCGCCGAGGGGCTCAAGCAAAACAATTTCCGCATCGTCAGCGGCGGCACCGACAATCACCTGATGCTCGTGGACCTGCGCGCGAGAAGGCTGACGGGCAAAGTCGCGCAGGAGGCGCTCGACAAAGCGGGCATCACGGTGAACAAGAATCTGATCCCCTACGATCCCGAGAAGCCGCTCGTCACCAGCGGCATCCGCGTCGGCACGCCCGCCGTGACCACGCGCGGCATGAAAG
>CAZOTB010000321.1:0-2915 GCA_964582645.1 uncultured Verrucomicrobiota bacterium | reverse complement strand
GCAAGTGCCTGCAAACTCGGCGAACGCTTGCCGGGGTTGACGAACTTGGGTTAAGATTGCAGGCCGAGGCGATCCACATACGCGCTGCCTGAGCATCTGCCGTCGGGCTTCCAGTGACCGATGAGGATCAGCACTTCGAGCCACACATAGCCGAATGGAGAAAACAGTTTGCCGTCCTGGCCGAGCACCGAGTTGCAGACCGGCACGACGAGGTGCCCTTGCGGCGCGCGGACGACCGCATTGGGCGCCGCGTTCATGAACGCGTTCTGCCCGATTCGGATGTGTTCGAGCGGGTGTAGAAGGTGTTCTCGTACGCAGTGATGCCGGGTTTGGGCGAAGGGAAACTCAGAGTTTTGCTTTTCAGTTTCAATGGGACCGTTGCTTCCATGCACGAAACGCCCGGCTGAAATTGCCGGGATGTTTGTAGCCGAGTTCGTAGGCGATTTGTTTGATCGGGACTTTGCCTTCCGCAAGGCGCTTCTGCGCGGCCTGCATTCGAAGTTCCAGACAGTGAGCGGCCGGGGAGGTGTGCAGAACGGCATCGAAAACACGATCGAGCGCCGAACGGGACATCTGCAAATAGTGGCACAGCCGGGAAATCGGGTCGCGCAGGTGCAGGTGCCCCTGCATCCAGCGCACGGCCCTCTCGACCATGCGCTGTTGATCGTCCCGCATCCCCGCTCCAAGCAGGCTGCGCGCAAACTCGGCATCCAGTTCGAGTCGTAGCGATTCGAGCACTCGCGGCGTCAATTCATCCGGGGACTCCACCTCGTGGCGGCAGCGCAGGTGCAAGCTCCGCAATCGCTTTTGCGCTTCGGCGCTCATCTTGAAAATCTGGTACCAATCCCCGAGCGAACGGAGCGATTCAATCACCGGCGGTTGTCGCCACTGCCAGACCAGCAGTTCGGTGTACCGATGCGGTTCATCGCGCCACCCGAACTCCCTCGGCGGACGCGGGGCCGCCAGTACCGCCTGGCCGGAGGCGAATCGGACCGGGCCATCGGGCAAACGGAGCAGCGGTGAACCGCGCAGAACCAAGTTGTAGCTCCAGTTCGGGACGGAATCAGACTGGATGGAGTAACTGCCAAAATCCCGCAAGCCCCACCCGAGGTATTGCAGGTTGCTCCGGTGGTCCCGCGATTCCCAGTAGGGTCGTTGATCGTGAGGCAGGCGGAGAGCTTTGTCAGATCGGTTCATAGTGGACACAGACCGAGAGGGACGAAAACCGTTCGTAGTTTGACAATGTCATATTCGGCCTTTTTCCTCGGATTTCTCAGTAACACCCCACTTCAGTGGGGTGAATGCGAAGGTGCCACAGGCGAGAACCGTTTCAACGGTTTCTCCGCCGCCGCGAAAACCGTTGAAACGGTTGGCTTCGCTTCCTGCACGCCGCTCACCCCACTCAAGTGGGGTGTTCATGAAATCAGCAGGAAATCCACGCATTTTCATCGAATGTAACATTGTCAAAGCAGTGACGCTGTCAGGCGTTCCGTTGTGGCTACCAACACGCCCGCAAAAACGCCTGACGGCGTCACTACGAACCAGCTGTCCGTCATTTTCACCTCGCTTCGGATCATACGCTGTTCACTTCCGAACAGAGACAGTATCAAGCTTCTGACTCGCGGGCGAGAACCACTTGGCCAACTCCGCGGAGACTCGCGCGCCTCATTTTGCGTCAGCGTTATGCAAAATGATATGCCTTGAGAATTGAGTTCGCGCGCGATTCTTCGCATCCTTCGTTTGTCAAGAAGGGAACAAGTATATGTTGACTCGATCGAATGCTACGGAAACCAAAGTACTCGTTGTCCGGCTGTGCCTTGCGCTGGCGCTCACGTTCGCCCGCGAGGCCGTTGCCGATTTCACCAACACCAGCGCCAATTTCTCGTTGGGCTATGGGGCGCAAGCTACGAGCGGCAGCCCTTGGAACACGACGGAGACTTCCGGCGCCAACACCGCCACGACTCTGGGCAGTTTCAGCTTCATCCCCACGTTGAGCGGGCCGCCCTTCAGCTCCAGCGGGCCGATATTCCCCAGCCGCGTGTTGGGCGATGGTGATTATGGCGTTGGACGGTCCGGCTGGTCGAAGGACTTCCTGGTCAGTCTCACGGGCTCTTACAACACTGCGCTACCCGTGTGGGCGGAAAACGTGAAGCTGACTCTGAACATCACCAGCATCTCGATCTATGGTGTACAATACTCAGGCTTTGGCACGGGCACAATGCAGTTTCAGGAGACGACCTCTGGCCACACTGCCAGTTCATCGGCCATCACCCTTAACGTCGCCGCCGACATCAACGATCCAGGCATCTCGCCGTTCGCGACCGCAGCCAACTGGAAGCAGCTCGACTGGGACCCGGCCGACTTCGCCGTCGCGGGCACCACTTCGACGCGCACTTTCAACCTCGGCACGTTCACCTCGACTCAGGGCTACGCAATAGACGGCTTCGAGATTGAGGGCAACGTTGTGCTGACCTATATCCCCGAGCCGATGAGCGTGTGGTTGTTGGGCATCGGCGGACTGCTGCTGTGGCGGCGGGGCATGCGGAATGGCTGATGGTAGATGGTCCATGAACCATCGACCATTCACCATTCGCCATCGCCTTGCATTTACACTCATCGAACTACTCGTGGTCGTCGCCATTATCGCCATCCTCGCGGCGATGCTGTTGCCGGCGTTGAGTCGCGCCAAGGAACAGGCCCGGCTCTCGACCTGCACCAACAACCTCCGCCAGATCGGTTTCGCGCTCCAGATGTACACCCAGGACTGGGGCGACCAGTTCCCGCCGATACTCATGGGAACCTGTGCGACCGCCGGCCAGATGGCCTGGGTGGGCAAAGTGGGCACGGGGCTCAGCTACAATTGTTGGCCTGCCGATAAGCGCCTTCTGAACCGCTATCTCTCCCCGAACGTCGCG
>CAZOTB010000320.1:1401-2928 GCA_964582645.1 uncultured Verrucomicrobiota bacterium | reverse complement strand
AGATTTGCTTGTCGCGGTCGTATTTCAGGCTCGCTTCACAGGCGAGGCCGTTGCCAGTCACTTTTTCAAAGCGAAGTTGACCAGACTCGGCAAACAGGTTCTTCCAACAGAATACGCCTTGCCGGTACTCGCCCGGTGAATAGGGGATCAGAGGTTTTCGCACGTCGCAGTGAAACGATTGCACCAGGTCGACGTCCCCGTCGTTGTCGAGGTCGCGCAGTGCGATGCCCGGGCCGGCCTTATCCTTGGCCGAATCAAGGTAGAAGCCACCGAAGTCAGGCACACGATCCGTGCCGCCGATGTCCTCGAACTTGCCGTCCTGGATCTTCGCCCCGGCGGGCTGGAAGACGTACAGTCGGCTGTGCGAAACACCACCGATCGCTTCGCCGACATTGTCGCAACCGATCGCGATATCGAGCCAGCCATCCTTGTTCACATCGGCAATCGACGACTGCCGGTTGTACGCGGTGTTGTTCTGAATGCCGAGGCCTTCCGACACATCGCGAAACGTGTCCCAGGCTCCATCGCTCAACAACAACGTGTTGCCCAGCGGTTCAATGCCCCGCCAAGGTTTTCCCGCCCAGTAAGGCGAATGGCGCGAGATGAAAATGTCGAGCAGCCCATCGCCGTTGAAATCGACAAGATTCGGGATTTGTGGAAATGCTCCAAAACTCTCGCCCGTGAGCTGCGAATCGCGAATCGTGATCGGATGCGCCTGGAAACGGAGATTCCCTTGATTCAGGAATACCCGCAGATGATGCCCCGCGTTGGATAATCCACGATTCTTTTCCGTGTAGGTGGCGATAATGTCCACGCGGCCATCCTGGTTCAGGTCCGTCAAGGCAATCCCATTGGTTCCCTCGGCGATGTCGCAGAATCCGGCGATGTGCGTCCGTCGAAATAGAACCTCCGTTGAAGCGTGAGCGGATTCGGACGGCGCATCGTTGGCAGCAGCCTGCGCGTGGTACGCAATAAATTGATTTGCGGTAACGATGCCATGCTGCTCGCGATCCCAGGCGTCGAATGGGGATGAAGGCGGAACCTCATCACGTGTCAGCTTTCCATCGCCATTGGAATCGAGCTGCGCGAATTGCTTCCCGACGGTCATCTGCAACCAGACACGCCTGGCGCCTCCGGCGAGAACAAGCACGCCCGCCAAAGCGAGACCCGTGATCAGCATGCGGCGAAACCACTGCTTCATGGGTTCGCCTCGCGATAAGGCCAGATTCCTCGTTTCAACATGCATCACTTCCTCATTGAGTGTCCACGACGGCTTTGTAAATCCACGCGGTGTCACGGTGCTTCATGCCGGTGCCGAGGTCGCCACCGTCGTAGCCGCCGAAGTAGAGGACACGGTTCTTCTCCTCCGGAAAAGGCGAGGGGCAGATGGTGCGCACACAACGCAGGCCGCCATGACCAGTGGGGATGACCTCGGGATCAAAGACACGAACGGTGGCGTAGCGACCATCGGCGTGGCGAATCAGGCACCAGGCACCTTTGGCCCGGGCGTCGTCTCCGCGCAGGTCG
>CAZOTB010000320.1:0-1301 GCA_964582645.1 uncultured Verrucomicrobiota bacterium | reverse complement strand
GTGGCGAATCAGGCACCAGGCACCTTTGGCCCGGGCGTCGTCTCCGCGCAGGTCGGGCATGAGGCCGCCACCGATGAGATGGACTCGTTCGCCGGTGACGGAATGCTCGGCGGGCGTCATTTCGTTGTAGGCGAAGATCATGCCCAGGCGCTGGCCTTCTTTCGCACCAACGAGCGCACCGAAGTGCTTGCGCAGATCGAACTCGACGCGGACCTCGTGGCTCCGCTGCGGGTCGATGATCTCGATGACGCCGTCCACTTCGCGGCTGCAGAGCAGCAGTTCCTTTCCCGGGTTCGCGGGATCAGGAATGGCGGTGAGGCCGCGAATCCAGGCGACGCCCTTGTGCGTGTGACGATGGCCCCACTCGCCGATCCATTCCCAGCGCGGCTGCGGGCCGTCGATGCGGCGGAACAGACCGCCGTTCTTCGGCGCATCGGGCGTGATGTCCACGGCGAGGTAGGCGTCACCGTTGGCTTGGCCCCAGGACATGATGCGGGCGAGCCGTCCGTCGAGTTCCGGCTCCGTGTGCCAGCGGATGCGGCCCGGCGCGGCCGGATCGTAGCCACCGCGAAACACAGCGCCACCCGAAACGACGGCGAAAACGTGATCAATGCCAGTCACCTTGTCGCGATGGACAAAGAGATGTCGAAGCTCCAGAGCCCGTCCCCGAGAGATGTTCGCGACGGTGCTCTTGACCCATTCCCCTCGGGCATCATCACGGACGTAGACGACATAGCTGCCGGGATTTTCAATGCCGGACGAACCGGCCATCAGCAGGCTCGCGGGCTGCGGGAGCGTCTTGCCCGCGGCGTCGGTCGTGAACGTGAGCGAGGCGAGCACGGGCACCCGGGCATTGAGCGGGCCAAACTGCCGGTCCACTTGCCACGGCGCATCCGCCGCCGGCTTGCACAGGATGCTCGGCCCCGGATTGGGGCCTTTCGAGTCGTCAATGTTCCAGACACCGACGGCGGCGAACAGTTTTCCGTTGTGAGCGACGAGGTAATTGCACTCGGTCGCCGTGATGAGCTTTCCGCTCCGGTCCTGCGAGCCGAATTTCAAATCGCGGGAGAAGCGAAGATCCGTGAACGCTTTGCTGTTCGAAAGGGGCACCGGCCCGTCGCTGTCGGGCCGATAGACCTGCGCATCCTCCGCCGCGCGATTCGCACCCAAGGCGCCGGCCGGCTTCGCAGCCCCGCCTGTCGCCCCGCCCGCAACCTGCTGATATTCCTTGCGCGTGATGACGCCATCGCCGTTCCGATCGAACTTGGCAAACGTCGCCGCGTTCGGCAACTCGGTCGGCG
>CAZOTB010000319.1:0-2941 GCA_964582645.1 uncultured Verrucomicrobiota bacterium | reverse complement strand
AGAACCCCTTTTGCCTTTCCACTCCTGACCACACCGACCGCCCGATGCCGTTTTGAAGCGAGGCCAGACACATCATTCTCGAAAGCCGCTTCCGACGAACTCCCGCCATTCGTCCTTGCGTTCGAGGCAGAAGAACTTCGTCTCACCCTTCTTCAGATCAATTGTGATCGAGTCGGTTGCGGCACCATGGAGCTCCCGCTCGAACGGCTCGATCCAGTTGACCTTTTCTTTCGCGGTCAACGTGAGCCCGGTCTCCTCGGCGGGCGCGTGGACGCAGAGGAAGTGCGGATTCGACCAACTCAACACGCCCGGCTTGGTGAACAAGCGCGCGCCGCTCTCTCGAACCATCAGGTTCAGCGCCTCCATCGGAAGGTCGGGCAGCGTCGAATAGAACACCTGGTGATCGTCTGTCTTGAGCCGGGCGAGCGCTGTCTTGCTCCGTGCCTTCTGCGTGTCGAGACGCAGCGTGGCGAGCGAGCGCCAGCCGTTGGCCTGCTTCGGGTCGAGATAGAATACCGGGCCGAGCTTGAAAAGTTTCGGGATGAGAAAGTTGGCCGTCGCGCTGCCGACGGTGTTGGCGGGTGAGTAAGGATCGGTGTGATAGGGCTGTTCGACGTTGAAGATCACTGCGCATTCGGCGCTTGGACCGGGCGCACGCATCGTCAGGTATTTTTCGTAGATGCGCTTCATCGTGCGGATGTCCGCAAGAAGATCGGGATCGGCGAACCACGATGACGCCTGCGCGCCGCTGAGAGCGAACGGAAACTCATACCATCACCAGCCGGTATCCTTGGTGATGCCGTACGCGAAATGCTTCTGGAACGACTCCAGTGTCTCGGGCTTGCTAAATGTCTTCTCTCCGATCGGGCTCAGAAACGTACGCGTGTCGTATTCGCTGAACCACATCTTGTCGTGCAGCCGCAGCGAATCCCCCAGGCCGTGCACCATGATCGGGTCGCCGCCACGTTGGAGATGGTAGTACGGCGGACTTTCGATGAAATCCAGGTGCGGGCTGTCGAGAATGTCGCGCAACGCGAGATGGCCGCTGTGCTGCGCGCTGGCCGGCGGCGAGCCACTAATCCCCGAAACGACGTAGCCGATGTACCCGCTCGCGAGGAGTTTGCTGGTGCTGGCGTCCTTGATCGCGCGCCCGGCCTCGATGTGGAGTTGGACGCGGGCCTCGTTCTGGTGGCGGACGAAATCGTGGTAAAAACTTCCCTCCTCCGCCCGGTCGCGGAAGATGAAGCGATCCTTCGGTCGCTTGTGCCACATCAGGAGCTTCGTGAACCGTTCATTCGGCCATTTGTGGAAGCTGGTGATGTCGTCGAAATCCACTCCGTCGATCTTCCATGCCTTCTGGAGGTTCTCCTTCGTCTTGTATTTCGCCCGCAGCCAGTCGCGAAAATCCCGTCGCGCCGCATCTCTTCGG
Source organism: uncultured Verrucomicrobiota bacterium (assembly GCA_964582645.1). GTDB lineage: Bacteria > Verrucomicrobiota > Verrucomicrobiia > Palsa-1439 > CAZOTB01 > CAZOTB01. The sequence continues at coordinate 1,512 of CAZOTB010000319.1, read as the reverse complement.
CGCAACACTCGGAGGAGCGCCGGAAATTCGGGAACGGGAAGCAACGCTCGATGCGGTTCTGTTCGCAGGCTTGTTGCAGCGCCGCGTCGCCACTGAAGGCAGCGGCGAATGAGTTGTAGAAATTACGCCCACATGCTTGGTCCATTCTCGCGCGAGGGGTCCGACCTCGTGTGGTTGGTCTGTGGGGCTCCGATCCACCCGGGGGCGTCCTCGGGGAGTCGGAGCCTCATCGATCCAGTGGCACGACCTCTGAGCCGTCGCGCCGGCGTGTGTAGGATTGCTATCCCTTCATCGCGCCTGCCGTGGCGTACTCCTGCTTGCCCACGCTGTCGGCGAACAACATCTTCGCGCAGCCTTCCATGTCGAAGTTGAACATCGCGCGCGTGGCGAGGTCCACGTCCATGTCCGCCACGACCAGTTGCTCTTTCCTCAATTCCGCCTGGGCGTGCACCTGCCCATCGGGCGCGATCACGAGCGATCGGCAGTTCTGATATCGCTCCTCGGCCATGTTGCACGAGGCGAACCAGATCGTGTTCTCCGCCGCGCGCGTTGTGATCATCGCGTGATGAACGGGAATCTTCCAGTCGTTGGGCCGGGTGGTGTTGCTCTGCGGATGAAAGACGATTTGCGCGCCTTGTCCCACGCACGCCTTGGTCGTCTCGGGAAAACGAAATCCCTCGAAGCAGATCACCACGCCCACCTTGATGCCGAACAAATCCACCACCTCGAACGTCTTGCCGGGTGTATATGCCACGGCGTCGAGTGGAGTGAGCCGTGTTTTGTGATGGACGGCGAGGATTCTCCCTTCCGGCGAGAACACGACTGCGGAATTGTACGGTTTGCCCTTGATCGGGTCGGATTCGAGCGGCGTCTCCGTTCCGAGGATGCACGCCATGCCAAGTTCGCCGCATCGTTTGGCGACGCGACGGTTGACTTCCGCCAGCCGGTCGGGTTCGACGGGTTGATCGGTGGGCGTGATGTCCACCCGATAGCCAACGATGTGCGTTTCCGGGAAACAAACGATCTGTACTTTGGCCCGGGCCGCTTCGTCGAGATAGCGGAAGACGGTGGCGACGTTGGTGTCGAAGCTCGGCGTCTGGCGAACCTGCGCGAGAGCGATGCGGAGTGGTTTCATGGGTTCAGTTCTCCCAAATCAATGCGCGGAAGAATAGGGCGTTCATCCCCATCTGTCCAATCCTCCGTCGAGGCAGAGATTCCCGGAGAGGACGGGAACGCGACGTTGCCGTGCGCCCTGGCTTGCGCGGGAGGGTACCGCATACTGCCCGCCACCCATGAAGGCGATCACCGTCTTCGAGCATGAGCCGATTGCGCCGCTGGCTGATGCGGAGAAGAATCTCCTCGATCAACTCCGCGACCCGCGAAATGAGCGGATGTTCAAAGTCGGTTGGCGGGAAACGCGGGCGACTTCGTTCGTCGGCGTCGTGCAACTGCCGCAAACCACCTTGCAGGTTCTTCCCAAGATGTACCGGCACGATGACGCCAAGGAATGCG
>CAZOTB010000318.1:0-2983 GCA_964582645.1 uncultured Verrucomicrobiota bacterium | reverse complement strand
CTGGCCGGAACGAAGCGCCCACCGGTGGCCGGATTTGAAGCGCCCAATGACACTTCGACGTGCGCTGTTTCGTGCGCCAGCCGCGCTCGTTCGCCATCGCCGCGATTTCAGTCGGTTTCTTGCCATCGGCGGCCATCTCGAACATCTGGCGGACACGGCGGGCCTCCGCCTTGACGATGACCAGTTGTTTGGTGACCGGATCGGCTTTGTAGCCGTAGGGGACGACGCCGGCGACCCGGCGGCCGTGGCGTTTGAGCGCGGCGCGGGCGTCGGCCAAGCGCTCTCGAGTCATCTGCTGCTCGAACTCGGCGAACGAGGCCATCAGGTTAAGCAGCAGCGTGTCAGCAGCCGAGCCACTCAATTCGGGCTGCTTGACGATCGTCAGCGGGATTCGGCGATCGTGCAGTTCCTGGAGGAGATTGACGCAGTCGGCGAGTCGGCGCGAGAGCCGGTCGAGCCGATGGACCACGACGCGCTGCACCTTCCCTTCGCGAATGTGCTCCAGCAGCTTTTGGAGACCGGGCCGGTCCAGCGTTTCCGAGGACTCGGCTTCATCGTCGTAGCGGCGGCCGTTGAAGACCCAGCCGTCGTCGAACCGCGAACACACGAACGCCAGGCATGCCTCAAACTGCGCCTGGCAGGAACTGTACTCGTCATTCGGCCCGCGCGACTGCCGCGTGTAGATGCCGCACCAGTGGAGACGCCGAACCCTGTCGAGGATGTCGTCGGTGTCGGCATCGCCAGATTGGGCGTTCGATGATGTCACTCGGTGCCCCGGCTCGAAGTCGTAGGATCGCGTGCCTCGGCGCGGAGACGCCACTCGTCTCCCTCGCGCCGAAGCTTGAATTCGCCAACCAGCCGGTGATCGTCACCGAACAGGCTGCGCTTTCGAGCGATCAACTGTTCGACAAACGCCGCCAACTCCGATTCGTGAGCCGTGTGTTTCCGCACCGAGTCGATGAACCGACGATTGCCGGCAGCATCTTCGTAGACGACGGCGTTCCAAATCGTGAACGCGAGTTGGAGCGACTGTTCCATCTGGGCCGCCGTCGCTCGTGGTCCGTGGGCGTCGAGCAGCGGTTCTGCGAAATCGAGAAACGTCTCGGAGATCTTCCGATTCGGGAACGACAGAGTCCGGTTGATTTGCGCCACACTGCATCCTTTCAGCACGGAGACTGGCCTCCCACTCGACTGCCCAGCTGACACGGCTACCGATCCTCGCGCATTCTCCTGGCGGTACACTGCTCGCACCAGTATTGATCGCCGCGCATGGAATGACCATCGGTGCCCAGGGCAATGACCTTGCCGCAGTCGGCGCACTTTGTCGGCTCGTAAGCGGGCGGATTCGGCAGGACCTCGAAATTGTACTCGTTCGTGCCGTAGTACACGTACATTTCTGTGTCAAACGCCTCCCGGCACTTCGGGCAGTCCTTCCAATCGCCGGCATGGCCCTCGTTAAAGTGGTAGCCGCAGAGCGTGTAACGGTCGTGATTCCGGCTGCAACTGTTTCGAGCGTAGGAGAAGATCACATACTTGTGCTGATCGTCGCAGATCCAATTCCCGCAGCACTCCGTCTTCGTCAGGTTCTTCGTCTTTCCGCACAGACCGCACCGCGCAACAGGCGTCGCGCTCGATGGTTTGGTCGCCCGCGGTTTGGAGGTCTTGCTGGCTTTTTTCTTGGGCATGGCGACATCTTTCACACGGAACCCTCGTCATGAACCTGAATTGCCGTCGTCTCGCAATTCGGGTCGGCCCGGTCATGCTTGTCCGCCGAAATAGATTACCTGTCGAGTCTTCAGAATACGATCGCGGCGGAACGGGTTTCGCAATCCTTCGCGTTCGACAAGATCGACCGGACGGCCAAGCAGGGAACTGAGCTCGTCCTGCATCGTCGTCAGATCCCACAGACTCCACGGTGCATCCCCGTCGAACGAGACCAGTACGTCGACGTCGCTGTTTGGGTTGAAATCATCACGCAAGACCGAGCCGAACAGCGCCAGTTCGCGGACTCTCCACTTCCGGCAGAACGCCTCGACTTGGGCCGTTGGAATCTGAAGGTTCGAGGGGTTGTTCATTTTCGGCAGATCCGTCCGGTTGCATCACGGCTTGGCCAGTGGCAGCAGCCGCACACGGGAACGCGCCTCATCGACGATTATCAGCGCTCCCGCTTTAAGTTCGTTCTGGTACTGGTGCAGCGATGGAATCAGCAGCGGAGCCAAGGAACGCGGCCGGACGTCCTGCGTGCGGACTTGCACCACACTCGGCCCCTTGGCCTGTGTAGCCGCAAGCATTGCGCCGAAGTCGAGGTCGTGCGTTAACACAATACGCCCGTCAACAATTGCCTGCTGCACGATGTCGTGGTCGGGGGCGGAGACTGTTCCCAAGTCCGACCAGTGCACGCTGTCCCACCCCTCCGCCTGCAAGATTGCGCACCACTTCGGCGACAGGTTCATGTCGACCAGGAACTTCATGGCTGCGCCAAGGGGACTTCGACCTCTTCAACACGCCAGGCGGCATAGGACAAAGCAGCAGAGATATCCTCCCGCTCCAGATACGGGTAGTCTTCGAGAATCTCGTCAGGCGTTGCGCCGCTGGCGATGAGCCCCACGATCGTCCCCACCGTGACGCGCATGCCCCGGATGCACGGCTTGCCGCCCATCACCTGGGGATCGAAGGTGATCCGATCGAGTTGGGCCATTTGCGTACTCCAGGGGGAGTTCGAGAGGGTTCCTTCCGGGGGTCCGAAAGAGACCGCCCTGTTAACTCCGAGAGGTCTGTTAATCCGAGAGTCAGAGAGTTTTGGCGCGAATTTTCGGGGTCCGAAGGGAACCCTCACGGACCCTCTCGCACCCCGGTTGATCTCTCTCGAAACGGAGAGAGGTCCACCCCGGCGTTCGTCGTCGCAAATCCTTTTGTGACAACGCTATTTACGCCAAACGCCCGGAACCCGAATTTCGGGGTCCGGGCGTTAACTGGTGGGTCT
>CAZOTB010000317.1:0-3038 GCA_964582645.1 uncultured Verrucomicrobiota bacterium | reverse complement strand
CTTCCGCGCCGTTGCCATCGCGCACCAGGTACATCGCGTTGAGCGGACTCTGCGATGCGAACTCGCCCTGCCAGTCATGTGTGCCCTTGATCGGCCACGCCTTCTTCGCCTCAAACTCTTTTGGCAACCAGTCGAAGTTGTGATGGATGATCATGTTGACCTATTTTGTCACGGCGAGTGGTGCGCCGTAAATCGGAATGTGCGGAAGTATCTGAGCAAAGTCGCCGGGGCGCAGCGCGAAGAACAATTCGTCGGCCCCGCGAAAGCGGACCTCGTTGTCTCCATGCGACGCCATCTGCATGCGCCACGGCGGCGGGTTCATGAACGGATCGAGGGTGACACTGACTTCCTTTCGTTTCCCGGCCATGAAGACGCTGGAATCGAGTACGCAAGCGCCGCGGGCGTCCCAAATCTGCACGCGCGTCGGGACGGCATAGCGCCGGAAGTCAGAGCGGATATTCAACTCGACCGTTGCCTTGTCATCGAGCGGACGGAAATACGCGTCCATCACCCCGACCGTAAAGAACGGGGATTCGTTGGTCTTCGCGTTCCAATACATCATTCGTGGAATGACCGCGACCTGCGGCAACGGTTTCTGCGTTTCGGCATCGAGGAACACCGGCAGGTTGATCGCGCTGCCGCCGTGTTCGAGGCGGTATTCGAATCTCGTCGGATCGTGATTCGGCCGCTCGACGTAGGGGAAGACCATCGCCTCCTTACCGCAGAGGGCGGAGTAGTTGCGTACATCGGGGGGGTCGTCGAAGCAGTTCTTCGAATCGAACTTCACGAGCGAGTTGGTTTGCTGCTTCCTTGACCACTCGGCCGCGTCGGGCCGTTGGAATGCGTTTAGTTCAGGAAATCCGTAGAACAGTTTGTATCCGCCGCGGAGGCTGCCGAAACTGCCGGGGCCAAATATCGAAACCGCGATCTTCGTCGGCTTGGGGGCGCGAGTCAGGACAGTCACGCCCGTGTTCGACCAACCGCGTGGAGGCATGAGCCATTTGTCCGCGTAGTCCACGCGTCCGCCCCGCGTGGGGACGGAAGTGACTGCGTCGCTGCGCTCGAACTTGAACCCGGCCGCGTCCATCGCGTGCAGGAAATACGGCAACCGACCGATCATCATCGCCGACGGGTTGCTGTGCGTGAGACAGAACCCGTCATAACGGTCGCCCTCGCATCGGTAGATGTTCAACGTGTCCTCGTAGGTGTCGGAGATACAGTCCTTCACGTAGGACTTGTCGCCGGTGGCGTGGTAGAGAAACGCGGCGAACGTGTTGTAGCCAGCCTGCCGATTTGTTCGGCGCTGTTCCTCCATGTACTCCTTGATGCGTTGGACGACCCGCGGATCGCGCGCGAGATCGTAGTACCAATGCTGCCAGTGCTTGCCGAACGCGGACAGGCTCGGCGAGGAGGTCTGCTCGAACGGCAGGTTCAGGTACTCGGCTTCGTAGTCGAGATAGATGAGCGCCTGCGGATTCCATGTCGCCTCGTACAATTGGGTGATCTCACCGAGCGGAACAAACTCCTCGCGCGGATTGAAAAGCCGGGGCTTCTCCAGCTCCTCGCGCATCCACTGCGGCCAGTCCTGCTTCTGTACCTGCGGATTCTCCTTCCGGTACGCCTCGATCTGCTCCAACGTGGCGCCATTCTGATACCCGTCGGGCGTGGAAGGAACGTTGTTCCTGTTCGACGCGCTCATCTTGCCCATCGTCTCCATCCACGTCTCCGCCATGTCGAGTCCGCGCCGGTCGCCGGTCAGGTAATAGCGGACGAAATAGTTCGCGAGGTCAATCCAGTGTCCCTGCATGCTCGAGTTGCCGGCCCATGGCATGAAACCTTTGCAGTGGTAGATGTCGCCGCCCATTTCGCCGATGTGGCTGTAGCTGTGTTTGCCGGGCGGGTACGCACGGTAGTTACACACGCCGACATCGAGGTGCTGGTTTGAATGCATCCGTGCCCACTCGAAATGCTCCGGCAACCCGCTACGGAAGTAGAGCAGCCACGCCTGGAAAACGTTTTGGTAATGGCTCTGTTGCCAGACGCGTTTGAGGTCGGGGTAGTTCTTGTCCGCCTGCCAACTGCTGTGCACGCCGCCGTAGATCCACATGCCGTACTCGTCCCCTGCTTCGATGATCGCGCGCCGGTAAAACTCGTAGCCATCATCCATGAGCTTCTCGGCGGGGCCGAACTTCTTCGGGTCGCGCGGCGCCGCCGGCCCGAGCGCGCCGGTGGCACAGTTCCAGGCGGGATCGGCGAGGGCGTGGGGCGATTGTTGCACGAGAGCGGCTTGGGCGCGAGCCGTTTGATCGGACGGTTCGGACGGATCGAATCGGATCACGATTTCGTTGCCGATCACTGTGCCCTGGCCGGACGCGGCCTGCATTTTCGAGAGGTTGTTCTTGGCCTCCACGATGATCAACTCGCCCCCGCCCGCGGTCCAGTTTTCCGTCTTGTCGAGGGCCTCCAGCACCTGGTGGTAGTTGTCGGGAATGGGAAAACTCAAGAGCCTGCCCTGATGCGCCCAACGAATTTTGTAAATCTGGTCGCGCGCGAGTTCCTCCTGCTCGGTGAAGACAACATGGCCGTGTCTGGGCCAGAAATGTGCGGTCAGTTTCGAATCCTCGACCTCCAGTTCCTTCGGGAACTTCTGGTGCATGTCGCGGAGGAAGCAGGTGATCGCGCCGTTCGCCGTCCACGCGGTCACCCAGCCGTCGGAACGCTTGCCCTCGGCGAGCTTCGTCTTACCCGACATCAAACGGAAATGGTTGCCGCGGTCCTGATGCAGGAAGGCGTTGCCCGAGCCTTCGCGACTCGCACCGTCAAAACCGTACCGCCATTTCTCGACCCGCCCGTTCAGGATTATCTCGAACCCGACATCCGCCAGCTTCGTCGAAACATAGCGGTCGGGGATGGAAAATCCCCGGTACCGGATCGGGATCGTCACCTCGCCGCGCTCGACCTTATCCAGCAGTACGCACACCTCGAGCGACCGGGGATGCCGCGCCCGCAGGATTTCCAGGACGGAGGCAAGCGTGCGG
>CAZOTB010000316.1:0-3130 GCA_964582645.1 uncultured Verrucomicrobiota bacterium | reverse complement strand
GGTGAAGAGGCGGTCGTAGAGACGGCACTCGGCGTCGATGGCGTGCGCGGCGCTGACCCAGTGGATTGTTCCTTTGATCTTCCTACCGGAAGTTGCGCCGCCGGTCTTGCTGTCGAGGTCGGCGGTGCAGCGGAGCTCCACTACCTTGCCGGTGGGGTCTTTGATGACTTCGTCGCACTTGATGATGTAGGCGTATTTCAAGCGGACTTCGCCGCCGGGTTTTAAGCGGGAGAATTTCCGCCTTCGTCCGGCACGGCAAGACTTCGGCGGACAAGTCGGGGGCGGGACTTCAGCGAAGTCGTCTTGCTCAATCCAGAGTTCGCGGCTGAATGGAACGTGCATTCGGGAGAGACCGGTATCACGACTTCGTCGTTGCCAGCCGCTCCTGTAACCAGAGGTTAACCAGCGTCTGCGCGGAGACGCCGCGTTTGCCGGCCACTTTCAGCAACTTTTCAGAAAGTTCGTGGTCAACCCCGTAGTAATCGGCTTCCGGCTCCACGCTCACGGACATGCGTATCGGCTTGGTCTCGTCCCAGAACTCTCCCAAGTCGTGCGTATCCCAGAACGCGCCGATCTCCCGGTAGCTGGCCGCCTTCGACAATGTGCTCTTACTTCGTTTCATATCGTTTTCTTTCTGCATCGGTCATCGTGCGGGCGGACACAACCAACGCCCGGCCATCCGGCTTCCGCACGAAGAACACGATCAAATAACGCCCCGCGCCCGTCCGCCCCAGCGCGGCATACACATCTTCGCCTCGTTCGTGACCTTATTCAACAAACCGGTATTTCGTCTTGCGGTCGCGCAACACCTCGCGCACCTCATCCCGCGCCACGCCATGCTTGCGGACGAGTTTCTCAACAAACTCCTCGATCCAAATGATGCCGCGTACATTCAACGATGTTTTCCTTGGCGAGCATTCTCACATCGCGCGGCAACACAGTCAAGGCGCGCGAACGGGCGCGGACGTGTCCGCCAACGCTTCGGCGAAGGAGGATTACACAGCCTTACCGGATTCAAGCGTTACCGGCGGTACAATTCGCGCTGAATTCTCTCAACGCATTTCGCAAGCGAAGTCACGAGTTCGTGTTCCCAGATTCGCACAACTCGCCAGCCCATTCGACGCAGGCAAGCGCGCTTGCTGTGATCTCTCGCGATGTTTTCGCGCACTTTTGCATCCCAGAACCCTCGTCGTGACTTAGGTCGCCGATAGCATTTCGGACAGCCATGCCAAAAGCACCCGTCAGCGAAAACGGCGAGCTTCTTTCGGTCGAAAGCAAAATCCGGCTTGCCCGGCAGCGAGGAAGGCGTGACTCGCCACCCTTTCAAGCCAGCGCGAACAAGAGCCGAGCGCAATCTCCATTCAGTTGAGCGGTTTCTCGCGCCTCGAACGCTGGACATTATTTCCGATCTTCTTTTTCGGCTTACGGTGTCCATTTGATTTGTTGCTCGACGAAGATTGGCGTTCTGGAGCGCGCACCCGATAGGAACTTGCTCGTTCGCGAACACAGGCAACCTGGGCCACTTCTAATTCGGCACGCTTCAGTTTGGCGACATGAGACCCTATTGTATGGAACAGCGCATCTCCGATCTGCTTCCCAAGAACCACAGGCACAGCATTGCCTATCTGTCTTAAGGCTTCACCCCACGCACCGGTTATCACAAAATTTCTTGGAAACGTTTGGATCAACTTCGCTTCGTAAACGGTGAAGTATCGCACCGAACCGTCCCGGAACCTCATCATGTTTTCGCCGCCGGGAACACCATGCCCGCCGGCTTTGACTGTCTTTGCGGGCGAGTCCAGATCGCTTCCCGTGTGTCCGGCATAAGTACGAGCTCCGTCGCGGAAGATGTGGTCTGGAATCCCGTGCTTACTTCTCGGGTCCGGTACCCCTTTTAGGACGTCACGAACAGTAAGCCACGGTTTCAACTCCGGCTGAAAGAAGCCGAATGTATTGCGCAGGTCGTTTATCCTCGGCAACAAGGCGACGGGGCACTCTTCACGGTGAGCTTTCGGAACTTCGTGATCCTCCCAATATGAACCCGTGGCAAACTTATCCCACAGCAATCGCTCTTCACTGTGTGTCGCAGCCGGGAATCGCCACGTGGTGTCGATATCCGAACGAATCCCGACAATGACAACACGCTCCCGGCATTGGGGCACTCCGTAATCGGCGGCGTTTACCAGTGTTTTCTGAACGCGATATTTGATTCCGTCATAACGGGCGTAGTCTATGCCCTGTAACGACGCGAGATGATCCCGCCATGTTGCCTTCAAGGATGCATGCGCATCCGGGAAGGTCAGGCGAAGAATGATGTACCGGAAGTACTCCGAGAACGAATCCCGCAGCAATCCCTTCACGTTCTCAAAAACAAACGCCTTTGGGGTGAGCGTCTCAATCGCGCTGATTGCATAGGGAAACATGTCGCGTGCGTCATTGTTTGCGCCATGCTTGCCACCCAACGAAAACGGTTGGCACGGAGGGCCACCGGCAACGACATCAATGTCTGAAAGTAGATGGAAATCAAAATCGCGGATGTCTCCCTCAAAGACTTTCTCAGGGTCGAAATTTCGCCGTAGGGAAGCGCATGCGTCCTTGTTGAACTCCACGAACGCACTGTGCTCAAACCCGGCAAGTTCGAGACCCTTTGCCAACCCGCCAGCCCCCGAAAAAATCTCTAATGACTTCACTGCTTCACCGAAAGCCCGGACATGTGGGCGCTGATGTCTGCAAGGATAGCCGGTCGCTTTCTTGAAGCGCCTTTACATTTCAATGCCCATTGTCTTCCGGAATGGAGCACGTCCCAGTCAGACCTTGCTTGTTCATACCGTTCGCTGCCGGGATCGTGATTACCGAATCCGTCTACTGTGGAATTCCACAATGGCGTATGAAGTTTGATCAGGGCGGCCTCGATTGTCCCAATCATGTCTGAACCGGCGTCCTCGAAAATCACAAATCAGCACATGAAATCCTGAACCGACAAGTCCGAGGTGGCTTTGATGCTCCGGCTGTGCTCGCGTAAGCGGTTGCAGAGCTCTGTGGATTGATTCAACGGGTTGTCGGATGAGCGCGCTTGCCGCCAGCCTCTTGGCACGGCTTTGCCAACGTAGATTGCTGCCCGGTAAGCTAA
>CAZOTB010000315.1:0-3146 GCA_964582645.1 uncultured Verrucomicrobiota bacterium | reverse complement strand
GAATCAATCCGCAATCCACGGACATCGCGAAGTCCCGGATCCAAAACGCGGGGTAACAACCACGTCCACCGGGTCGAATGAGCGTGCCGCCGGTGGTGTTGGGGGGATGAACCGACCCGTTCGCTCGGCCGCACGCGGGAGGCTTCCAGCACCGCGGCGGCGAGGTCGCGCAGAAACCGCAGATCATCACGACCGTGCCGCATGTTGCTCCCGGTAATCGCGCGGGGACTTGCCGTAGTGCGCGGTGAACGCCTTCGACAGCGCGAACGGCGTGGCGTAGCCCACCTGTTCCGCGATGTCGGCCAGTTTGGCTGTCGAGCCGGTCAGCAACGCCGCCGCATGCGACAACCGCAGGCGGCTGAGACATTCAGAGGGCGCTTCGCCCAGTTCCTTGTGAAACAACCGGCGCAACGAGCTTTCGCTGAGCGCGGCGACTTGCGCCATCTCCGCCAGCGACCACGACCGGGCGAGGTCGCGTTCCAGCGCGTGGAGCAAGGGCGCGAGCGGGGAGGGACGGTCTCGTTCCTGGATGATGCGCCGCGCGAGCTGGTCAATCACCTGCAGCCAGCCGTGCAGAACGAGGCCGTGGCGTTGGTTGATCAACTCGTGGCACAAGCCCTCAAAGGCGTAGCGGAACGGCTGCGGATCGGCTGCGCGCCGCAGTCCGGCCTGGGCCTCGGTGTGTGGCGCGTTCTGGGGACGCAACCACTCGATGCCGAAATGGCCGAATCGCGAGCCGCGGTGGGAGGCGTACGCGACCGGCTGGCCGGCGGGAACAAACACCGCTTCACTCGGCCCGAGCAACGATCCCCGGTCCTCCGCGCTCAGGCGCAGCCACGCGCTGCCGGCGTAGGCGACCAACAACAACGGCACCGGCGAACTCCGCCGCGCCATCAGGAAACCGGGACCGAGATCGGCGTCCACGACCTTCAAGGAGTAGGGATTGTCGATGGAATCGGGGGCCGCCGCTCGCCAGCGCAGCCGTGCCCTGGCGCCGACGATGTCCGAATCGGATATGCGATTGGCGGGCGGGGACATTCCCATTCCAGCCATATTGTGCAAGGATGCTGGCGGGTAAAGGAAAAAATCTCAAACACACTGTTTCGCTGTTTGGGATATGGAAAACACAAGCACAGGAGCAACCGCCATGAAGAAATTCGTCAAACTCAGCGTGATCGCCTTCGTCACGGTCGCGCTGGCCAGCCTCAGCGCGCAAGCGACCATCACGGTCACGCACCAGTACACGTTTGAGGACGGCACGGCCGGCAACCAGATCGTTCCTACCATGACCGATTCGGTGGGCACGTCGCACATGAGCAAACTGACCGGTGCCGCGGCGCGTTATTCGTCCACGGTGCCGGGTTTGGGGACGTCGAGCACGTTGTCAGCAGACTTTTCGATCGAGGCTCCGCCCATCCGCTATGACACGTCCAGCTTTGCGCTCTGGGGGACGGCCACCGACAACTTCGGCATGGAAGCGTGGATTCAACCGCTCTCGGCCACTGGCAACCAGTCCATCCTTGTCAACGGCTATAACACGGGTGTTCAGGGCATTTATCAAGTGGGCAGCGAATACCACATGATGCTCGACGGCACGTTGTACGATTTCAACGCCGCTATCAGCAGCCTCGGCACATGGGATCATGTGGCCATGGTTCGCGACAGCGGGGTCGCCACGCTCTATGTGAACGGCGTCGCAATTGGCAACACCAGCGCGGCGGTCTCCGGCACGCCAAACATCCACTCGTTCATCGGCGATCCTTCCCCCGGTTACACCACGGGCGGCGGAAGTTTCGTAGGCCGACTCGATACGGTGCGCTACTTCACGTTCACTGCGGGCGCGTTCGAGATTGGCGACTTGGATTTCCCGGCGGCAGTCCCCGAACCGAGCACGGCGCTGTTGCTGCTCGTCGGCGGAGCGATCGCCTACCGCAAGCTGCGCCGCGTGTAACGGTGTGCACATTCAACGTTCAACAGACAACGCTCAACGCGCCATGACGGAAGGCAGTAGCCAGGTCGTTGAAAGTTGGAAGTTGAACGTTGCGCGTTGGAAGTTCGGGTGTTCGACCGGTTTCACGCTCGTCGAGCTGCTGGTGGTCATCGCGATCATCGCCGTGCTGGCCGCGTTGTTGTTGCCGGCGCTGACCCACGCCCGCGAGAAGGGCAAACGCGCGGTCTGCATCTCCAACTTGCGCCAGTGGGGAATCATTGCCAGCACCTTCGCCGTGGATGCCAATGGCAAGTTCCCCATGACGTTCGTTCATTCCCTGCACGTCGCCTTCCCGACGATGCTGAACTACGACATCACCCAGAAGACCGCCAACGACATCGCTCTCGATCCCGTGTACGACTCGAGCAAGTGGGGCGTGACCATTGGCGAGCTCAAACCATATGGCTTCCACGAGGGATTGATGAAATGCCCGAGCCACCCCGCCAAAGTCGAGTATTCGCCGACGGTGAATTTCTGGGGCGACAATAAATGGGGCGGCGTGGTGCTGATGAACTACGCGTACCTGGGTGGGCTGACCTACGAGCGATTCAACAATCCTCCCAATCCCGGTTCCTATAGCGCGACCAATTTCAGCACCGATTACGTGCCGGCGGTGACCACTTCCGACCCCGATCTGACGCGGCGCATTCTCGCCCTGGACGAGGTGTTCTGGAACCTCACCGGTAATCAATCCTGGCCCAACAACAGCTATCCGTCCGGGTTCCGCACCGGGCACACCACCCGCAACGGCAACGCGCCTGCGGTCGTGAATCTGCTGTTCGCCGACGGCCATGTCGAATCCCAGCGCGGCCTTGGCTCGGACAACGCCCCCGTGGACACCACCACCTGGCGTCTCAACCACTGCGCGGCTTGCGGCGGCCCGTGGTTCTACTGGTAAACCCGATGAACGCCACCGCCTCCACCGCCGCCCTCACCGAACAATTTCAACGCGACGGCTTTGTCGTCCTCGAAAACTTCCTCGCGCCCGCCGCCCTCGCCCCCGTCAACGCCGCGCTCGACGAGCATTGGCGCACCGCCACCGCCGCTGGCGAAGCCGACGCCCAGAAAGCCGCCTTCGCCCACATCAAATGCGAAGTCCTCCTCTGGTGGGATGCCGACCGCGAGAACGCCGCCGTGGACGCGCTCTACCGGCATC
>CAZOTB010000314.1:0-3173 GCA_964582645.1 uncultured Verrucomicrobiota bacterium | reverse complement strand
CCCCTCGCGCACGGTAATGGCAGTGGGCTTCTCGCAATAAACATCCTTGCCCGCCCGCATCGCCATGATCGCCATCATCGCGTGCCAGTGATACGGCAGCGCCAGCAACACCGCGTCAATGTCCGGCCGCGCGAGGACTTCGCGAAAATCGTTGTAAGCGCGGACGCTGTTGTAACCGGCTTGGCCAAGTTTCTCGGCGTAAACCGCGTTGCAGCGCTCCAGCGCGCGGTCGCGGCGTTCCTTGCGCACGTCGCACACCGCGAGCACCTGCACATCGTCGCGCGCGATGTAACCGCCCGGCACGTAAGTCCAGGCGCCGCCGAGCAAGTGTCCTGAGCCTTGGCCGCCCAGTCCGATGAAGCCCATGCCAATCCGCTCGCTCGGCGGCGCGACTCCGCCGCGCCCGAGAACCGACGCGGGAACGATCAGCGGCGCAACCAGCATGGCGGAGGCGCGCTGCAGGAACTGGCGACGTGAGAGGGGTTCTCTCAGAGGTGTGTTGGTATTCATGGCATCTGCTTGGGTTGTTGGTGTTGTGACATTGGGTTGTTCAGGTGTTTGCCGAAAAAAGTCAAGAGCGCGGGCAGGTCTATCTCGTGGGCGCCGTCATGGATGTCGAGGATGACGTTGCCGGGTTTGTTGAACGAGGCGTAGATCGGGCGGATCTCGCTCATCGCTTTCTCCGCCAGCGCCGGCGTGAAGGCATTCGCCCCTTCTTTGCGTCCGTTCTGACATTCCAGAGGACGGGGGGCGATCAGCGCATAAATGTCGGCAAAGTCCACCAACTCGCGCAGGCCGTCGAACTTCCAACACATGCAATGGTTCTTCTCCATCTGATCCATCACCGTCAGGAACCCCGAACTTTCGGCGGCAGCGATCCGTGTGTCCATCGCCGCCAGCCACATCGTCATCTCGCCGCCGAGCGAGAGTCCGCCGCAACCGATCCTGGATTTGTTGACCTCTGGCAGAGTGCACAGGTAACTGACGCAACGCATCAAGTCCCACAGACGCTCACCCATCAAGGTGCGGCCGGATTCGGAAACCGTGTGTTGGCTGACCACGGTCGAGATGGTGACGTAACCTTTCCGTGTCAACTCGGCGGCGAAGCCTTTGTAGATTCCGCTGCCCGGTGGGGCAGCACCATCTGCGAACGGTTTTCCATTGGCGTAGGTGCTATACAGGGCCGACCCGTGCCCGCCGATGCAAACCACTGCCGGATACGGTTTGCGGCCTTCTTTTGGAAGCGTGAGCAGGATGGTGATGTTCCGTCCGGGCGTGGAGCGGATCGTCATTTTCTTCGCGACGTAATCGCCCATGTCCCAGACGTTGACTTGCTTGGGGTCGAATGGCGTCTTCGCTCCGCTGGCGACGAGGTCTTCGATCTTCAAGAGCTTCGCGAGTTTCGCGCGGAGGTCTTTTTGCCACGCAACGATCTGGGCCGGGCTGCCTTGCTTCGCCGGCATCGTGCGAAGTTCGGCGGCAGGCGCCGCGACCGTCGCGAAAGCGACGATGCAGAACGCGCGAATCGCTGCTGCCGTGGTTTCTTTCACGGTTTGACTTGAAGATCGCGCAGGTCTTTGCCTTCGGGTCGCGCATAGACGGGGATGCGGGCTTGCAGACAATCCATGCCGAGGAAGTAGCCCTTCGAGGCGGTGTTGTGGCCGGCGCACTCGAAACGCAGGACGTGATCGCCCGCCTTCAGCGTGTGGCGGCCGAGCGAATCTTCCGATTGGGTCGTCTTCGCGTTGAAGAGATCGAGGGTGCCGACGGGCTTGCCATCCAGCAGCACGCGATAGGTGCCGTAGTCCCACGAATGCGTCATCCGCAACGTCAGGTCGGCTGTGATCTCCTTTTCGACGCGGAACAGGATTTCCAGCCAGCCCTTGTCATCGGCGGGCTTGAACCATAGTTGCTTGCCGTCGGTCGCCCCGGCGATGGGCTGCGTGGTCAACGGATGCTCCGAGCGTTTGGCCTGCGCCAGCGCTTTCCAACCGACGACCAGCGTGGTGTCGTGATACGGCAGACGGTCCGGTCCCGCAGGCAACGCGGGCCACGGCTTGTGCGGCTCGGTCTGATACCACAACGCCACCGACGACATCAGGTCGTCGCGCTCGATGAAGCCGTTGACCTTGCCGTCTGGGAAATGCTGCGAGCCTTTGTGCTCGATCTCCGCCCGTAGTGACTTCTTGAACACGACTGGATCAGGAATGTGGAAACGATACGCCGTGCCGCGCCCGCCGGTCTTGCCGCCTTCCCAGAGCGGCGTGCCGTAGAATGGCCCGTCCTGTTCGCGGAATCCCCACGCATCGCAGAAGTAATCCTCCGTGCCCGTGCCGCGCAGGCTCGGTTCCTTCTCGCCGTCAATGAAGAAGAAGTCGTCGCCCTCGCCATACCAGCCCGGCGAACTGTGATACACGCTTTGGATCGTGCCGACGTAATGGCCGCGCCCGACGATGTCCGCGAGCAGGTAGTTGCGGCCCATGACCGTCGGGTGCTCCTGCCGATACATGGCGTGGAAATAAGCCGTGTCCCGCGGCAGCGAGGTGTGCTTCTGCCAGTCAATGTAGTAGTAGAGCGCCCGGCAGGGCTTGTCGCTCTCGTTGGTGACCGTGATGCGCGCTGACTTGCGGAACGGCATCGGCCAATAACAGTTCCGCGCCCGGCCGTCCGACGTGACGCGTAGTGGTAGCGACATGAACGGCTGGTCCACGCCATGCCCGATGCCGAAAAAGTCACCAATGGGGCACTCGACGCTCGGATGTTGTTCGCCCTCCCAATACATTCGCAACGTCATCAAGCGCGAATAAAACTTCGCGTCATGCGCGATGGTGAACCAGATGTGCGTAATGACGCCCGGCCCCTTCAGTTCCGCGAGCGTGAGCGTGTCGCCCGGCTTGATCGGCCGCGCGTCGCCGTTGCCGTTGCGCCAGTCGGGGGCGCTCGACGATGCGCGCATCGTGCGGTAGTTCTTCAGCGTCGCCAGATCGGGGAAGACGCTGCCGAGGTTCTGCTGGGCTTGCAGCACAGCGGGGAGCAACAGCGACGTGAGCAGGACGAGGATTCGCAGTGAGCAGTTCATGACGTGTTTCCTTTTGTTGGTGCCGCGCCCATCATGGACGCCATCGCATCGGCGACAACCGAATACGCATGAGCATTCTTGCCCCGCGCATGAC
>CAZOTB010000313.1:0-3309 GCA_964582645.1 uncultured Verrucomicrobiota bacterium | reverse complement strand
GTGCGCGCAAGGTGTCGAGTATCCGATCGTTCGGCTGACTCCGGGCCAGTTCCCGAAGCAATCGCTCGATCAACTCTTGCGGGCTGTCCTCTGCAGATGCGCCGCCCCGGTTTCGTGTTGTCATCCCGTCACCTCAAAGACTGCGTAGCACAACGGGGCAGCCTGCACAACGGAATTTCCAGACCCGCGCTACGCGGGGGCACCAGCCTCACCGGATTCTCCGATCGAAAGCGGACGACGGGAACGCAACAACCTCGGCACGACTCCCTGCTTGGGCGAAAACAGCCACGCAAGAGCGAACAATCCCGTGGCCGCCACGACCATGGCACCGGCCACAGCGCAGTCGAGCCAGATCGCCAGGTGCAGGCCGAGAAGCGAGGAGAGGAACGCGTGGAGAGCCGTCAGCCAGAGGATCGAGGGCAGACGTTCGCAGAGGACATACGCGGTGGCGCCGGGAATGATCAGCATCGCCACGACGAGTATGGCGCCGACGGAATGGAACGCGCTCACAACCGTCACCGACAGCATGCTCATCAGGGCGTAGTGGATGAACGTGGCGTTGATGCCGAGGGAGACAGCAAGACCGGGATCGAACGAGGTGAGCAATAGTTGTTTGTAGAACACGCCGATGCACGCGATCACCGCAAGGGTGACGAGCGCAATCCGGAATACCGGCTCCGGCGCGACCTGCACGCCGAACAGGCTCGCGAATGGTTCGAGCGGCACAAACGCGATCTCGCCGTAGAGCACGCATTCCTGGTCGAGGTCCACTTTGTCGGCGAAGACGGTGATCAGAATAACGCCGATGGCGAAGAGAGTCGTGAAGGTGATGCCGATCGCCGAGTCTTGCTTCACGCGTGAACGGCGATGAATTGTCTCGATGAGAACTGTGGTGATGATGCCCGCCGTCACCGCACCGACAAACATCGGCAACGAACCACGGCTGTTGCTGAGCAAGAACGCGATGGCGAGTCCGGGCAGGATCGAGTGGCTGATGGCGTCGCCCACCAGCGCCATGCGCCGCAGAATCAGGAACGTGCCGACCAGGCCGCAGGAGGTAGTGACGAGGAATCCCATCAGGAGAATCCAGCCATACGTTGCACCCGATTGCGTCCAGGGTGCGACGAATATGTGATGCACGTCGAATGGAGGGATGAGCGAGTTCATGCGTTCCTGCTCCCGTATCCTTCCAACGGCTCTGCTCGGTGCGGCGCGGCCCCCATCGCGGCGAGATCGTGCAAACTCGGGATGGGCCGCCCGTGCGGGTCGAGCATGGGGAACTGCAGCTTCTGCTCGAGCTGGGCGACGATTTCCTGGCCGAGCACGTGTTCGATCTTCTCCGCGTCGTCATGCACGTGATCGGCGGCGAAATGCGCTTCGTTGGTGAGGAACAACTCCCAGAGCCGGTGGTTGCGGACAACTTCGCACGCGCGGAGCATCCCCTCGGGCGTCAGATGCACGTGTTCGCCGTCGAATGTCACCAACCGCTGCCGGGCCAATTGCCCACACACGCGGGACACCTCCTCAATTGCCTCGCGTCGGCGTTCGGCAATGGAGAGGACTCCCACGCCTTCGGGAGCGAATTCATAGACGGGGCCCTGCGTTTGCGACGGCGGCTTCTTCCCGTCACGCCGTTGCCATTCCGTCTGACGCGACTCGAGCACCTGGTAGATGGCTTTGAGCATGTTCTCCTGCTGAATCTGCTGCGCGCGAGAGCGGTGCCGCCACCACTTCAGGACGATGCCGTGCCGTGGCGAGAACAGGAACGCCAGCCCGCAGACCGTGCTCGCGCCCAGAACCATGAACGGCCCGGTGGGGAGATTCGGTCCGAGAAAACTCAGGAAGGCGCCGAGCGCGCCTGCCAACATTCCGAACATCGCAGCCAGCCAGAGCATACGGTTCATCCGATCGGTCAGAAGATAAGCGGCAGCAGCGGGCGTGATCAGCATGGCCGAGACGAGGACAACCCCGACTGCTTGCAGCGCGATGACGATCGAGAACGCCAGTAGCAGCATCAGAGCGTAGTGGATCAGGTGCGTGGGGAACCCGATCGAGCGCGCAAACCCCTCGTCGAAGCTGGTGACAAGGAATTCCTTGTAGCACAACACGACGGCGACGACCACCAGTGCGGTCACAACGCCCATCAGCACGAGGTCCTGCTGGCTGATCGCGGCGGCCTGGCCGAACAGGAACTTGTCGAGCCCGCTCTTCTTGCCGGTGGGCAGTCGTTGGATCATGGTGAGCAAACAGATTCCGACGGCGAAAAAGGATGCCAGCACAATCCCGAGCGCGGTGTCTTCTTTGAGCTTGGTGGTTTGTTTGATGAGGTTGATGGCAAGGCTGCCGAGCAGTCCCGCGCTGATCGCGCCGACGAAAATGGCCAGCGGGTTCTTGCTCATCGTCCATAGAAACGCGATGGCGACGCCCGGCAGCACCGCGTGGCTGAGCGCGTCGCCCATCAACGCCATTTTGCGCACGACCATGAAACTGCCAAGCAACCCGCAGGAAATGCCGAGAAACACCGACCCGACCAGTCCGCACACCAGCGACGGGTCGCGGAACTCAAAGAACCGCTGGATTTGCTCGCCGACGTGCGTCTCGGAAATCTCGCCGATCTTCGCCGCCTCCAGCGACGAAACACAACCGAGCAGGATCAGCAGCAGAAGAAGCCGCAGCGTTGAACGTTGAATGTTGAGCGTTGAATGTTGAACGTTCATCCGCACTCTACTTTTTCTCCCCCACCGCTTCCGCCACCTGAGTCATGATCGTGAGCCGGCCACCGTAGGTTTTCTGCAGAAGCTCGGGCGTGAACACCTTCTCCGTCGGCCCGTAGGCGACCAGACGCATATTCAGCAGAATCAGCGAATCGAAATACTCACGGGCTGCTTGCAAATCGTGGCTCACCACAATCACGGTCTTGCCCTTTTCCCTCAGTTCATGAAGCAAACTGACAATGGCCCTCTCAGTGGCGGCGTCCACTCCCGCGAATGGCTCGTCCATGAAATACAAATCACTCTCCTGCGCCAGCGCGCGGGCGAGGAAGACACGCTGCTGTTGGCCGCCCGAGAGGTTGGCGATCTGGCGGTTGGCGAACGCGAGCATCTTCACGCGCTCGAGACATTCCCGGGCCACCGCGTGGTCGTGCTTCGACGGGCGGCGAATCATGCCGATCCGGCCATAGCGTCCCATCAACACCACGTCCATCACCGTGACGGGGAAGTCCCAGTCCACCGACTCGCGTTGCGGCACGTAGCCAACGCGGGCTTTGCTTTCGCTGTACGGCTTGCCGAAGATTGTGACCCAGCCGCT
>CAZOTB010000312.1:0-3368 GCA_964582645.1 uncultured Verrucomicrobiota bacterium | reverse complement strand
CCCGGTGGAAACATCGCCGGTGGAAACATCGAAAAATCAGATGTGACCCCGGTGGCCCCGGTGGAAACAGACCGCCCCGACAGGGCGGGACGACCACAAAACAAAGGAGAATCATGAGCACAGTCGAAGAACGAAAGATGTTGTTGTGGAAATTGGCGGCGAACAAACCAACAACCAACGGAGAGGAGAAAGGAGTCATGCAAAGAAATCAGCAGCTGGCGATGAGGCTGAATGTGTTGTGGCTTTTGAAACGGCAACCAGAAAGCTATGGCAAGGAAGGAAAATAAAAATGGAAAAAGCAATCATCCAAGGCGTTGAACTCACACTTGGGGCGGCTGACAATCACGTTTCAGAGTGGGTGGATTATGGAGATTATCTCCGGCAGTTGGAGGCGGCGTGGCTGCGGCTTTCCAAGGTCGAGCCGCCGTTGAACCCGCGTTTGATTGGAGAACCGGGCATCGGCAAGACCACATTGGCCTGTGCGGTGGGGCGAAAGTTGGGGCGCGAGATTTACCTGTTCCAATGTACGATGGACACGCGCCCGGAAGACCTCATCATTACGCCGGTGCTGACCGGCAACCGGCAAATCGAGTATCGCGCCTCCAATGTTGTGACGGCCATGCTGCGGGGTGGCATCCTGATTCTCGACGAAGGCAACCGGATGCCGGAGCGAAGCTGGGCATCGCTGGCTCCGTTGCTGGATGAGCGGCGGTATGTTGAAAGCGCGTTGGCGGCGGTCAAGATTCATGCGCATGAGGATTTCCGGTTGTGCGTGACGATGAACGATGACGCCTCGGTTTATGAACTGCCTGGCTACATTCAGAGTCGTCTGAAACCGAAGATTGAGGTGGTCAGTCCTCCGTGGGAAATCCAAGAGCAGATTGTGCGGCTAAAGTGTCCGGGCGTGGACGATGGCCTATTGAAACAGGTGTTCACCGAACTCAAGAAACGCGCCTCGAACCAGTGCCGTGATAGCATTAGGGATAAACTCGCACTGGCACAGTATGCCCAGAAGCTTCGGCGAATCGGGCTTGACCGGCCACTGAAGCGGGCGGTCAAGCAAGTGCTGTTGAAACCGGATAGCGAGATGAAAGAAGGCGATTGACCATGTTGAGCCTCGTTGAAACACACGAGAATCTGGTGGTGGTGCCATCGTGCCATTATCAACCGGTATTTGCACAGGCGGTACGCGCCGCGATGAACAAGTTCCGCCCCAATGTTGTCGCCGTGGAGTTGGCCGATGCACTCGCGGCGGAAATGGACTGGCTGGCTTCTTGTTGGCCCGCCCCGGTCGCGTCGGTGACGGAGAGTGAGATTCTGCCATGTGTTCCCGGCGATTCGATTCTGGAAGCATATCGGCTCGCCGTGGCGCGGAAGATTCAGGTGCATTGTGTTGACCTCGATGTTGCCGGGCCGATTCTTCGGGCAGATGTGCCGTTGCCGGGGTGTGAGTTCGCGCCGCGTGTTGGACGATTGTTTCGGGAGGCAACCGATTCGTTACGGGAACGGACTGGTGCTCCGGCAGACGGGGACGTGGCGCGTGAGGCGTTTATGGCGGCACGACTGGCGGAACTGATGCAGAAGCACCGGTGCGTACTCTGGGTGGGCGGCATGGCGCATTGGACGCGGATAGTTCAACGACTGAGGACTGCCGACTTCACCAGTCCGAACGTACAAGTGACGCAAAGCCATACGATTCGCCGGGCGCGACTGACTCCAACGGCGTTGTACCGGATGACGGGGCGGATGCCGTTGTTGCTGGCGCGGTATGCAAAAGCCCCTGACCGGTATGATGAACTGGAAGCCATCCGGGAACTGGGGCTGGCGGCTTGCCGCTCGAAAGCGGCGGTATCGCTGCAAATCGAAGGACACAGGGGCGGTGAGGACGAGGAGTTCATTGAGCCAACGAACGCCAGTGTTGATGTTGCGCGGATGCTTATCTATGCCCGGAATCTGGCGGCGTCGTCAGGTTTGCGGGAGATGCCGGGTTTGGGCGAATTACTGACGGCATCGTCGGCGACGATGGGCAATCGGTATGCGGGCCGTCTGTACCTGATTGCCATGCGCGAACGACTGACGGACAAGAGTCGCGGTCTTTCACCACTGACGTATGACACTGAAAACGGTGTGCAGGGCTACCGGCTCGATGGAGAATGGCTGAGTGCCAAGCCGTACTGGCAGCCGCACGGTGGTGCGCGAATGATGTGGGTCGTTCAACAGGAGGATGCGGACAAGAAGATACGCAAGCCGTATGCGAATGTTCCCGAGGCCAAAGAGGGGGATAAATTCGCTTGGGTAGCGTATCCCCCAGACGAAGAAGATTACGAAGCGTTTGTGCGCTATGTGTTGGAACACGCCAGCTTGCCGGATTCGCAGGAATCCAAGTCACTTCCATTTCAGGCAGGACTGCGGGATGGCGTAGATGTGCGCGACACGATTCGCCACTGGCAAGATGGAACCGTTTACGTGCGCGAGCAAGCCAACGCCCAGTTGCGGATTACAAATGCCGTCATTGATTTTACCAGCCGTAACGAGCATTCGTCTGTTCTGCAAGGGAAAGCAAGAGGCAAAGGACACGCCGGTTGGATTGACCCTGATTGTACGCATGTGGGGAGTTGTTCACGAGAGGCGACAGACCAACTTGTGCTGCAAGACAAGCCATGCCACGTGACCGAGCGAATCCGCGAGTTCTCGTTTGTCACTCTCGACTGTCCAACTTGGATAAAGGGAGGGCGTGGGGTGACGTTCTACGACCGGGTTATTAACCCACTGGTCAGGCTGCCCGAAGGATCCAATGACTTGTACGATTGGCTGGAAATCATGTTTGAGTTCTGTGCGCGAAAGACGGTAGCCTACTACGCCGCGTATGTTCCCAGTCAGCGCATTCAGCGTATTGCTAGGAAATATCACGTGCGACTTGTTCACATTCCGCTGACGCGCATCCCAAAACCGCTGTTGAAGCGCAACCAGAAGTTTCGGTTTCTGCGGCTGACCAAAGCTCAGTGGGACGATTTGGTGAAAGCCATCGCCGAGCAGAAGAACGCATGGGTTCCAGAGCGCAGTGCGGAAGTGAGTCATCAGGGTCAGTCCTTGACAATTGACAGAATGGTTGACGCGTTCCCTGCCGGCTTGCCGGTTCCGGCCCCATAGCCATCTCGTCTTCGATCAGTCAATTCCTGCTCGCATTCCGCTGCCCTCGCCCGGCTGCTCGTTACACGGAAACGCCGCGACCAGCAGCAGCCATGAGGGTCAACTCTTCAATTTTCACAAACGGGTCGTGTCGCTTTGTTCGTCGAAGTTCATTTGTGAAATCTGAAGATGTGATAAACATCTAAAGGTCGGGATGAAGAAGGCTCCGGTTATGGCAC
>CAZOTB010000311.1:0-3411 GCA_964582645.1 uncultured Verrucomicrobiota bacterium | reverse complement strand
GTCGCCCGGTTTCAACACCGGCTGGCCACGGAACCGGACTGGGCGGTGGAAAACCAGTTCCTGCCGGTCTGGCTTCACCGCGAGCCGGTCGCGGTGCAACGCGCGCGCGCCGCGTTACTCGATCGCGCCCGGTATCTCGCCCGGTGCGAGAACGACGCCACCGAGTATCACACCTGGTGCATCGCCCCGCACGCGCTGCGCGTCGCCGCGTACGCCACGTGGCTCGAAACCGTTTCCCCGTGGAACGACGCCGACCGCGCCCAACTCGGTCGCGATCTCGTCCAGTTCTGCCGGCAACACGTCGCCCCCGTCCTGGCCGGTCGCGCGCCGTCGGCGGACAACCAATTCCTCTCGATGAGCCTCACCTGCGGCATCGTCGGCGAAGGATTGTTGCGGCTCGGCGTTGAGCGCGACTCCGCCGCGTGGCTCGCGCAACTCGGGCTGGACCGCGCCCGGCAATGGATCGGGCTGATGCCGCCGGACGGCTACAGCGGCGAAGGTTCGACCTACCAGATGGAAGTCGTCAGCCCGCTGGCGATGTGGCTCGCGATGCTGCTCATCGAACAGGAAGGCCCGGCCGTGTTCGAGAAGAAGTTCGGCCCGAACGGTACGTCGCTGCGCGCGATTTTGGAATTGCACCGCGACCTGGCCAGTCCGTCGGGCTGCGCGCCCGGTTGGGACAACCACGGCTGGACGACGTATTACACCTTGTCGCCGCTGGTGTATCTGTGCCGTCTGACCGGCGAGCCGTTGCCCATGGATTTGATCCGTCAAAATTGGGATGAATACGACACCATCTGCTGGCGCACCGATGACCGGCTGTGGGCGTTGTTGTGCTGGCCGGAGCGCGCCGCGCGTCCGGTCGTTGCGCCCACGTTGTCCGGCTGGACGCGGCCGCGTTGCGCGGCGGTGATTGACCACCGGCCCACGCGCAGTCGGCTGATGCTTTGTGCCGACCGCACTTCCGACACCGTCCAAGCCGTCGGCCGGTACCAGTGCAATCCGAATCATGTCCTCTGGGAAGTCAATGGCACGGCCATCTTCGGCGACGGCGGTCGCGATCCCGACGCGCGGCTGGCGCACGACGTGGCCGGGCTGCGCGCGCGGCTCGAACCGGCGCGGTTGGAGATGATTCTCCAGCAATACGGTTCGCTCGAAAACTTTCTCGCCGCCGTGGATACCGGCCTGATTGGCCAGGCAAACACGGTGGTGGTGGCCGGGCAGCGCGAGTGGTTTCCGTTCGACGCCGTGGCCGGGCAGTGCGTGTTCGAGGAGCGCACGGCGGAACGGCACATGGTCGCTTTCGACAGCCGGGCGATCTACGATCCGGCTCTGCCGTTGCGCGTGGCGCGCCGGTTCATTGCGATGGACGCGGCCGGCATCGGCTGGATGGTGGATGATTACCGGGCCGATGAATCGCTGGCCTGGGATTGGCAGATGTATCTGCCGCCGGTCGAAGTGCCGGTAACGCTTGGTTGGCCGGTGGGGGAGACGCATCGGTATGAGTCGCAGCCGCATTATCCGAAACCGTTGCCGCACGGCGTCTGGCCGTGGTCCGGCAGCCGGCGCTTGGTGCGGAGTTTTGCCGGCAAGGAACTGCGGACGGCGACGGTGTTGTTGCCGTTTGTGGCGGAGAATCTCCGCGTGCAGGCGATCGGCGCGTGGTCGTGGGAGGCGACGTGGGACGGCGGTCGCGCAAGCGTGTCCGTACCGGATCTCGGCGCGGAGCCGGTCGCGCCCGTGGTGTGTCCGGCGATGATGTCCGGCAACGAACCGCTGTGGCCGGCTGATCCGGCCTGCGCGAAGATTGCCGACGCGGAATTGCTCGCGTGCTTGGAACAGCCCGCGCCCGCGGCGTGGCGTGAGACGGTGCGGGCGGTGCGCGAGTTGATGGCGCGCGGCAACCGTGCGGTCGTGCCGGCAGCGATGCGGTTGTTGCAGGACGATAGGCAACGGTATCATGCACATTCGGTGGCCTGCGCGGCGCTGACGCGGTGGCCGGACGAGAGCGCCATCGCGCTATTGCGGCGCTGGAGGTGGACACCGGAACCAAACATTGCGGCGCGGGCAACTGCGGCCTTGGAAAGGCTTTGCGGGTGAAATTTGTTTGGGCAGTCATGGCGCTCGGAGTGCTGGCTGGTTGCGTGCCGTCGCGTGAGGCGGCGCGCGCACCGGACGGCGCCGGTCGAATCGCGTTTGCGCTGACGAAACCCGGGCGGGTGTCGCTGGCGGTTTATGATCGGGCGTCGGGCCGGCAATACCGGCAGTTGTTGCGCGGGGAAGCCTTGCCGGCGGGCGAACACACGGTGGCGTGGGATGGTCTCGACCGGGACGGGCAGCCGGTCACACCGGGGACGTATGAGTGGCGGTTGGTGGCGTCGCCGGGACTGCGCGCGGAGTTTCAGTTTTTGCTCGGAAAAAATCCGCCGCACTCGCCCATCGGGGAATGGCCCGGTAATCATTCATCGGTGTCGTGCGTCGCCGTGGACGAGACCGGTATCTATCTTGGCGCGAACCATGCCGAGGCGCGCACGGAGATCGTCAAACAGTCGCTCGATTGGAAACAGCAACACTGGGCGATCGGGCAGACGTACGATGGCCATCATCCGTTGTGCTTGGCGGTGGCGGACGGGAAGTTGTTCGCGCTGACGGCGGCGGGCGGCATTCGCCGCTACGACCGGGCGACCGGGAAGATTGAGCTGACGAAGGATTTCGCGTGGGATGGCGTAAAAGCGAATCATCTCAGCGCGCACGGGGCGATGTTGGTGCTGGCGTTTCGGGAGAAGAACGCGGTGCGGTTGGTGGACGCGCGCACGTTGTCGGTGACGGAGACGATCCGCGTGCCGGCGCCGGTGGCGACGACGGGCAATCTCTTGATTATCACCGGAGACACGGTCGTGGATCGCGCCGGGCGTGTCGTGGTGAACGGGCTGACCAACCCGCAACGGCTCGCGCTCGACGGCGAGACGCTCTACGTCGCCGAGGGCGCGCCGAGCCAGCAGATCAAGCGGTTTGGCGGGGATGGGAAGTTGCAGGCGACATTTGGACGCGCCGGGGGACGGGAGTTGGGCCGGTATGTGCCGGAGAATTTCCGCGACATCGCGGACATGACAGCGGATGGGCGCGGGAACATCATCGTCGCCGAGCCGGTCGCGCCGCGGCGGACGGCCATCGTCAACGGGCAGGGTGGCCGGATCGTCGCGGAGTATTACGGCGGGCAGGCGTTTTACATGGACGCGGTCGTTGACCCGAAGCGCCCGGAAGATGTGTTCTTCGAGAATTACCGGGGCACGTACACGCACGCCAAGGTGGATTATGCGCGGCGGTCGTGGCGCGTCCACGCGGTTTACACGCATGAACCGGACTTCGGCGGGTCGCCGTACAACCAGTTTCAGTTTGTGGACGGCCAAC
>CAZOTB010000310.1:0-3467 GCA_964582645.1 uncultured Verrucomicrobiota bacterium | reverse complement strand
TACCACAACGTCGTCGCCACGCTCGAACTCGGCGAACAGAAATGGACCGAGCAACGTTCCTTCGTCCGCCTCGCTCCCGACACCCGGTCGGTGAACTGGATCGAGGGCAAGGGAGCGATGTTCGGTTATGGGAGCTATCACGCCGGGTATCACACACCGAAGGTGGACCACCACGTTCGCCTGATGACGTTGGCAGGTGCGCGGCAGGCCCCGCATACGCCGACTTTTGCGTCCGACGAAACCAGGGCGCTGATGTTGAAGCACTGGGGCAAGGGTCAGACCACCGCGTACCATGTCTCGCCACAGCCGTGGGCCGCCGACACGCCGAACGATCCTGTGAAGATCGAGGAACTCCGCAAGTCGCTGCTCAAGGCGGTGGACGACTGGGAGAAGGACACGCCCAAGCCCTTGAAGCCCGCAAACATCAGTTTCTTCGCCGAGCCGCACATCAGCCCGAGACTCACGGCAGGAAACTTTCCCGAATCCTCGAATGACGAACCGTTCCAGCATCCCGACGAAGAAAAGCAGCGGCTGAAGATGTTCTTCGAAACTTCCCGGCTCGTCGCGGGGATGGTGCGCAAGGAATTGCCCGGTCGCAAAGTCATGATCCCGTGGGGCGACCCCGGTTTTGTGATTCCTCTCTTGCGCGCGAGTTTTCCGACGAACTTGATTGATGGTTCGAGCGTGGATGTGCCAAATTTCGAGCGCCTGCCCGAGCAGCAGCTTTACGACAACACGGTCCATCGCATGTACGAGCTGGCCACCGAATACAAGAAGGTGGGGGATCACCAACCCCGCGCTCTGGCACTGCGAAGGCGCGTTCGCCACGATGACCGACAAGCTCAACGAAGCCAAATTCGACGGTTGGGTACACACGGGTTCGTTGACAACGTCCTGTCTGCGGTTCAAACACGAGATGCGCGGCTTCATCTATGCCTTGCGGACCGTGCACGAGGAGGTGACCGTGGACAACTTCAAGGAGAAATAGCCAATGACGCCCACTCACCGGCTTGAGAATACTCAGTACGCCCTCGACTTTGACCGCGAATCGGGCCGACTGCTGCAACTGCGCGACAAGATCGGCGGCTTCGACCTCATCCAGGAGCCACGGCTCGCCGAGAATTTTCGGTTGCTGCTTCCGTTGCCGCACATGCGCGGCAATTACATCCTCGGCACCGAGCAGACACTCACGTCGGCCGAGAAGTCTGCGAACGGAATCGCACTCCACTGGGCCGGTCCATTGCGCAACGAACGAGGTGAGTTCAATCTCGGCGTGACGCTGTGGATCGAACTCGTCGGCGTGGACGTACAATTTCGCTGCGAGGTCCGCAACGGCACGCCGCACCAGTTGGGCGAGGTGTGGTACGCCATGCTCGGCGGGATGCGCGGATTCGGCGACGGCGAAGACGCGCGCGATGCAGAGGTCTTGCTGCCGCACGCAACGCGGTTCTGGCAACAACCGATCTTCCGCGATTTCGGGAATACGCGCGGTCAAACGCTCGGTACGCTCAGCGGCGAACACTCGTTCTCGTACCCGGGCTTCATGTGCATGCCGTGGATGAGCCTGTTCCACCCGAAACGCAAACGCGCGCTCTATTCCGCCGCGCTCGAAGAAACGCCGCGGGTAAAGGCGATCCGTTTCGCGCTCGATCCCGGGCTGGCCGAGAAGCGTGCCGACGGCAACTGGCCGCGTCCCGACGAAGTCGGCGATCTGCCGCTCGGGCTGACGATGAACTGGGTGCATTTCCCGTTCACAAAGCCGGGCGACACATTCACGAGCGCGCCGGTTGTGTTCCGCTGCCACGACGGCGGTTGGCGCGAATCGGCGGCGATCTATCGTAAATGGTTCACGGCGAAGTATCCCGTCATCAAGCCCGGCTCGACCTGGATTCGACGCGAGACGGCGTTCCTCCACACGATGTTCATGCTGCCCGAGGACAATATCAATCTGCGCTTCACCGAGATTCCGAGTTGGGCCAACAACGCGCACGATCGCGGCATCAACCACCTGATGATCGCCGGCTGGCAGGTCGGCGGTCACGACCGCGGTTATCCGTACTACACGCCCGACCCCCGGCTCGGTACATGGGACGAACTCCAGGCCGGCATCCGCGCGGCGCACGACCTCGGGATGCGGGTGAGCTTCTTCGTCAATTGCCAGCCGATTGACATGACCACCGAGTGGTACAAGCAAGAGTTGCACAAGTACCGCGTGCTCGACCCGTACGGCGTGCAATATTTCATCACCAATTACTGGGGCATGGGCACGCTCAGCGCGCGCAGCCGGCTCATCACCGCCACGCCCAACAGCGAGATGAATCCAGCCCATCCGGCAGTGCGCGCGTTGCTCATCCGACAATTCCGCCGTCTCGTCGAGATCGGCGCGGACGGGTTGCACCTGGATAAATTCTTCCACACGCCGTTCGACTTCAATCCGCTGCTCAAAGACACCTCCCCCGATCGGGCGCATCACGAAGGCATCCTGAAGTTTCTCGACGAACTGTTCGCCGCGTGTCGCGCGATCAACCCCGAGTTCTGCATCAGCTATGAAGGCGGTTGGGATCGCAACTTCGCGTATGCCGACACCCTCTGGTGGGGCCCGGCGGATTCGACGCTCAAAGCGGTCTTCCCACAGATGGCATTCTGCGCCGGCGTCGAGCAGCCGTACGATTACAACAAGGTGAACGAAGCGGTGCTGCACGCCGACCACCTGCTCATCGGCCCGGCCAACTACAACCGCGGCACGGATTACCCGCCGATGCAGAAGCTGTTCGAGTACATCGCCGAGGTCACGCGCATCCGCCGCGAACTGCTCCATGTCGTCTCGCTCGGAGAAAAGCTCGATGCCTCCGACGGACTCTTCCAACGCTCGGAGCCGCTTGTGACATTCACCGGCGCCAAGGACGTGAGATGGACATTGTTCCGCGACGAGACGACCGGCCGGCAGGCAGTCGTGCTGGCGAATCTCAGCGGCCGCCCGTTGGAGGTGACCGGGTTGCGGATCGAAGCAGCCGGTCGAGCCTGTCGCGTTTATCAACCGTTCCAGGCCGCGCGCGACGACCGATTCCCGTTGTCGTTGTCTCTTGCGCCGGAGCAGGTGTGCTTCGTTGTGGAGGCATGAAACTCGACAGCCACCAACATTTCTGGATCGTCGGCAAGTTCGACTATCCGTGGCTCACGCCCGAGAGGAAGGTGTTGCACCGCGACTATCTGCCCGCCGATTTCGCGCCGTTGCTGCGCCGGGCGGAATTCGATCACACCATTCTCGTGCAGGCATCGCCGAGCGTCGCGGAAACAGACTGGCTGTTGGAACTGGCGGTGAAACTGGAGGCGCTGAGAAAGCAACTTTCACTTTTCAAGAGTTGACCCCTATGATTGATGACTTTTCAAGAGTTGACCCCTATGATTGATGAGTGAAGTTGTATTGGTCTTTCGGCGACGGCGTGGCCGACGGCGGTTGCGGTTTG
>CAZOTB010000309.1:0-3502 GCA_964582645.1 uncultured Verrucomicrobiota bacterium | reverse complement strand
TCAATCACACTGCGATATGCAAAACAAGCGACAGGTCCAATGGGCTTCGATCTGGCTGTGATTTCTCGACGAGTTCACGCCACGCTTCGGGGATGGTCGGACTTGGGTTGCCACGGAAACGCCGGCCGTGGCATCTCGCGCCGCTAGTGCGGCACTCGGTTTGGGAGCGGCGGTTGCGGCTGCGGTATTCTTTGCCGGCGGTGTCGAGGGCTTCGCCGGAGACGACGCTTTTATAGGCGAGATAGCGGGTGAGCGTTTCGGCGGACTCGGCTACGTAGCTGCCTTGTTCGGGCGGCAGGTAGAAGCTCCAGGTGCGGCCATCGGTCAGGACGATGAAGGGGACGCCGGTGTGGAAGGCGTAACCGGTTGCTTTCACGGGGACACATCATAGCCGGTTGGCTGGGGGGATGGGAAGCGAAAGCACGAGGCTGGAGTTCCGGCCTGTCCTCCCGCGATGTGTGTGAATCCATCCACCGGGACGCAGTCGAACCAGTTCAGGAAACTGCCGGTTTCTTGAGTCCCCACTTCTTCATTCGGGCGAGCAAGGCGGTGGGTTTGACGACCATCAGCTCGGCTGCGCCGTCTGCGCCTTTGATTTTCCAGTTGGCGGCTTGGAGAATCGCACGTCGGGTGGGCGGATGGGGCGCATTGAGTTGAAACGAACTCGCGTTCACGACGCTGGCCGGTCAGTGGGAAGCGGATTCCTTGACCAGCTTGATTTCGGCGGGGGTCAGGCCGTACAGCGCAGACACCAGCCGGTCAATCTCCTGCTCCAGCGCCGTCGTGTCCGCCCCGGGATCCTGCCGCTTCATTTCCTGCCATACTCGGAGGGTGTCTCTCGCACAACCACTTCCTCAGTCTGTTTCGACCGGAGGATTTCGAAGACGAGTTTCTCGACTTCAACCGGGCCGCCGCGTTTGGACAGGTGCAACAATTCCACTCCCACAATGTTCTCGTGCGCGTCGTAGTCCAAGACTACGCCATTCGCCACCTGCTCGGAATCAACGATGTCCGCCTCGGTCAGGCGCAGATACAGCGCGTCCACTTCAGGATCAACCGTTAATTTCATAATTTGCCTTTCATGCTTCGATCAAAGTGCAGCGTGACGATCTTGAGGGGAGTTTGCCTCGGATCGCACACGACGCGCAAGACACGATAATCGCGTTCGGCGATTGTGGCCAGCCGATGTTCCAGCCCTGGATCGTCAGGATCAGGCTCTGTTCGCTGCGGGTTCGTGATGGCCTGCTCCAACCATGCCGCCTCGATCTTTCGCTCGGCCAGGCGAGTTTGGGCGTGTTGGCTCAATACGTATTTCATCGCCCGGTGCTTTCCTCGACCAGCTTGATTTCGGCGGGGGTCAGGCCGTACCCGACCAAGCAATCAAAGTAGCGCGTGCCGTCACCAAGCAAGACACCGAAGCGGTCGTGTAAACGCTGGCCGGCTTCGTTCGTGATAAACGTCAGGTCGGTTGACATTGGCGTGCATTCTAGTCCGTGGGCTGGATTTTGGAAACAGAAACGCGCGCCGTAAGCCGAAATAGCCCTCGGTCTGCGTGAGCAGCTCGCAAATCCGAAAGTCACGCTGCCGGCTTCTTGAGTCCCCACTTCTTCATTCGAGCGAGCAGGGTGGTGGGTTTGACGCCCATCAGCTCGGCTGCGCCGTCTGCGCCTTTGATCTTCCAGTTGGCTTCTTGGAGAACTACACGTCGGATGTTGACGGATTGATTGGGCGCAAGGAGCGTAAGGCATCGCATTAAGCGCGTCCTCGTTCAGTTTGAGTGCGGTGTACCGGCCTGTACCCTAGTCCGTCGCGATGGACAACGCAAAGCGCGCTTCCCAGCCTGGGTTGACGTGCCAACAGCCGTTCGTGCAAGAGTGGCTAATTTTCTCCCAATTCTCTTTCCACATTCATCTGCATGAGTGATGAGTTCATGCTCCCAGATTCGCATTACTGCAATTCCTCTCCTTCGGAGATCACGCCGAATCCTGATGTCTCGTCGCCGGTTGCCTTCAATCTTCGACAACCAGAAGAGGACTCGGGTCTTGGGAATACGCCCACACTTTGGGCAAGCGTGCCAAAAACATCCGTCCACGAAAACCGCAAGTTTTGAGCGCGGGAAGTAAAAGTCTGGGTGTCCAACAATGTTCTTCGGGTGTCTCCTCCAGCCTGAAATTCCATGCTTTCGCAACGCCCCACGCAAGACAAGCTCGGTGGACCGGTTGCCCTTGGCCCTGACTTTCGCCATCAGAGCCGAACGCTCTTGCTTTGACAACGGGTCTCTCAAGATAACTACTCGCGCCACACAACACGCTCGATGCCGAGACGCTGAGCGGCTTTCTCGATCATTGTGCGCGTTCTGGTTTCTTTGTAGCGACCGACTGCGTGAGTCAGCATAACACCGAATGGTTTCCAATTTGTCTGACCGTAGGCTCGTTCATAAACCGCCATGAGAATGGCTTTCCAAGCAGCGGCTCTTCCCCAGCAGATCACCCGCCCGTCGGCAAAGCGCCGCCCGTGCGGCTTCACGTAGTTTTTTGCGACTGTGATCGCGCTGGCAATTCCAAGGGCTTTGTAAGGCTTCGAATCATCCGCCAGCCGGTTCTGTACGAAATCTTTCAGCAGTGTGTCCTTAATGTACACGCGCACGTCGCCAAGCGGGATGTACCGGGCAAGCAAGCCGCCTATTAGCGGGTCGCGAGTCCAGGCTTCGTAAAACTTCGACTTTGCGGTTGTGGACAAACTGAGCCAATCCGACTGGTCGGCGGTCATCCACAGCTTGTCCCGCAGTTGCTGCCGTACGTTGTCGGGCACGCTCATTGCACTCCTCCGGGGGCTGGCGGCTCTGGATAGTTGAAGCGCGGAATCTCCAGAAGTGGATCGTCTTCGCGTTCGAGCAAGGATGCTTGGTCCAGCATCCATTCGCGAAGGTACGTTCCGGCGGTCTTGTCGCCGAACTCGATAAGCCTGTTCCCCAATCCTAGTTTCTCAACCGATCCGCCACGCACCGCTTTATCCAGTTCCACGACCTCAGCCATCCGGCGGAGATCGGTGACGAAATCCAAGACGACAACCTTATCCTTCGTCTTGCTAACACGGAGTCCGCGTCCCAATTGTTGCACGAAAATGCGCCGGCTATGGGTCGCCCGCATAAATACGATCACATCCACGTCGGGAACGTCCACGCCCTCGTTGAACAAATCCACGGTGGCCACGAAATCGAGCTGACCAGCGCGGAAACGGGCCATGAGCACGTCTCTCTCTCGGGGGGCGTTGCGTAGGAGATTGCTTCCGCGCGAAACCCATATCGCCGAAGTGTTCCGCAGAAAGAATCGGCGTGCAGCGTCGTTGGGCTGTACACGATTCCGCCCCGGCGCTTCTCGTCGTCAAAGACCCGCCGGACCAACTTGGCCGCCTCATCGTCGCGCGTCGGAATCAGCAGTTTGCGATTTAGCCCGAGTTCGTCAACCGACACGGGAAATCTCGGAATTTTCGCCTTGCGGCT
>CAZOTB010000308.1:0-3522 GCA_964582645.1 uncultured Verrucomicrobiota bacterium | reverse complement strand
TCGAGTTGCAGGACGCGGACGGCCAGCCATTGCCCGGTTTTTCGCTGGCGGACTGTCAGGAGCAGATCGGCAACGAACTGGAGCGCGTGGTCAACTGGAAAGGCGGTGCCAACCTCAGCGCGCTCGCCGGCAAACCCGTGCGCCTGCGCTTTGTGATGAAGGACGCGGATGTCTTTGCGTTCCGGTTTGCTCCGTAATCGAATCTCAATCCCAATCTCCATGACCAACCCAATTCACACGACCCACCCAAGCATCCTGAGAACATCACTGGCATTTGCTACAAGTTTACTTGCGTTTGCCATCAGCGATGTTTGCGGAGCTGGCTCACCACTGGACATCGGTTCCCGACGCGAGTTGTTCGTTGACGACTATCTGGTCGAGAGAATGTCGGGTGCCAGTCTGAAACTGCATCACCCCATTGAGCGTGAGGTCACCCTGAGATTCGATCACCCCTGGGAGGGCCACACTGCCGGTATTGCCAGTGTGTTCCAAGACGGAGACAAGTATCGGATGTTTTACCGGGGGAAAGCCGACGGTCTGGGTCTGATGAAGGCGTTTATGTGCTACGCAGAAAGCCAGGACGGCATCCACTGGACGCGACCGAGTCTGGGCCTGCATGAGTTCCAAGGCTCCAAGGAGAACAACATTGTGTTGACCAGTTTTTTCCCGGTCTTCAAAGACACCAACCCCAAAACCCCTGCGAGCGAGCGATACAAGGGATTCGGCAATCGTCTGATGCCGGATGGCCGCTACCCGCTGACGGCGATGGCATCGGCCGACGGTTTTCACTGGCGGCAAATGTGGGACAAGCCGGTCATCACACACGGCGATTTCGACAGTGCGAACATCGCTTTCTATGATCCGCTGCGCCAGCAGTATATGGCCTACTACCGCGTCTATCGAAAAGGAATCCGCGATATTCTCCACGCGACCTCCGCCGATTTCCTGCATTGGAATGACGCGCTGAAGCAACCGATCGTTCGTAGCGACGGCGACGAAGAGCACCTCTACACCAACGCCACTATCCCCTACTTCCGCGCGCCGCACATCTACGTTGCCATGCCGATGCGCTACATGCCCCAGCGAGCAGCCAAGCGCAGAAACGCCGACAACTCATGGACCGTCGGAAACAACGACAAGCAAATGTGGGGAGTCACCGACGCGGTGTTCATGACCTCGCGCGATGGAGTCCATTTCGACCGGCGCTTCCTTGAAGCGTTCATACGGCCCGGACTGGACCCTGGACGATGGGTCACGCGAAACAATCTGCCGGCTTGGGGCGTCATTCCGACCAGGCGCATGGACGGAAACGAGCAAGAAGAACTTTCCGTGTTTTGGACCGAGCATTACTACACGCCCGGCTGCCGGCTGCGCCGCGGCACGTTGCGACTCGATGGCTTCGTGTCCGTCAACGCGCCTTTCCGCGGTGGTGAGTTGGTGACCAAGCCGTTTACGTTTTCCGGCAAGCATCTGACGATCAATTACTCCACTTCCGCCGCAGGCTCCGTGCAGGTCGAAATCCAGGATGCCAGCGGCCATCCACTCCCCGGCTTTGCGCTCGCCGACATGCCACCGCTCTACGGAGACGAACTCGACGCCACCGTCGCATGGAAGTCCAGTGCCGATGTCAGCGCACTCGCCGGCAAGCCCGTGCGGCTACGCTTCGTGCTGAAGGACGCGGATGTCTTCGCGATGCGTTTTGCTCCATAACGAAATCAAAACCATGAAACCACATCTACCCTACCAACGTTGTTTTGTTCTCTGCGTTCTTGTGCTCGCCGGCTTCGTGCGTTCCGCAACGGCTTCTACTCCGGTCTTCGACATCCGACTCGACACGATCAGTTCCGGGTTCGACAAATTGACCTGCTGGGTGCATCCGCGCGCGCCTGCTCGTCGGGCTGGAGGGTGCGGACGGCCAACTCAGCCAGCACGACCGGAGCGGGATCGCGAGTGAAGGCGAAGGAGTCATTGGATTGTGATTTCATCCCAGCCGATACCACCCGAAACGAGCGGCATTGTCTAGCCCAAAATGATTAGCCCAATGTTTGCAGCCTTTTCCCCACCCACATGATAATGCCGTGTGCCCGCCGTCCACAGGGACGATTGCAGCCTTGCCCCCGGCGGTTGGTTCCGGTAGATGATGCGGCCCGATTGGAGAACAACCATGCTCATAACGAATCCGCCTGTTGCGATCACCGACAACCTGTTGATGCTCGGCACGTTTGACTACCCGATCTTCATCGTCCGCGACGGCGGCGAGGCCGCCACGGTCGAGGGCGGCGTCGGCGCCTGCGGGCCGGTGCTGGAACAGCAACTCGCCAGCTTCGGCGTCGCTCGCGAGAGCGTGAAGCAGATCATCGTCACGCACGGCCATCCCGACCACGTCATGGCCGTGCCGGCGTTCCGGAAGATGTTCCCCGGCGCGCAGGTGCTCGCCTCGCAGATCGCCGCCGCGACGATGGCGAACGAGAAGGCCATCGGCTTTTTCGCCAAGATTGACCAGGCCCTCACCGCGTGGCTGATCGGCAAGGGCGCGATCAGCGAGGGCCAGAAACCGGAGGCGCTGGCCGAGCCGAAGATTCCCGTGGACCGCGTCCTGAAGGAGGGCGACATCGTGACCGTCGGCGGACTCAACTTCGGCGTCATGGCCACGCCGGGCCACAGCGATTGCAGCCTCAGCTTCTTCGAGCCGGCGCGGAAACTCGCCATCGTCGCGGACGTGACCGGCTATTACATGGTGGACAAGAACGCCTGGTGGCCGATGTATTTCACCGATTACGCCGCCTACCTCGCCTCCAACCGCCGCCTCGCCGCCCTCGGCGCCGAGATTCTCTGCCTCGCCCACAATGCCGTCATCACCGGCGTGGATGAAGTGAAGCAGTATTTCGCGGGCGCCATCGCTTCCGCCGAGGCGTATCACCAACGCATCGTGGACGCCGTCAAAGGCGGCAAGGACGCCCGCGCGCTCGCCGGCGAACTCGGCGCGGAGATCCACGCGCAGACCGGCTCGCTGCCGGTGGACTTCTTCCAGAAAAACTGCAGCCTGCTCGTGAAGAACTCGCTGAAGCACGAAGGGATGCCCACCTGACGAGTAATACGTAATGCGTAATGGATGATTTCCGTTTACGCATTACGCATTACGGATGACGAAAGAACCATGATCACCCGCTCCCGCGTCCTCGGCACCGGCCACTACCTGCCGCCGAAGGTCACCACCAACTTCGACCTCGAGAAGATGGTGGACACCACCGACGAGTTCATCGTCGAGCGCACCGGCGTGCGCCGCCGTCATCACGCCGAGGCCGGCGTGAGCGCCTCCGACCTCGGCGCGCTCGCCGCCCAGGCCGCGGTGGCCGACGCGGGGCTGAAGATGAGCGACATTGACCTGCTCATCATGAACACCATCACGCCCGACCACGCCGATCCGGGCTGCGTCTGCTTTCTTCAGGCGAAACTCGGCCTACCGGGCATCGCCGCCTACGACATCCGCCAGCAATGCACCGGCCTGCTCTACGGCATGGC
>CAZOTB010000307.1:0-3552 GCA_964582645.1 uncultured Verrucomicrobiota bacterium | reverse complement strand
GCCGCAAGGCGAAAATTCCGAGATTTCCCGTGTCGGTTGACGAACTCGGGCTAAGAAAGCCGTAGTAGGTACCAGCCTTGCCACCACGAACGCCGGCATCGTAATATTTGATCCCCTTCGCGCCATGTCCGAGAGCGGCATAAGTCATGAGCTGGAGCTCCTCGGGCTCCAGTATCCTTTTCCCGAAGCTGAATGCCTCTGGGATCCAATACCAAGGACGGGGCCTGGCACCGAGCTAGGCCCAACGAAAGTAGTTCTCTTCATGTTCCATGAAGCGCGAGCTCTGGCCGGATGACTGTGGCATCGTTTGTACGCCATCGGCACACTGGCCATAAACACGGAACGTAGTCTCAGGTCTTGAGCCGATACATAGAAACGGATAGGAGAGCCTCTCATCCGAATCGAGAAACCACTGTTTGCGAGATTCCAACATTGCCGGCATAGAATTGCCCTGCTTCACTAGCCCTTCCTTTGCACCCGCTTTACTGTCTTCACACGACGGATCTCCCGGCAGAATGCGAGAGGTTGGGCGAACGTCCAACCCGAGCTCCCTGCGTAATGGCTCGTTCCTCTTTTCAGTTTTTGAATAGTAACTGCTCAGGCAGCCTCCCGCCGCGGGAGGCTACCTGAGCAGTTACAAAAAAACAACGCTTGACACTCCCCGCTTCGAGAAGGCGAAAATACTGGGGAAAACAGAAGAAACCGGACCACCGATCCACGGCTTCAGGACGTCCATACATCCGGAACTCTTGGAACAGAAGATCGCCAGGAGAGCAAAGAGTCAGAAATTTCTGTCGGGTAGGTTTTGCGTCACTGCGCGGCGGACAAGTCTTTGCAGGCATGGCGAGCCCTCCTCGACTGGGCGGATCACGCTTCAGTAGTATGGAACGAATTACTTCGCAAACTGATACAGCGGTGCGCTGGGCTTGGGGCCTCGTTGGAGGTGCTGCAACAGTTCGGCAGCCTCTTTCTCGGCGGCGTCCATTTTTGGATACCGCACTTCGCGGAAGCCGGTGGCTTGCTCGGGGGTGCGGAGAACTTTGACCCAGGTCTCGTAGCTGGCGCGATCGTGGTAGCGGAAGTCGCGCACGAGGCCGATGTACCACTCGCGGTGCTGCTTCTCGCGACGATGCCACGCCGGCAACACCGCGCGCAGCCAACGCATGTGTTTCATCAGGTTCAACATCCAGTTGCGGGTGCGCATGTCCCACTCGAAATGCAGCGGGCCGATGTCGAAGCGCGGGCGATTGATGTGCCGGTAGATGAGTTTGTCACCGCGCTCGGGATCAATGTGGTAGCGATGGTAGTCGCGCCGCAACTTCTCGTAGCTGGTGAGCAGGTGCGCGACGAACACTTCGTCCTTGATGATCATGACGCGATGGAGATTGCAGACAGCGGCTTTGGTGGCGGCGTATTCGTAGCCGGCGCTGTCGGACGCGAACACGTGCTCGACGAGATCGAGGTACCGGTTCGCGCTCCTGCCCTTGTCGTATTCGATCAGGTCGTAAAGCCGATACACGATGTCCTTGCATGTCTGCTCTCCGAGCCCAAGCAATTTCTCCGCGCGTTTCACGCAAGCGACGAACGTCTCCGCCAGTTTCCGGCCCGCGCGATGGTCGCGTCGGATACATTCGAGGCGTTCAGCGATGAATTGTTCATACGTCTCGGTGAGGTGATGTCGGGAGATCAACTCGGGATTAACGACCAAGCGGCGCCCGAGCGCGAAGGCGTTGAGGTTGTTCTGCGCGTCCGGGCCCATCGTTTCTTTTAGCGCCCATTCGATGTTCGTCAGATCAATCGGCAACAAGCCGCGCTGGAAGGCGACCCCGAGCATCAGCACGTTGGTGTAGAGCTTGGTGCCAAAGTAGTGTTCGCACACGGTCGAGAACTCCAACCCGAAGTATTGGTCGTGGCGCGTGTACCGTCGCATCGTTTCTTCGAGGTCGCTGATCTTGAAATCGTCCACGCCGAGCAACGTCAGGATCGTCGGTGTCTTGAAGGTGTTCACGACGGCGGTGGTGCGTTGCGGGCTGCCGACGCGGAGGTTGGTGTTCGGCGAGAGGCTGCGCACGGCTTCGAGTAAATCAATCCCGATCAACAAATCGGCTTTGCCGTACGGGATGATGTTGCAAGTGTGGTCCGAGCCGTCGCGCGAGAAAACAATCTGCGAATACACGCCTCCGTTGCGGATGGCGAGCCCCTTCTTGTCGCAGAATTGCACTTCGTAGCCCTGCTTGAACCCGGCTCGCACGAGCGTCGCCGTCGAAACGCCGATGCCCATGCCTCCGACGCCCGCGAGGTAAATTCGATACGATCCGTCGAAGCGCCGCGGCTCGGGCAGCGGCAGGTTCGTGAGGTCAATGCCCTCCAACGGCGATGGCGGGGCCTGCTTCCGAAGCACGGTCACTTCCTCGAATGAAGGGCACGCCTTGATCCGGTGACACGCGCCGTCGGCCACGCACCATGAGAGATCGGTCTGCACCTTCGAGCCGAGGGGGGTGTCCACAAACGTCAGCCCCGGACAGCCGGTGCCCTTGGTGCATTCGAGGCAGTTCTCGCAGACTTCCTGGGTGACGTTGATGTACTTCTTTTTCGCGAGGTAGCCCTGCTTGCGCAACGTCGCCCGCTCGGCGCGCGATCCGCGACGGTGATAGGTAATACCGCACTCCTTGTCGGCCACGACGACCTTCACGCCATCGCGCAGAATCGTTTCCTCAAGCACGTGCTTCCAGTGATCGCGCAGCTCGGGGTTCGCCCGCACCACTTCGACGCCATTGCCGAGCAACGCCTCGCAAATGCGGTCAATATTCTGCTTGTACGTCTCGTCGCCCATCAGGTCGGGCGCTTGCGACGGCACCGGCTGATGGCCGGTCATCGCAGTCGTCTTGTTGTCGAGGATGACATAGACAATGTCCTGCTGCTGCTTGAGCGAGTTCGAGATCGCGGCGATACCGCTGTGGAAGAACGTCGAGTCACCCAGGAAAGTGATCTGCTTGTTGGTGATGAACGGATCAATGCCTGCGCCCGTTCCGCCGCCGAGACCCATGCCGCTGTAGTTGTGCATGAGTTCTTTCGTCGGCTCGAACATCAGCATCGTGTAGCAGCCGGTGTCGCCGTGAAACACCAGATCCAGCGGCTTGCGACCGTGTCGCTGCTGCATGTACGCGGCATCGCGGAATTGTTTTTTGATCTCCATCAACACGCTCGCGGAGTCGCGGTGCGGACATCCCGGGCAGAACGTAGGCGTGCGGCCCGGGATGCGAACGTCGAACTTGCCGTTGGCGTCGAGCAGGGCGAGTTCCTGTTCGATCCGGGCGGCAGACGAAGCCGGGGTCGGCACTGATTTGAGCAACGGCGAAAGCCGCTCGATAAGCACCGAGACGTTCAGCCCGCGCGTCTGCGGAATGCCGCGCAGGCCGTGGGGAAACTCTTTGCCCCAGACGTTGGTCAGCAACGGCGCGCGGCCACCCTCACCGGCGTCGAGTTGATTGAACCGACGCACGATGTCGGCGATCTGCTCTTCCATGAACCCGCGTCGTTCCTCGACCACGA
>CAZOTB010000306.1:0-3651 GCA_964582645.1 uncultured Verrucomicrobiota bacterium | reverse complement strand
AAGCTTCAGCTTGTTTCAGCACATGCAACCGAGGAACTTCCAACCGACAACTCGAAGATGCGTCCGGCGAATTGTTGACCACGACATCGCTTGGCATCAGCGCCGCTCTCTCGTATTTTGGTCCTTTCACCATGTCGAAGCAGCTCGTTCAAGATCATGGCGCGGCCGGCGAATGGTTCAGACGCCTCGAAGCAGCCCGGGAGGGATTGCTGATCGCGGATTACGCACGTCTGCGCAGCCGTGTCATGCAACTCCAGGCGCGGGCGCGCCAGCAACTGCCCGTGGACCGCGGATTGCGGGCGCTGGAGCAACAGCTTCATCGAGCGGTGAAACGTTACCAAGCCCGGCAGGGTTGGCAGCCGCACATCCACTTTCCGCGCGACCTTCCGATCTCTTCGCGCCGTGACGAAATCCTCGAGGCGCTGAAGCGTCACCAGGTCCTCATCGTCTGTGGCGACACCGGCTCGGGCAAGACAACCCAGCTACCCAAGCTGGCGTGGCTCGCCGGTGGCGGTCGCCGGGGGCTCATTGGTTGCACCCAACCGCGTCGGCTCGCCGCCGTCAGCATGGCCCGGCGGGTGGCGGAGGAGTTGCACTGCACGCTCGGGCGGCATGTCGCGTACCAGGTACGCTTCGACAACCAAACCACCGAAGAGACAGCGATCAAGTTCATGACCGATGGGATTCTGCTCGCAGAGACGTTGCAGGACCGCAGCCTCAACCAGTACGACACGCTCATCGTTGACGAGGCCCACGAACGCACTCTGAACATTGATTTCATTCTCGGCTACCTCAAGAACCTGCTGCCGCGACGTCCGAATCTGAAGCTTCTCATCAGCTCGGCCACGCTCGATCCCGAGTCCTTCTCGAAGTTCTTCCACGGCGCGCCGGTGCTGACGGTCGAGGGGCGCACGTATCCGATCGAGGACGAATTCTTTCCGCCGCTGGATCCAGACGAAGACATCGTGCGCCACGTCGGACGGGCGGTGCGGTGGGTGGACGAACTCGATCCCGCAGGCGACATGCTGGTCTTCCTGCCGGGCGAGCGCGAGATCCGTGATGCTGCCGAGTTGTTGCGCGGGAAGAAATATGCGCGCACGGAGATTCTGCCGCTCTATGCCCGGCTGAGTTTGGATGAGCAACAACGGGTGTTCACCGTGGGCGGCCGACGCCGCATCGTGTTGGCAACCAATGTCGCGGAGACATCCATCACCATCCCGGGGATTCGGTACGTCATTGATTCCGGTCTGGTCCGTCTCAACCGGTACCGCCCGCGGCGTCATATCCAGTCGCGGCAGATTGAACCCATCTCCCAGGCCAGCGCCCGGCAACGCCGCGGACGATGCGGTCGCGTCGCGGACGGCGTGTGCGTGCACTTGTACAGCGAGCAGGCGTTGCAGGACAGTCCGCCGTTCACCGATCCCGAAATCCGCCGCTCATCGCTGGCCGGTGTGATTCTGCAAATGCAGGTGCTTGGATTGCCGCCGAT
Organism: uncultured Verrucomicrobiota bacterium; assembly: GCA_964582645.1. Lineage (GTDB taxonomy): Bacteria > Verrucomicrobiota > Verrucomicrobiia > Palsa-1439 > CAZOTB01 > CAZOTB01. Next base: position 2,162 of record CAZOTB010000306.1, on the reverse strand, counting down.
CGAGGAGTTCCCGTTCGTGGAGCCGCCGTCGCGCGCACTTGTCGAACAAGGCTATCAAACCCTGTTCGAGATCGGCGCGTTCGACGACAAGCAAAGAGTCACCCCGCTCGGCCGGGAACTGGCGCAGTTCCCACTCGATCCTCAGATTGCGCGGATGGTTCTCCGCGGACGGGACGAATTCGTCGTCAGTGAAATGCTCGTGTTGGCCGCCGCGCTCAGCATCCAGGATCCGCAGGAGCGTCCCTTGGACAGGCAGGCGGAAGCGGACGCGGCGCACGCGCAGTGGCAGGACAAGCAGTCGGATTTCTTCACGTACCTGCGGCTCTGGAACGCCTGGCAAGCGGCCCGCAAGAGCAATCCCACCAGCAACCGCCTTCGGCGTTGGTGCAAAGCGAACTTCCTCAGCTTCCGTCGGATGCTCGAATGGCAGAACCTCGTTCGCGAACTGGCCGACCTGGTGCACGAACTCGGCTGGAAAGCGCGAGTGCAGGAGACCGTTCACGATGACAGCTTCCAGGACCGGGTCCATCGTTCGATTTTGGCGGGGATTCCTCTCCACCTCGGCGTGCGCAGCGAGACGATGGAATACCGGGGCACGCACGGTCGCAGTTTCTACATCTTTCCCGGCTCGGGTGTGTTCAAGACCGCGCCCCGCGTGGTGGTGGCGTTTCTGATGGTCGAAACGGCGCGCACGTACGCTCGCATCGTCGGCGCCATCAAGCCGGAATGGGTCGAGCAGGTCGCGCGGCATCTCTGCCGGTATACTCACCATGACGTGGGGTGGGACGCCGCGCAGGGCTTCGTCTATGCGCGCGAGACGGTCAGTTGCGGCGACCTGACTCTGCTGCAGGATCGTCGCGTTCATTACGGTCGGATCAACCCCGAGCGGGCCCGGGAACTCTTCATCCGCGAAGCGATGACGCCCGGCAACCTGCGCAGTCGCAGTCCGTGGCTTGCGGAACACCGCAGCCTGTTGGACGACATCGCGCGACTGGAACAAAAGATCCGTCGCCCGCACGGCTTGCTCGACGAACAGGCAATCCAGGAGCACTTCCACCGTCTGCTGCCGCCCGATGTCTGTTCCACGCGCGGCCTTGACCAATGGTTGCAGCGCACCGGCACCGCGATCGGACTGACTTTGGAGCAGGCGACAGTGCGGTACGCCGAACCCATTCGCGCTTCCGACTACCCGGATGAGCTGATGGTTCACGGCTACCGGTTTGCGTTGCGCTACCGCTACGTCCCGGGCGAGGCCGATGACGGAATCGTGTTGCTCTGCCCCGAGCGGTTACTGCGATCGTTGCCTCCGTGGACTACGGAATGGCTCGTAGCCGGTTGGTTGCCCGAACGGGTGCGTCTGTTGATCCGGTCGCTCCCGAAGCCGCTGACTGCCGCGTGCCACCCCCTCCAGGCGGTGGCTGACGATTTTGTGTCCCAAGTTCGCGATGGCCGGGTCTCCGCCGAGCGACCTCTCCTCGTGGCACTCGCCGAGTACCTGACCGGGCGACTCGCTGCGCCGGTGCAGACCGACCAATTCCAGCCCGAGCGCGTGCCGGAGCATTTGGTGATGAAAATCGCCGTCACGGATGCCGAGGGGAAGATTCTTCGCCTTGAACGCATTCGCCCGGAGGAGGTGACGTATTCGTCCCAACTCACTCTCGATTCGGCGTGGTTGCCGGCGGAATGGGTGCGTCACGGGATGCTGGATTGGGACTGCGCGTCCCTGCCTCGATTCATCGAACTGCCTACCCGGACACACGCTGGCGCGACGGCTCCGACGTCGTGCGGTCGGATCGCCGAGGCTCAGACTCGCTGCTCAGTCGGCCGGAGCGTCAGAGCCGCCGAAATCACAGGCACCACGTCAGAGCCGTCGCGCCAGCACACAGCGAGCGAGGTGCGTGGTTATCCCGCGCTGTTGGACGAAGGGCAGTCAGTCGGGCTCGCAGTGTTTCTCGATGAGGCCGAGGCCGACGCGCACCACCGCGCGGGTGTGATGCGGCTGTACCGGCTGCAGACGGCCCGGGATGTCACCGCGCTGCAAAAGAGATAGCCAAATCCGAGGTCACTCGGAACGCGAGATACACCAAAAGAGCGAAAGGCGCGAAAGGATGGATGGGCTTGCCCCCATTTGGTGGAGGGGTAGTTAAGACATAGATTGTTTC
>CAZOTB010000305.1:0-3678 GCA_964582645.1 uncultured Verrucomicrobiota bacterium | reverse complement strand
ACGCGATGAACAACTCGGCAAACTCAATTTCCGCTGGACGGCCACCGCCGGCGCGGGCTTCGGCCAAGTGACCGGCGCGGTTGCCAGCAACGAAACACCGACCGTGACCTACGACCTCAGCCGGTTCGACGCTACCGGCAAGGTCAAGCTGCGGCTCGTGGCTCAGCCGCGCAATGAAACCTGTCTGGCCTGTCACGCCCAGCCGGGTTGGAAGAAACGCGGCGCGGATTACCGGGCGCGCACCGATGTCCATTTCCGAGCCGGATTGAAATGCGTGGATTGTCACGCGGCCGGCAGCAACGCCGATGACCCGCGGATTCATGGCAAGGAAGTCCATCAGTTCGGCAAGGGCGACGATCCCGGCGGTCGAGTGCGCGATGATCTCGACAACACGATGCGCACCTGCACCAGTTGCCACGACACCGGCAAGTTCGGCGCGCCGCTGGCGACGCATCCGTGGTTGCCGCCGTTGCACCTCGACAAGATCGCCTGCCAGACCTGTCACACACCGGAAAAACTCGTCACGCCGGCCCAAGTGCAGGCCAGCGACGTGTTCAACCCTGATCCGTGGATTGATCCCGGCATGAAACAACTGTGGACGTTCTACGGCGTGGACGGCAACTACCGCAACCACTACGGCCTGCTCAACGTGATGCAATACGACGACAAACCGACCGAGCGATTCCGTCCCGTGCTGGCGCGGTACAAGGGCAAGGTTTATCCGGTCAACCGCATCCATTCGACGTGGCCCGGCATTGAGACGCCCGGCCAACCCGGCTTGATGCAGCCGCGTCCGCCCGACATTGTCGCCCTGTGGAAGGCGCACCGGGAAGACCCGACCAAGTATCCCGAACTGGCCGCGATCAAGGACGACAACGGCGATGGCCACATCGAGATCAACCGTCCCGAAGAAATTGACGCCCTCATCACCGCCGTCACCCGACATCTCACCACGACCGGCTACGACCTGAAAGGCAAACGTGTCGTGTGGGTTTCGAGCGACCGCGTGTATTCTTCCGGCACGGAATCGCGCGCGTTGGACAAGAACGAATGGGAAGCGACCCCATACGCCAACGTGCACAAATACAATCACAACATCGCTCCCGCCCGCGCGGCGTTGGGCGTGCATGGATGCACGGATTGCCACTCGCACAAGAGCCATTTCTTTGCCGGAAACGTCCTCGCCCAACAGTTCGACAAAGACACCGCCAATCCGCGCTGGGTCGCGCAAGCGTCCATCCTCGGCCTGTCGCCAAGCGCCGTATGGTGGAGCGCGACGCGCGAAGAATACCTCAAACCGGTCAACTACATCCTGCTCGCGTTGGTTGTCGGCACGATTGTCTTGCTCGCGTTGCGCGGCGTCGCGTTGCGGCACAGCACATTGACGCCGGCAACGGTCGCGTGGCTTTCGCGGCTGGCGCTGGCCGCGTTGGTGATTGGCGGCGGCATCGTTGCGTTCTCGCCCGGCTTGGCCGAATACATGACCGTCCGCCGCTTCACGCTCGACGCGGCGCATTTTGCCGTCGGCTGCGGCGTGTTGATTCTGGCCGTGGTGCTGGCGCTGCAACATCCGAGCAAAGTCGCCACCCAATGCACACCGCCCGCGCTGGCCGGTATGCTCTGGGCACTCATCGCTTGGACCGGCTTGTGCGGCGGATTGATTCTGCTCAAACCCGGTTGGTTGGAAACGCTGGTGCGATTCGCTTACACCGGTTTCGATGTCGGCGTCTTGCTGCTGACGTTGGTGGCTGCGATAGACCTCGCCCGCCGGCTGGCCGGTCTGTCGTGTGCCGCAACTGTTCCGGGCCGCTGAATCATGATGCTCCCACGAGTCATCATGTTGGGCGCGGCCTTGTTGTTGGGGAGCAGCGCCGTCGCCAGTGTCGAACCGTGGTATGCGCCGTTGAAAAACATCGAGATCGGCCCCGGCAAGCTCGACATCGGGTTTTACCTGCGCGCGCGCTACGAACGACTCGACAATTTCAGCATCCAACACTACGGCGTGGCCGATGACGACGTGTTGTTGTATCGCTCGCGGCTGAGTCTTGATTACCGGTTGGAGAACCGGGCGCACGCCTTCGTCGAGTTTCAAGATGCCCGCTACGCGCTCAACCGGCTGGAGTTGTCGGATTTCAGCGGGCCGTGCTCCTACCGGGACGACTTCGATTTGCGGCAGGCGTATGTCGAGTGGCAACGCATCGGCGAATCGCCCTTCGGCCTGAAGCTTGGCCGGCAAATCTTTCAGTATGCCGACCGCCGCTTGTTCGCGCCCGCCGATTGGGGCAACGTCGGCAACTACTGGTGGGACGCCGCCAAACTCACGTTCGACACACGCGCGACGCAGGTGGACGCCATCTACGCGCAACGGGTGTTGAGCGAGCCAACGGAATGGAACTTCGATCATTGGCAGTATCACGTCGGCGCAGTCTATGCCCGAATCAAACAGTTGCCGGTCACGCTCGACACGTTTTACGTCATCAAAAACACTTGGGGCGACGATGTCACGAGCGAGCACGGCACCGGCAACGAGACGCGCCACACGTTTGGCTTCTTCTCGGAACGCCCTGCCGGCAACGGCTGGGACTATGGCCTGTTCGTGGCCGGACAACTCGGCGACTACGCAGGCGACGACATCGGCGCGTTCGGCGTCATCACACGAGTTGGCTACACGTTCCCGGTGGCATGGAAACCGCGTCTCGGCGCGGAGTTCAACTACGCCAGCGGCGACAGCGACCCGAAGGATGGACGGATCGGCACGTTCGACGGGATTTTTGGCGCGATGGACATTCCGTATGGCTGGATGAATGTCGTCAGCTTCAAGAACCTCGAAGACTACGCGGTCAACGCCAGCATCCAGCCGTTGCGACCGCTGAAACTCAGCGCCGAGTATCATTATTTTCGGTTGGCCGAAGCGAGCGACGCCTGGTACTGGGTCAACGGCAAAGCCGAGCGGCGCGACCCGACTGGCGCGACGGGCTGCGATTTGGGGCACGAAGTGGACCTGATCGCCCGCTGGCAAGTGAACAAGGAACTGGAGTTGCTATTCGGCTACGCTCGCTTCTTTCCCGGCAGCTACGTGCGTCGCACCCCCGGCAGCCACAGCGCCGCCAGTTGGGCCTTTGCCCAATTCATCTACACCTTTTGAGCAAACCCATGGAACAACTCTTTACCAACTTGAGTCATGCGGTGGAAGGCGCGAGTGTCCGCCGTCATGAGTGACCAATAACGAACCATTTCCCCAACCCACCGGTTGGCGCTGACCGCAAAGCGGTGGGCGCAGTGATGACTTGGGTGACCTGGCCGTCCGAAATCCGAATGTCACCACAATTCCGACGAATCGAGTTCGACGAAAAGCGGGCACGCAAACCCGCTGTTGCGTATGCGGCAAATCTCTTGCTTTACGATTGAGTCTCGCAACTTGCCGTCCTCAGCGCGCCACGGCATAATCGCCGCCGCTGATGAGAACGTTGAGCGTCTTCGAGTACGGCCAAGTCGAGCCTCTGACCAGCGCGGAGAAGAATCTGCTCGATCAACTGCGGGGTCCGTGCAACGAGCGTCTGTTCGAGGTCGGCTGGAGGGAAACGCGGGCGACTTCGTTCGTCGGGGTCGTGCAACTGCCGCAGACCACCTTGCAGGTTCTTCCCAAGATGTACCGGCACGATGACGCCAAGGAATGCG
>CAZOTB010000304.1:0-3754 GCA_964582645.1 uncultured Verrucomicrobiota bacterium | reverse complement strand
CGGCAACGGCGGCAACATCAACATTGATCCGCCGTTGGTCGTGTTCAACAACAGCAGCATCAACGCAAGTTCCGCCGACGCCGCCGGTGGCAACATCAGCATCATCGCCTCCGGTTTTCTCGCGTCCGGCACGCCGATCACCGCCTCGGGCGCGCAGGCCGGCACGATCTCGATTCAAACGCCCGACCAGGACATCACCGATGAATTGGCGAGCCTGGAGGAGGAGCCGATTGATGCCGAGACGTTGTTGCAGCCGCATTGCGGGGTGAGGCTGAAGAACATCAGCACGTTTTCGGTGTTGAGCCGTGGCGCGCCGATCGCGCCGAACCAACTGTTGCCGAGTATTAATGTTGAGTGAACATGGAGATGACAGATAGGATGAGAGTGAAACGGTGACTACCGAGCATCGCGCACACACACCCAACAGGGGCCGAATGGTTCCCTGCCAACACCCCGCACGAAGTCTCCTCTGCGCGCTGGCGTTGTGCGCGGGGAGCGTGAACGCCCAACCACCCGCCGCGCCAAGGCCGACGCCGGCCCCGCCGCCGATTGCCGTGCCGAAGCTCTCGACGCAGGTGCGCGTGCAGGTGCGCGAGTTTCGGTTCGAAGGCAACAGCGTGTTTTCCGACGCCGAGCTGGCGAAAGTGGTCGCGCCGTTCACGGGTCGCGAGATCACCTCCGAGGAACTCGAGGACGCCCGCCGCGCGGTCACGCTCCACTACGTCCAACGCGGATTCATCAACTCGGGCGCGATCCTGCCCGACCAGACGGTGGTGGACGGCGTCATCACTTTCCAGATCATCGAGGGGGTGCTCACCGAGATTGCCGTCGAGAGCAACCGCTGGTTGCGCACAAGCTATCTCGAGGGCCGCATCGAACGCTATGCGCATTCGCCCGTGAACCTCGTGAAGCTGCAGGAGGGACTCCAGATCCTGCGGCAAAATCCGAACATTCAGCAGATCAACGCCGAGCTCAAGCCCGGGGTAAAACCCGGTGAGAGCATTCTGGATGTGCGCGTCAAGGATGCGCAGCCGTTCCGCTTCGCGACCGAGGTGGCCAACGACCGTCCGCCCAGCGTGGGCGCGTACGAAGTGCGTGCGCTCGCCTCCCACATGAACCTGACCGGCCACAGCGACGTGCTCACGGCGCGGTATGGGATTGCCCACTGGAGTGAGGAGGAGGCCGAGTGGTCTGAGTTCGACAACGTCTCCGGCTCCTACACGTTGCCGGTCAATTCCTACGATACCAGCCTCGAGGTGCACGCCAGCAAGTATGACACAACCATCATTCAGCAACCGTTCGCGACGCTGAACATCACCAGCGAAACGGCTCGCTTCGGCGGCGGCATTCGCCACCCGATCTATCGCACGCCGAACCGAGAGGTGGCTGCCGGGGTCTCGTTCGACCGCGAGGAGAGCGACAACTTCCTGCTGGGGAAATCGTTTGGCGCCACGACGAACGCGCCGGGCAGCATCAACATCAGCGTCCTGCGGTTCACAACGGAGTTTCTCGACCGCGGGCTGAACCACGTGTTGGCGCTTCGATCCACAACGAGCGTGGGGATAGACGCCTTCGGCATCACGGAGAAGGGGCGGTACGATCCGACGTTCGTGGCGTGGCTGGGACAGGGCCAGTACGTCCGGAGGTTGTTCCAGACGGCCAACCAGGTGATTCTCCGCGCCAATGTGCAATGGACGGAAGACTCGCTCCCGCCGCAGGAGCAGTTTGCACTCGGCGGAATCTACACCGTCCGCGGCTACGCTGAGAACCAGATCGCGCGCGACCGCGGCTTCACGACCTCCGTGGAGTTTCGCATCCCTGTCCTGCTCGACAAATCCGGCCGCGAAATCATCCACCTCGCGCCGTTCTTCGATTGTGGCGGAACGCAGTTCGCCGATTCGAACAAGGACACGATGACTGTGCTGACCAGCGTCGGCGGGGGGATCCTGATCAATCCCATCAAGTACGTGAGCGCGGTGATGTACTGGGGCTATGCGTTCCGTGACTACGACGTGCCCGACGACGAAGCCCAGAACCTCGGCATCAGCTTCCGCGTGACCCTGCAGGCGTTCTGAGTCGCTTGCTGCCGACTACCGCTGGGGCATGTCGGCGCTGGCCTGGCTGTCTGCGCTCTTCAGCAACGCCGAGTCGAATGTACTGGCAGCCTTGAGACCGACCTGCCTCAACAGATCGCAACGCATCTCACGGAACCCGTTCTCCTTCGGCTTGGTGTCAATCTCATCGGAGAGCGTTTCCAACGCGTCGTACCACAAACCCTGATTGGCGTAGATGATCGCCTTCTGCTCCTGGTTGGCTGACTTCAACTGTGCCTGTAGCTTCTCGGTCGCGCCCACCCGCTTGATCCACGCGCTGGAGACGATGTCGCACGAACGCGCATCGTTGCTCACCACAATCGCCACGATCCACTGATATTCAACGTTGGGTTCGAGCTTGATGTTGTGGTCCTTCAGCCGCACCCGCTGGATTCCCGACATCTCCGAGGCGCTCATCGTGAGGAAAAGCAGCGGTTTCGCCTTGGCCTTTTCCCCGTCAAGCAGCGTCAACTCAAACTTCGCATTGGCCGGCTCGGATTGATACCAGAACAGCGACGGTGATTCCTGCGTGGTCCAGCCGGTGTGCTCGGGGGCGAGCGCACAGAGAAAGACCTGCGTCTCCACGCCGCCGCGCGTGCTGCGCGATGCTCCCGTCACACGCACGCTCGGTGCGCCGCGCATCGGGGGGACATACACGATCTTGCTCTCCGGGGAGACGGGTGGGTTGTACACGATCTTCTCACCCGAGACGATCTGCGTCGGTTTCACAGCCTCCACCTTCGACTTCGACTTCGTGTTGGCCTTCGTATCCACGACCGGCGCCGATGGCGCGGCGATTTCGGCAGCGGACGCAGGAGCAACGATGCCGAGGAGAAAAAACGAGAGGAGTGGGATGGAGAGGTATTTTGTTTTCATGGCATTCACCTTTCTTGAGCCGGGCGTTCGCCCGCGGCACGATACACAGTAATCACTTCGGCCTTGCCTTTCAATTTGATTTTTCCAACGAGCGCGAGTTCAAAGCGGTTGTCGAGCAACTCGCGCGTGCTGTCCGCGACGAGGACGCGACATTCTCCTTGCCAAGCGGTGTCAACCTCTTTTTCGAAGCTCTCGAGCCGCGAGGCAATGTTCACAGTGTCTCCGAGCACGGTGTACTCCATCCGGTCGGCACTCCCGAGACTGCCGGACACGAGCGGACCGCTGCAGATTCCTATTGCCAGTTCCGCCGTCGGGCGGCCCTGATTTTTCCAGCAAATATTTTGTGCGCGCAACGCTTCGCGCATCGTGAATGCGCACCGGACCGCGTTGGCGGCGTCCCGGCGGACCTCGTCGTCGGTGGCGCGCGGGAACGGAATTCCAAACACCGCCATGATCGCGTCGCCAATGTATTTCTCGACCACGCCGCCATGTGCGACGATCACGCCACCCACGGTCTCCATGAATTCGTTGAGCCAGTTCATGAGTTCGTGCGGCTCCAGTCGCTCCGCAACGGCGGTGAATCCGCGAATGTCGGCGAACAGCACCGTTGCGGTCAGTTTGATGGGACGCGGTCGGCCTCCTTCGAGGAAGGCGTCGCGTTGTGCCCAGAGCGCCTCGGCCACATCGGGCGAAACCTGCTTCGCGAACAAGCGCATCAGTTCGACACGTTGCATGTGTTGTTGATGCGACACATGCGTCGTGGTCCCGCCCACAGCGAGCAGGAA
>CAZOTB010000303.1:0-3872 GCA_964582645.1 uncultured Verrucomicrobiota bacterium | reverse complement strand
TGGCGCAACCGGCTCATTGCAAACGACTTGCTCCGAATTTCCCAACACCCTCTGATATTGAGAAAGCTGTAAGACCATAATCCACCGTGCGAAACACCGACATGGGATCGCTGAGACAAGGAAGTCGGATAGCTCTTGGGCTGATCTTCATCGGCATGGGAGCCGGTTGTGCTACGCAACAGGCATACGTTCCCAGCCAAGCTACGTCTGCGACTTGGTGCGCAACACGCGAAGTTAAGGCTGACGATGAACTTCAAGCAAGTGTTGTGGTTCTTGGCGAGACAGCTTGCCCAGATGCCGCGAGGAACGTCTTCTCGGACATGCTTCGGAAAGCCGATCAATCACCGATGCAGGAGCGGGTGAGGATAGTTGCGGAAGTAGGAGTGAACGCACTGCATTACGGTGACATCGAACACGCGCGTTTGGCTTTTGACGATGCCTTGGGTGTGATGGGCGGCACGATCTCCAATCCCGAAATGCTGCAACGTGTCATGTCACTGAGCGGAGCGGAACAGGAGAAGATTTTCAAGGGCGAGCCGCACGAACGGGCGCTGTGCTACTTGTACCGTGGCCTTCTCTACATGGCCGCAGGGGAGTTCGACAATGCACGAGCTTGCTTCAAGTCAGCCGAACTTGAGGATGTCAGGACCACCGGCAACCAGCCAACGCCGGGCTACTGGCTCAGCGCGAGATACTTCAAGTCGGTGTCCCATCAGATGGACCATACGGAAGACGAGACACCGTATTCATCAAATATCCCGGAGGGACTGGGCACCGGCTCATGGCACGATGGTGACGACACTATCGTCATCATTGCGACCGGATACGCACCGCGCAAAGTCGTCAATAAGTCGAAGGGAACATACGGGCTTTCCTACGTTCCGGTCCGGTCAGAGGTGAGATCGGTTAGGATGCGACCTGCCAATCCGCTGCCGGCGGTGCTGGTCTCTACGGACACGCTTAGCAAACCCGGCCTCGGAGAAATCAGCTTGGAGAATCCGTCCGAGGATGTTTTTGTCCAAGCCATCTCTCGTGGCCGCAGGGATATGGATAAAGTTCTGGAGGCGAAGAAAGGGCAAGCTGACACCGCGATGGGCGTTGCGGGGGTCAGCGAGGTCGTCGGAGTCACCGCTGCTCAGTTCGGCGTTTACGGTCTGCCGGTGACGCTTCTGTCGGCCTTGATTAGTACCAGCGCCAAGAATCAGGCGGCGAAGGCAGAGGCATTGGCCGACTTGCGCCAGATAACGAGTTTACCGGGAGCCCTGTACATGGCATCGCTTCGATCTTCGCAATCGCCAGTCACGCTCGAAGTGGTGAAGAACAACGGCGAAGTTCTGTGCACGAAGCAATTCACACTGGCTGCACCCAAAGAGAGTCGGATAAATGTCGTTTTCGTGAGGATTCACAAATGACACGGGGAGGCATGAGCATGCGCAGCCCACATCTCATTACAACTGTGCTCGTGTGCGGAATGTTGGCCGGTTGCACCACCTACACGACGCGTGTGGACAACGCTGGAGGCCGTCGATCAATCTACGACGACCCATCCTCGCCCGGCGCGGTCTCGGGCACGGGTATCGAAGCACAGGATGTGATCGGTGCGACTGATCGCATGATGCGCGACATTCTAGCCACCCCGGCGATAGCAGGGCGAACGACGCCGGCGCGAGTGGTGGTTGACTCAACATATTTCAAGAACGAAAGCTCCTCGCCCGTGAACAAGAACCTTTTCACTGACCGCTTGCGTACCGAACTCAACCGGGCTGCTTCCGGACGCATCGTATTCGTAGCGAGACATCAAGCTGCTTTGGTTGAGGAGGAGCGGACGCTTGAACAGGAAGGCGTCGTGACGCAAGGAACTCAAGGCACAACCAGCCCTGCCTTGGGCTACGACTACCGCTTGGGTGGGCGTATCGCGTCTCTGGATGCGGTGGGCGCAAAATCTCAGAAGTCTCGTTACTACCAAATCACCTTTGAACTAATCGAGCGAGGTTCTGGCGTCATCATCTGGAGTGGCGCTTACGAGTTTCGCAAGACTGGCAAGGATGACCTTCTTTACTACTAGGAGCTGCAAGATGACCAGCTACAGGAAACTGCTCGTCGGCGTTTGCGGATTAGTGTGCATTGCTGGTTGCTCTACAGTTGATGTCCGCGAGGGCGCTGCGCCCGGTGTGCGCGTTCCCGAAGTCGGTATCCGATACAACTCTGTCGGCATCATCGACAAGTCTCTCCAAGATTGGGACGGCCCGGTCTTCGATCCCACATGGTCGTCCATGTTTGCCGGCGGCCGCAAGGAGCGCGACAAGAAATCGAAGATCGCCGTCGAATCCACAGACTCGAAGCGGTCAGGTACTGGAACTCTGGAGGTGTGGGCTGTGCTTCGCAACCGTACCGACCATGCCCTACAAATCGAAGGACGGACGACGTTTTTTGATGCCGGCAAAGCGCCCGCCGAGAAGCCGACAGCATGGCAACGAGTCATGCTACCCCCACAAGCGGTCGCGACCTACCGGGACTTCTCCACAAAGGTTGAGGAGGTCAATTACTACTACATCGAGATTCGGGAGGGACGCTGACATGCGAACAACCATCCAAGTTCCTCTTGTGGCCAGTGCGCTTGCCTTGGCGACGGGATGTACGATGTACGAGCCGCCGGCAAAACCAGGCGCATCACCTTCGGAAGTTCACCTGCCGTCAGGCCACCGGACGGTTTATATAGAGGAAGCAACACCTGCCGGCCGAGTGCCGCCGCCGTCGAAATCCTCGGTTGCGCCTGCCACCCAACAAGCGATGACGAAGGCCGCGCAAACTCCATCGCAACTGGCCGCAAGTGCAGTCGAAGCGGCACAAGGGACAATCCAGCGATTCTCGAAAGCTTATGCCGACAAGGGCAGCCCACGCATCGCGATTTTCCTCAACCGCGCCCTGAGTGACGACGTACGGGAATGGCAATCGGACGCGCGTGTCGCCGCCGCTTACGAGCAACGCGGCATCACGCAACTCACTGAAAAGACGCATGTCAAGGAGACGAGTGCCATCCATTCCAACGTCACCGCCGCCAGCGTGATTGCCATCGAGCAGCCGACAGAATCGGCAGACACTGGGGTCACATCTGATTTTTCGACATTTATGGTTCAGTTCCTCATCTTTCGCAAAATATAAGGGGCCAGATGTTCCTTGATTTCGCAATGCCGAGGCACGGGCTGGCAAACTTTGGTGCGCGGATTCTGATACCAGTCATGCCACCGCCATGGCGAAGAAAAACACAACCGCCACGCTCCAGCTCGCGGATCAGATCCAGTCGCTTCATGGCAGCCGCTCAAACTGATAGCGCGCGTCTGGTGTCGCCAACTTCAAGGTGTTGCAGACGCCGATGATCCAGTCGTCACAGAACCAGAAGGCGCGAGTCTTTATCGGCGAGACGCGTCCGATCATCACTTCGAGCGTGACGGGCATCACGACCGGCAACGGTCAGACGGTGCCGGTGGTCAGCGCCATCTCGCAATATGAGATCGGTGTGACGCTGGACATCGTTCCCGTGATCACCCCGGGCGGGTTGGTGATGCTCGACGTATCACAATCGGTCGAGGATGTGACCGGCGAAGTGACGATAGACGACAACGAGCAGCCGATCATCGCGCGGCGGGAACTAAGCTCGAATGTGAGCGTGCGGGACGGCGGGGTGGCGGTGCTGGGAGGCTTGATTCGGAACGATCGCACGAAGACCGAGAGTAAAGTGCCGGTGTTGGGCGACGTGCCTGTGCTCGGCATGGCCTTCAAACAGAGCGTCTGGCGGAAGAACCGCAGCGAGTTGATTGTCTTGATTCGTCCCACGGTGATGCGCACGCCCGAAGCCGCGCAGGCGGAAGCGC
>CAZOTB010000302.1:0-3911 GCA_964582645.1 uncultured Verrucomicrobiota bacterium | reverse complement strand
CGGTGGCATGATTGTTTTCGCTCGACAAGCGATACTATTCACGCATAATCAATCACGATCAATCATGTCGGAATTGAACCACAAAGAGCTGGCACCGCAACGGTGGGACAGGCTGCGCACGTTGCTGCGCCAGAATCGAGCCGCCCGGGTGGAAGAGCTATGCCGGGAGCTTGCGGTCTCCCCTGCCACTGTGCGGCGTGATCTTGAACAGTTGGAGGAGCGTGGGGAGATCAAACGCGTCCACGGCGGCGCGATGAACGTCGAGAGCAGGCTCGAAGAGCCGCTGTTCGACGCGAAAACATCCATCGCCAGCAGGGAAAAGCAGCGCATCGCCCGGGCCGCTCTGGCGTTTGTCAAAGCTGGGGATACGATTTATCTCGACGGCGGGAGCACGGTGCTGGAACTCGCCCGGCTGTTGCACGATCACAACGATCTCACCGTCGTCACCAATTCTCTGCGCGCCGCCATCGAACTGGCGGGACGCGGCCCGCGCCTGATCCTCGTCGGCGGCGAACTCCGACGATTGAGCCAGACCGTCGTCGGACCATTGACGCGATTGACGTTGCAGGAACTGCACGTGGACACGGCCTTCATGGGCTCGATTGGACTGAGCGTGAAAGAGGGACTGACCACGACCGATCCCGGCGAAGCCTACACGAAGAAGCTGGTCATGGAGCGTGCGGGCCGCGTCGTCGTGCTGGCCGACAGCAGCAAAGAAGGAAAAGTTTCGTTCGCCGAAGCGGGACGGCTCGATCACATCCACGTGCTGATCACCGACAGCAAGATCAGCCGCGCGTTCGCCAGCGAGTTGAGCAAGAAACACATCAAAGTCGTAAGAACATGAAATCCGAATCTCGAAATCCGAAATCCGAAGCAAATCCGAAGCAGCCAAGCCAGAAAATGGGGAGTTTCTCTTATTTCCGCTTGTTTCAGATTTTGAATGTACTTCGGATTTCGATATTCGGATTTCGGATTTAGAATCACAAAGGAACTCGACATGCAAAAGACCGCCGAACCCAAAGCAAACCTTTCTCCCGCCCGCCTGAGCAACATGCGTCCACGATTCGAGCCGTTCGTCATTGATTGCGGCAAGATCCCGGCATTCCAGTACAGGGGCAACCTCAAGTCCGAGCTGGCGAAGAAGACCATCACCCGGCAGGAAGCGCTCGCGATTTTTGAGGACATGCTGCTCGTGCGCGAGTTCGAGGAGATGATCGTCAAGTTGCGTTCCGGCGCGTACGAGCCGCTGCCGACCTACAACTATCGCGGCCCAACGCACGTTTCGATCGGACAGGAAGGTTGCGCCGTCGGGGCGTGCGCGCCACTGACGTTGGCGGATAAAATCACCAGCACGCATCGCGGGCACGGTGAATCGCTCGCCAAGGGCACCGTGGCCATTCGCGCGATGAGCGTCGAGCAGTTGCGCCAGCGCGTGCCGCAGAGCAAGGCAACCAGGCGCGAGGACTTGCTTGAAGACGCCCTCGAAGAGCATCTCTACCGGACCATCGGTGAGCTGTTCGGCAAGGACGACGGCTACTGCAAGGGGCGCGGCGGTTCGATGCACATCGCCGATTTCACCGTCGGCCATCTCGGTGCCAACGCCATCGTCGGCGGCGGAACGCCCATCGCCACGGGCGCCGCCATGGCGTTGCGGTACCTGCGTCGCGATGCGGTGGTGTGTTGTTTTGCGGGCGATGGTGCGTTCAACAATGGCGTGGCGATGGAATCCATGAACTGGGCCGCGCAACAGCAGTTCTCGAATCATTACGCCGGCGACCGTAAGTTTGGTTTGCCGATCATTTTCCTCGTCATCAACAATCACTACGGCATGACCCATCGCACCGACGACGAGGTTACCGGCATCGAACGCATCGCGCGTCGAGCGGCCGGATTCGGCGACAATAACATGCACGCCGAGGTCGTCAACGGCATGGACGCGCTCGCCGTGCGCGACGCCGTCCAGCGCGCCTCCAAGCTTTGCAAGCAGGGCCAGGGCCCGGTCTATCTTGACGTGGATTGTTACCGATATTTCGGACACTCGCTCAGCGATCCGCGTCACGAGTACCGCACCAAGGACGAGGAAGCGGCGTGGAAGGCGGTTGACCCGATCGAGAATCTCAAGGCGCAGTTGCTGGCCAATAAAGTGGCAACCGCGAAAGACGTCGCCGCCATCGAGCAACGCGTCCGCGACCGCAACGCCCGCGCAGCCAAACGCGCCGCGGCCGCCGCGGATCCGCCGCCCGAGGACGTGATCAAGTACATGTACACCGACACCAAATGCGAGACCGTGCCGGCGGAGTTCGCAAGCGTGCAGGTCATGGAGCGTCCCGACCTCAAGCGCGTCAACGGCGAGTTGACATACAAGGATGCGTTGCGCGAAGCGTTGTTCGAGGAGATGGCGCGGGACAAACGCGTGATTTTCTACGGCGAGGATGTGGCCGACTACGGCGGTGCGTTCAAGGTGACGAAAGGCCTGCTCGAAGCGTTCGGGCGGGACCGCGTGTTCAACACCCCGATCTCAGAGGCCTGCATCTGCGGCACCGCCATCGGCGCAGCAATGGCCGGGCTGCGACCTGTGGTCGAGCTGATGTACTTCGATTTTGCCCTGATGTCGTCCGACCAGATCAGCAACCAGGCCGCGAAATGGCATTACATGAGCGGAGCGCAGACCGAAGTGCCGCTCGTCTATCGCGTCAGCGCCGGCGCCGGCAAAGGTTACGGCGGCCAGCATTCGCAGACGCTCGAATCCATGTTCTGCCACATCCCCGGCCTGTACGTCATCTATCCCGCGACCCCCGCCGACGCGAAGGGCCTGCTCAAGTCGTCCATCCGCGACAACAATCCGGTGATGTTCGTCGAATCGCAGGGCTTGTACGGAATGAAAGGCTCCGTCCCCGAAGGCGACCATCTCGTGCCGCTGGGCGTAGCCAATGTCGTCCGTGAAGGCAGCGACATCACGTTCGTCGCATGGGGTCCGGTCGTACACGATGCGTTGAAAGCTGCCGACAAACTGAACGCCGACCGTGGCGTCAACGCCGAGGTCATTGACCTTCGCTCTCTCGTCCCGCTCGACATGGATACCGTCTTGCGTTCGGTGCAGAAAACCGGCCGCTGCGTCGTCGCCAGCCAGGCGATCCACATCGGCAGTTATACTGGCGAGATCGCGAGCACGATTCAGGACGAAGCGTTCGATTACCTCGACGCCCCCGTCAAGCGTGTCGGTGCCAAGAACGGCATCGCCCCGCAGAGCCATATCCTCGAAGCGGCGTTTCTGCCGAATGTGGGTGATCTGATAAAAGCAGCCAACGAGATCCTCTAAGCCATGCCCAATCCCATCGTCATGCCCAAGTTCGGTCAGATGACCGAGGAAAGCACCATTGTCGAGTGGCGCAAGAAGGAAGGCGACAAGGTCGCCAAGGGAGACATCCTGTTCACCGTCGAGACGGATAAGGCGGTGATGGATGTCGAGAGCTTCTTCGAGGGAACGCTTCTCAAGATCATCGTGGCTCCCGGCGTCAGCGTACCGGTGCAGAGCACGGTGGGGTTCGTAGGCCAACCCGGCGAAGCGATACCGGCCGTGGAAACCCCGAAGCCGGTGGCCAAAGCTGCAGAGCCCAAAGTGGGAGCGGCCTCAGTGCCGCGACCGGCTCAGGAGCCCGCGCTTCACAGAAGCGCGGCTACACCGGCTCCATTGCCCCAGCAACCCATCGCCCCATCGCTGTTCCGCATCTCTCCTCGCGCTCGCTCGCTGGCCCGGGACTGCGTCATTGATCCTTCGCACATCACCGGCTCCGGACCGAATGGGCGCATCGTGGAGAAAGACGTGCGCGCCCACCTGCAATCGCACGGCTACGACAAACTTCGGATCAGTCCGGCGGCCAAGAACCTGGCGGCCAAAGCCCAGATTGATT
>CAZOTB010000301.1:0-3913 GCA_964582645.1 uncultured Verrucomicrobiota bacterium | reverse complement strand
AAGTTTCGGAAGGTGCCGTACTCACTTCTCCGCTTCATAGTGCTCATGGCAGCCGTCGCTAACTTGGCTCTCAGCATGTACTTCGGAATTCGAGTTATGAGCAACTGATCGGGGGCATCGGGGTCACCCATAAAAGGTTGGTTCTGCCATTTCTGCCCTTGACAATCACAGGGGCACGGCAGGGGTCATCTTCACATTTCACAAATGGAACAGGAACGTTGCGGCGTGGCTCATGAATAGATCCACTTTCGGCATCATCGCTCTGACGCTTGCCGGTTTCGCCCCGCCCGCTGCACCGGCCGATTCCAATTCGCCAGCGCATGCGTCCTACCGTCGGATGTGGGAGCCGGACGCGCGGTATCCGTTGCTGGAGGTGTTTGTCCCCAACCCGACGAAACAGACCGCGGTCTGGAGCAAGGCCTGGCTCGACGGGAAGGAGATCGTGCCCGGCAACGACGGCGTATTGTGGCAGCAGTGGTATCCGAGCTATCGAGCGGCGCCGGGGCAGACGGTGTTGTTGCAGATCAGCCTCGCGGCGTTGCCGGCCAGCAATCAGGTCGTTCAGGTTGAGAATGACCGGGGAGAACAGTTCGAGGTCGTTGCGTCGCCGACGGCCCAGCCGGTCGCGCGGATCACCGGGATCAGTTTCAACGCTCGGTTCACGGAGGCGTATGTGACGTATGAGAGGGCAGGCCAGGGGCAAAGCGGGAAGGGCAAAGGGCGGGAGTCGCACACCGAAGATCGAGGATGGAGGATAGAGGATGGAAGGTCGCAGATCGAAGATAGAGGATGGTGGATGGTGGATGGACGGTTGAGGGTCGAACGGGCCTGGGTCAACGGGGTGGATCGAGGGAGACGATTTCGACAGGTCAACGCGCCCCGGGAGAAGTTGCCGGGGATGATTGTCGTTCCGTTGCCGAAACGAGTGGCGCAGGGGCAGCCGGTTCATATCCGATTGGAGTTCACGAAGGAGTCCCCCTCACCTGTATCCTCTCCCGCGGCGGGGAGAGGAGACTCAGTCCTCAGTCCTCAGCCCTCAGTCCTCACAGCCCAAGAGATCGTGCGGGCGCACTGGGGGATTTCGCTGGATTCGTGGGGCTTGGGCGAGAACGACATCGCGCTGCGCAAGGAACTGGGCCTCGATCTGCGGCCCCGGCTGCGGCATATCCCGGACGGCGAAGACCCGAACTGCACCGACATGCAAGCCGGCCAGGTCGGCAAGTCCGGTCGAGTGATCGCGCCCGCCCGGCAACGCTGGTTCGAGCAGGGCGACGATCGGCTCTCGTATCCGTTCCTCTGCGTGGTCAACAAGGGCCATTTCGGCTACCCGGTCTATGGGCGGGTGAGCGACGCGGCCTTCGTTGCGCCGTACTGTTTGCGGAACGGCTCGGCGCGCAAGGTGATCGAGGAAGAAGAAACGTTGTGCGCCTACACCTTGCAAGCGGCGCGCCCGCGTCCGTGGGGTTGGATTCCGCAGGCGTTTGCCGGCATGAATGGCAGGATCACCGAGCCGCCTGAGTTTCGGCTCGGGACGTATGCCGCGCTGGGGCTGGGCGCAAAAGGGATCATGTATTTCACGTACGACCGGGAAGGCTTCCAGAACTCGCGGCCGTTGCTGGAGGAGATCAAGAACGTCAACCGGGAGATCAAGTCGTTGGAACCGCTGTTGGGCGGGGCGTTGTCGGTTGGGGTGGAGACGCAGGACGTGCAGGGCGATCTGGTGCGTGTGGGGACGCTGTGGTCGCCCGAGCGGTGGTCGCTGGTGGTGATCGTACGGAACCTGGATTATCGGACCGACCGCGAGAACAACGACTGGGGCGCGAGGCCGCGGTTTCGGCACACGCCGAAGCGGGACATCACGGTGCGGATTCGCCCGCCCGACGGTTTCCGGGTGACCGGCGCGAAGGAGGCGTTGAGCGGGAAGAAGCTCGCGTGGCAACGGAAAGGCGACAGAGTGCTGCTGCAACTCGGCGATCTCGATCTCGGCGTGATCGTACAGGTGACCGGCCGCGCCCCGAACTGGCTCGACCGGTGGTTCGGAAAAGGCGAAGTCTTGAACCGTTAAGCTGGGCACCTGCGCCAAGCCCCCTCGTTGCGCGGGCAGCTTTCTGGCGTCAGAATCGCGCCGGCTCTTTCACCAAGAAACTCACAGGCGTGATCCTGATCGGGATCGGGATCTTCTACGTCCTGCGATACGTGTTTGCACTGTTCTAAACGGAAAGGAAACCAAGCCATGAAAATCCAGGTAGCCGGCCCCGGGTGCGGGCGATGCCAAACCACGGAGAAGAACGTCCGCGACGCCGTCGCGGCTCTGAACCTCGCCGCTGAGATCTCGCACGTGTTCAACGTACGCGAATACGCGAAGCTCGGTGTGCGGTTGACTCCCGCCGTCATTGTCGAAGGCAAGATCGTCTGTTCCGGCAAGGTGCCGACGGTCGAGGAACTGAAACATCTGATCGCTCAATAAGCACATCGTCCCGACGTGCCAAAGATCGAAAAACGAGACCCGGCACCGGACTACCCGCCGGAGGAAGGCTGCTACCTGCGCGGCAACGATTACTCGCCCGTGGCGGTCGTGGTACTCCTGCGATGGATCCGGGAGCAAACGCCGCCGGAGATCGAGCAGTTGGTCCGCGTTGGTGTGGAGAGCGGCGCGGCGTTGTCGGGGACGTTGCAGACGGAGAACATCGGCATCGAGAAGGTCATCTGCAACATCGTCGCCAATCCGAACATCCGTTACCTGATCGTGTGCGGCCCGGAATCTCCAGGACACCTGGTGGGTGCTGCCTTGCTGTCGCTGGCAAGGAACGGCATCAACGAACGCAGGCGAATCATCGGTGCGCCATCGCCCACGCCCTACCTGTTCAATCTACCACCCGGCCACGTCGAGCGATTCCGCAAGCAAGTGAGCATCATCAACCTCGTTGACGAAGGCTCGCCCGACGTTCTACGGCAGGCGGTCGCCGCCTGCTACCAGGAAGAGCCGACGGTATTTCGCGACTGTGTCTTGCACGATCCCGGCGCGTACCCCGAGCCGCCGTTGAGCGGGAAGCTCACATGGCGCGTCACGCAGCCCGAGCGTGAACCCAAGAACGACGAGGACCGCGCCGAGGGCAGGAAATTCGCCGACCTCCAGCAGCGCATCCGAAAGGCCGTAGCAGAGAAGAGGCATGTGCCGTGTGCAGACCAGCGAGCCAGAAAGGGAGGCAGGCAATGAATGAACGCACGATTCCGCTGGTGTCCTCGCCTGCTGAATTTGCGTTAGATTGAAGAACCTCACCACGCACCTGACAGTCTGGCGTCTTTTGAGCTGGCCGCACGGACAACCTGTCAGCGGTGTGCTCGCTTTCATGCAGAGCCAGGCCTTCACTTTCCAAATGAATCCCGCTAATCTCGGTGACACATGCCGCTTGGCATTCTTCCTGATAGGCAGCCAGCGACGACGTTCAAACCCGAAAGGAAAAGGTCGTGCGAACATGGATTACGGGTGGACTGGCTGGCTTGATGAGGTGGGGTGGTTCATCGGCTTTCGTGGCGGATGCCAAGGCGGAATCGAAAGGCAACGCCCTGCTGGATATGCTCGTTAAGAAGGGCGTGATTACCAAGGAAGAAGAGATCCAGGTCCGCACGGACTGGGAGAAGGAAATGGCCGCGCAGATCGAGAGGCAGGACAAGACCAGGGTCGCGAACTGGATTGACGAGATGAAGTGGTACGGCGATGGGCGGCTCCGCTACGAGTGCTTCGACAACGCCGACCAGTCCAACAAGAACGATCGAACTCGCTTTCGCTACTGCTCGAGGCTCGGTGTGGACTTCAAGTACGTGGACTGGGCGAAGCTCGGCCTCCGACTCGCCTCGGGCGGCGGGGAGCCGGTCAGCGGCAACCAGTCAATGGACAACCCATTTAACCGGG
>CAZOTB010000300.1:0-3981 GCA_964582645.1 uncultured Verrucomicrobiota bacterium | reverse complement strand
CGATCAACGGCGTTGGCGAGCTGGCACTTGCCGGCTGGATGCGGGTGGTGGGCAGTTTGGCCAGTCGGCGCTGCGCTTTGTCCAGTTGCGGCCATTCCTGGTTCAGGGCCAGTTCAAGGCTGCGCTGCAATCGCTCCAAGCGTTGCGCCGTCAGATTCACGGAACGCGATGATAAGATGCGGCGGTGGCCTATTCAACGTTTTGTGAGAGCGCTGTGCAGTGGTCGCAAGTCATGGCGCGGATTCGCAGCCGCGGGAACAAGGATACCGAGCTGGCGCTGGCAAAATTGTTCCGCCGGCTCGGAATCACGGGTTGGCGGCGGAATCAAAAAGTCACCGGCAAACCGGACTTCATTTTCCCCCAACTTCGCGTGGCGATCTTTGTGGATGGCTGCTTCTGGCACGGCTGCCCAAAGCACGCGACAAAGCCGCGCAACCATGCCGATTTCTGGCGCAAGAAGCTCGCCGCGAACAAGGCGCGCGACCGGCTGGTCACGCACACGCTCCGGCGTGACGGCTGGAGGGAAAAGACGGAATTGGGGTCAGGTCTAGATATTCAAGATTGTTCTTGATTCTTGGGGTCTGGCTTCTGGCAGGCGGAGGCTAAATTATTGAAAATGGAGACCTGACCCAATGGCTGCCCACGCGCGCCTTCGTTGGTCAACGTCACGTCGGGGCGTTTGCTGCAACCATTCTGTCAATTGTCAAGGACTGACCCCGATGACTGACCCCGACGGCAGGACGCGGTCGCGAAACGCCAGCGGCCCGGCGGTTACCGTTGCGCCACCGGAGGCATCGGGATGGTATGACGGTAGAAACTGCTCGTAAAGTAGCCGCAACGCGTATGCGGCCTGTTTGACCTGCCAATCCGCCACGCCGGCCTGTTCGCCGAGGAATTTCAGGAATCGTTCGATGTCGGCGGCGGACCGGTCGCGCAGCTCGATCTCGGGTTGAAAGTCCACAAACTCTTGCACCCAGCGAACATAGAAGCCCGACCGCTGAGGGGGAATGTGATGCGCCTCGACGCAAGCGCGATAGGCGTCCCAAAACTTCCTGACCTTTTCAGCCTTGATTAAATCGACGGAATTCATAATCTGCCTGGCGTGTGAACCGAATAGCAATATAAGGACGCTAAGCAGAATGCAACCCTATTGTGATAGACGGAATGCGGCAAAGTGAGATGTTCGGCGGCGGAGGACGCACAGGTGGGCTACGAAACGAGCATTGACCTGTACGATGTGCGGGTCCGGCCCGACAAGCTCACCGCGGTCGCGGAGGCAATCGCAGCCCACAAGCGAGGCGAGGGCCGGCATCATTGGATGGTCGGGTCGCTGAAGCTGGGGGTCTGCGGCATGCTGACTTGGGACGATGCGGCGGTCGGCAAGTGGAAGTCGCACGAGGAATTCATCGGCGACCTGGCCGGGTGGTGATCGCAGGGCTGGATGTCGTTCTGGAGCCGGGAGGGCGACGGGGCGGCTTGGGCCTACGAGTTCGATGGGGCCGGAGGGTATCGGGAGTGCTCGGCCCGGCGGGTCGCCGCCATCAAGGCTGCCGCGACTCGCAAGCGCCGGGCGGCCGGTGCCAAGGCAGCCCAGACCAAGAAGCGTAAGGCGGCGGGCCGCAAGGCCGGCGACCCGCAAGGCAAGGCACGCCGAACCAGGCGCTGCAGCCGACGGCGGGGCATGATTCGTTTCTGGGACTTCAAGCTCACCGGTGCCCCGCCGCGGCTGAGCTGGGTCGATGGGCGAAACTATGAAAGACCCGGTTCGGCTATTCTTGAAGATTGTCCAGTTGGTGAGCGACGGAAAGATTCGGCTCAAGCGCACTTCCAAAATCGGGGAGCTATTCCAAGACCCCAGTGTTTTCGGTACTTTGGAGTACGAGCTTTGCCTTTACAGCCTTGAGGCGAGCTTGGGCCGCGAGATTGATGACTCCTTTTACGATGGCGACGCTACGAAAGACCTGGACACGACAATTAGCGATTTCATTGCTCAGTACCTGCATGACGAAATTTCAGACGATCCGCTTTTCGTTGCCCGGCAGTTCAAGAAGTTCGCCAAGTCCGCGGGATGGGAGAGCGACGAAAAGGCCGAACCGGGAAAGAACTGATTCAGGAGGAGCAGATGACAGAGCAGCAAGCAGCCCGATTGCAGGCGATGACCGGAGTTGGGAAGTTTCTTACGCACAAGATCAAGGGAGGCGTCGGACGGACGGTGATGGGAAAGATTGAGGACGAGGTCTTCCACATGGTCGGTGACTACAAGCACGTCATTCAGAAGATACGGTTCACGGACGGCTTGAGCTGGGATGGCAGCACGCATGCCTACCGGACGGGTTACTGGACGTATGACGGAAAGGGGAAGCGCATCGTCTGGGGGCAGTACACCCAGTTTCTGACCGAGCTTGAGTACCGGGCATTGTTGCAGAAGGCCAGAGACAAAGGCTGGCAGATAATTTGAGAAGGCCCATCAATTCGGTGCAGCGAACGCGGCTAACGCCGCGTCGCTGACCTTTGACGATAGAAAAGGAAAGCAAAGTGCATCGAATATTCCTCGCATGTGGCTTGGTGCTTCTACTCGGCGGCGGCGAGGCGGGCCGTAGCAGCACCCAGTCCAAGGGTTTGCTCGGCGCTTGGGATCTCACACGCGCAGGAGAGGGGGATCCTGCAAGCATCAACATCAAGACATTTCGGATTGAGTTCCGTGAAGATGGGAGTTGGACCTACCGAGGCGAGATGGAGGGTTCGGGCAAGTGGACGATGAAAGAGCAGTCACTGGAGTACACTGCTGGCGACAACAAGGGCATATCCTCGGTTTCAGTCAGTGGCAATCGCCTCACCTTGTCGCCTGATCCCGTCATCGCTGTCGGCGGCAAGACAGGCGTCACAACGACCTACAAGAGAACCGGGACATGAGCGGGAAATCTTCTATCAATCCAGTGCAGCGAACGCCGCGCGAGCGCGGCGCCGCGGACCTCTATCGTTGGGTGAAAGCGTATATCTTCTTTGGTCTGCTGTTGCTGGTCGCCGTTTTGAACATCGGTTGCCGCAAACACGATGAAGTTATATGTCCTATGCTTACCTGTGAGCTTCGGGTAGTGAAGGCGGTTAGCCCAGACCCCAAGACTACACGAGTAAGTCTAGTTACCTGGAGCGGAGAAAGTGCACATTATCTTTGGGGCTACAATCAAACGCACCAGAAAGAAGAAGGAGGTCTTCTGTTATTTCGGCCAGACGACTTTGTGCTTACTTCAGAACCAGAAAATCGCCGCACCTTGATAGTTGGGAACCCGCCCGGACTGGCGCAGGTGTTTCGTCTATCCCTGCCGGGTAGCCCAAAGGCGAGAGATTGGAGCCAGTGGCAGCGCCCAGATTGTCTCGCTACGGGATATGTCGGTTGGTCTGTCATATACAATCAGAAGATTGACGTGGTATCGACCAGTGTTCCACCCGATTCTTTCGAGTTACGCTACAAGGTTGAGATGCGTAATCTTGGCCCCAGCTATGAAACGATGATGAAACAGAAACGAGCGGCTTCAGAATAATGCCACCCATTTCGCTGGAGCCAACCCCGCCCCGCGCTGACGCGTGGCTCGCGTTAGGCTCAGCCTTTACGTAACGCCTGTCCAACCGCACTCTGACCACCGCGCCTCTTCCGGACATGAAATTCGTTCACCGCTTCTCTACCCTGCTCGCACTGCTAATGGCGTTGCCGCTCGGCCTGCTTCGCGCCGCCGATATGCCGGTTGACTTTGACCGGTCCCGCCAGATTCTAGCGGACAAGTTGCTAAAGTGCTTCATGAGGGATGTGACGACGAAGACATGGTTCGTAATGAATTGAGGGATGCCTTATCTTGATGGCGTGCTGCCTTTTCTGTCTCCATGCTTTGACCTCCCCGGAGCGTGATATAACTGTCGTCGTTTCCCCGAGCTCCGTTCGGAGCGTCCTGTTTATGGTAACCAGATGCAATCTTTCCCGAGCTC
>CAZOTB010000299.1:0-3981 GCA_964582645.1 uncultured Verrucomicrobiota bacterium | reverse complement strand
GAGGGCGTTGATTCATGCGGGGAAACTACCCCACCCAATCCCGCCCCGCCAGATGTAGCTACGTTGCCGCTTACCAATGACCTTCTCGGTCTTCGTTACGGCTTCCTCGTGCGCCTTGTTGACGAGGCCACGGGTGCGTTTGGGTATGACGGGTGTGGCGGGCTGAGGCTGCGGCGTTACTACGGTTGTTGTTTCGTCATCCGCATCTCGATAGCTTCCGTCCCGGTCCCGATAGCGTTCATCGCGGGAAGACACGGCTCGTCCGCGTCGCGATGTGGCTCGTCCTCGATGTGACAGGACTCATGCGACTGTCGGGGGCGTTCGTCCCGGTCTGGACAGTGTCGCTCCCGACCGGGATAGCATCGGTCGGGGACTTGACAAGGATCAGCGTGCTCAAGCCGTCTTGTGCTTGGCGATCTGTTCGACCCGGTAGCGTTTCGATTGGCCGTCCATCTCGAAGGTGGCTTCCTCGCCCACCTTCTTGCCCGACAACGCCTGCGCCAGCTTGGTTTGGTAGGAGATGATTCCCTTGTCCGGGTCGCCGTCCCATGCGCCGAGAATGCGGAACTGATGCGAAGACTTGTCGCCGAGATCGGTCACGGTCACAACAGTGCCGATGCCGACGACATCGGTGCGCGCGTCTGAGAAATCGGTGCCGCGCGCGCGCATCAACTCCATCTCCATCTCGGCGCGTCGCCGCGACAGGACGCGCTGGGTTTCCTTGGCCGCCTTGAACTCGAAGTTCTCGCGCAGGTCGCCGTAACTACGCGCGATGGCGATGTCCTTGGTATTGGCGGGGATTTTCTTGGTGACGAGCTCGTCGTACTCCGCTTTGCGCCGCTCGAGGCTTTCCCACGACACGATGAGCGGCTCTGTCTTCGCTTCCTTCCCCGCAGCCAGCAGTTCCTGCACGGGCGGGCAGACCTTGATGACGCGCGACATGAGCGACCGTTTGTCGAGTTCCTCGAACATCGGCGAGGCGAGAAGCACCTTGGACAGGTCGCGCGTCTCGTCCACGGAGGCCAATTGCAGAAGGTCAGCGACAAGTTCTGTGTCGGAGAGCAACAGTTCGCGCAACTCGTTCTTGCGACGCGGTCCCTTGTCGAAGTGGGATCTGTCGAGTGTCACGAGGATGGCGGAGAACAACCGCGGATGAATCAGGTCGCCCACGAGATTCTGGTAGCGGTCCACATTCCGGCTGCGGCAAATCCACGCCAGCAGGTCGCCGCTCGCGGATTGATCGCGCACCGCCCGTTCGAGCAGATTCTTGAGTTCTGCCTCCTGGCCTTCCGCGATCAGGAAATCAACCACCTCGCTCAACAACTTGCCCGAGCCGGTTCGCAGCAGTTTGAACATCCGCTCGCGCCAGTCTTCAAAGAGGTTGCGGATGATCGGCAACAGCTTCTTCTGTTTGTGGGTCGGGATCTCATCAAGCACAACGTGGAGGTTGCGAACCTGCGGCAGGATCTCGTGAATCTGATGCACCTGCGCTTCGTGATTGAGGCCCTGGATCTTCGCGAGCTCATCACGGACCCAGATCGCCTCGATGGCAAGCGCGGGTTGGTAGTCGCGGTGTTTGCCGATGTGTTCGGTGAGCACCTGCACCATATCGGGCACGACTTTCTCGATTCCCTCCACCTCATCCGCCATCTGCAGGAGTTGCTCGGCGGCGGCGAGTTTGTCCTTCAAGCCCCGCGCCATGTGAAATGCATCCACCAACTCCTGGTGCGCGGACACCGGCGCGTCGCGCAGCACATACGGATCGGTCTTCTTCGCCGCGACTCCGAAATGCGGGTCCTTCTTCATCGCCTTCTTGGCGGAGTCCCACCACTTTTTCCAGTCTTCCGCGGGAATGACATCGCCGCAGAGCGCGCGCTGAAATTGATCCGCCGTGGCCTGTCCGCCGAAGCTCTGCAGGACGATCCGGCACAACTCCAGCGGCGGCAACGATCGCAGCCGCCCGGCATTCTCGACTTTCTGCGCCAGGATGTGCGTGGGGGTGAGCAATTGCAGGCTGTCGGCGGCGTAACCCAGCTCCATCGAGTGGCCGGGCTTGGATTTGAAATCAATCGCGACGCGGCCCAGGATCAGGTCGAGCGCCTGGACCTTGCCGAAGCCCCAACTCTTGTGGAGGCAGCACACACCCGCGGCGAGGTCCTTCAATTTCGAGGCCTGCTGCTCAGTCAGCCGATTTGATTCGACGAGTTTCTTGAGTTCCGTGGTCTCCATCGGACAAATGAGCCAAACGGCAGGCACAATAGGAGGCAAAATGAGAATCGGCAACTCAAATTTCGGATGGGGCAGTCGTGAGGGTGCATCTCAGTTTCTGGATGGGTCTGCCGGGGCGGCGTGAGGGAAGAGAAGAAGCCAGCGATCGTTCCGCCAGAACGTCTCCAAACAGATCAGCGCTTCATCCCCAGTCGTGCTCCAGAATTGCCCCGGCCGCTTGAACCGACATTGGTATTGCCGTCCGGTCGATTCGATCGCCCCGCTCCCCAATGGCTCGCCCCGCTTCGCCCCGTCCGCATCGTCCAGCCGTTCCCGATGCGTCGCCAAGTAATCCCGTTCCGCTTTCACCGCCCCCCGCTTCGCGCCCCGCAACCGCTTGACCAGTGCCGTCAGGTCGTCAATCACTTCCACCCCGTCCTCGCTTCGCAGTTTCGTCAGCACCGGCTCCACCCACCTCCGCGCCGCCGCCTCATCCTCCGGGTGCAACGTCCGCGCCGCCGCCCACAGGGGTTGGCTGGCATGGGCCAGGTCCAGCCGTTGCCGCGCCCCGGCAAACCGATCGTTCGCCAAATTCCAAATCCACA
This sequence comes from uncultured Verrucomicrobiota bacterium, assembly GCA_964582645.1. Lineage (GTDB taxonomy): Bacteria > Verrucomicrobiota > Verrucomicrobiia > Palsa-1439 > CAZOTB01 > CAZOTB01. Next base: position 1,168 of record CAZOTB010000299.1, on the reverse strand, counting down.
CCGCCCCGTCGGCCACGATCAACACGTCCCGCGCCCGCCCCAACCCGTGCCGCATCGCTTCCGCCCACAACTGTTCCCGCAAGGCGTCCACCCCGCCCCGCGTCGTCACGTAGCCCCGACTCAGGATCACGGGACGACCCCCGGCGGTCTCGCCCCGCTGGCTCAACTGAAAACAGGTGCCGCCGTACGCCCAATGCCAACGGATTGGTTCTTCACCCTTCTCCCGCAACGCCTGTGTTTCCTCCAAGCCGAGCAACCCGTCGGCCGGGTAGCGCCACTTGTCGCAGCGGCGACACCACCCGCGTAGCCGCCGCACCGTGATCGGGCCGAAGCGGCTCTCGAAGGTGCGGACCTGGTATTTCGAGCAGCGGGTCAGTCGGCTGCCGCAGTGTGGACAGTGACGTTCGGCCGAATCGGCCTTCTTCTGGGCGGCTTCTTCTAAGACGTGTCGCTGGAGGGAGCGGGTTTCCCGCGAGAGCGTTTCTTCGAGGTGTCCGAGGGTGCGGTCCGTATTCTGGACGGACGGGCCGAGGCCCGCTTGCAAGCGAGCGGTCCAATCCGGCAGGGCGTGAGACAGGCACTTGAGTTCCAAACAGCGATCCGAAACGACGGGAGTCAGGTTTGTATTCGTTGTCGCATTCTACCTCAACCAAATCCCCTGCTCGAAAACTGGGATGCACCCAGACCTGACCCCAATTCCGTCCCCGAACAGAGCGAGCAGTATCTGAGCGCCCGCTGGCGGGAGGTCGGCGTGGCCAACTGCCCCATCGAGCCGCCCGCCTGTCTGCTGCTGCACCAAGCCAGCGGCGGGGTGGCGCGCACGCTCAACCAACTGGCGCAGTGGTCGTTGATCGAAGCGGCGCAAACCGCTCAGCGCACGATCCAAACCGAACATGTTCAGCAGGCGATCCACCACTTGCCCTGGGTGACCGTGCCCCGCGGAAACGAGACCCGATAACTGGCCTGGATGGGCCGACGACCCACCCGGAGGATACGGCTCTGCAGGGATGCAACCGGAGCGCCGCGGTGGGGCTGTCAGACCGTAGCCTCGCGCCGAGGCGGTCGGCCAGAAAAGCCCCTCGGCGGTTCCCGCAAATGGGGACCGCCGGGTGGGTCGCGGCCCATCGGGAAACGGCCTCGAAGAACCGGAGAAAATCGTCTCCCTCAC
>CAZOTB010000298.1:851-3994 GCA_964582645.1 uncultured Verrucomicrobiota bacterium | reverse complement strand
TTTCCGTAACTACTCAGGAGGCATCCCGCGGCGGGATGCCACCTGAGTAGTTACATTTCATCTATCCCTTCGATATCCCAAAGCTTGCTGCGGGGTTCTTGTTTGCTCACGTTTGGAGTACAAGCTTCAGCTTGCTTCGGGACACCAACGCAGACAAGCTGAAGCTTGTACTCCAAACGACAGCCGGTTCGCGCGTCTTCACTGCTAAACACGTAAAAGCGAAGAATAACCCCGTCCGCGCAGAATCCAAGAGGTCAACCCAATGGTTACTTCCTTTTCCTGGGCGCCGCATGAATCGCCTCGCCGTGAAGCGCGTGCGCCGCCTCCATCCACGCCTCGCTGAATGTTGGGTGCGCGTGAATGGTACGGCCCATCTCGCGCGCGGTCATCTCTGCTCGAATTGCCACCGTTGCTTCTGCGATCAACTCCGTCGCGTGGGCGCCGACCGCCGCTGCGCCGATTAATTGATCGGTCTGCGCATCGGCGATCCACTTCACGAAACCGGTTGTCTCGTTCACGGCCAACGCGCGCCCCAACCCGCCGAAACGAAACTTGCCGGTCTTGATTTCGCAAGCTGCTTTCCTGGCTTCCTCTTCGGTCATGCCCACGAGGCCGACCTCGGGTGACGTGAAAATCACGCCCGGCACCAACGTGTCGTGCTTCTGCGGACGTTGCCCGCAGGCATGATTCGCAGCGGTGATGGCCTGGGCGGTCGCGTAATGCGCTAGCTGGGTTTTGCCGGTGACATCGCCCACCGCGTACACCGTCGCACTGTTCGTGCGGCCATATTCGTCCGCCTCGATGAATCCACCGGCATTCGCCTTCAGTCCAGCATTCTCCAGTCTCAAGCCGTCCGTGACCGGCTTGCGCCCAACCGAAACCAACATCACCTCTGCTTCGAGTTTCTCGTCGCCGAAGCGACCGCGCACGGCTTTGTCGGCGGCGGCAATGTCTTCAAATGGTTTGCCCGTCAAAATGCGAATCCCGAACTTCTGCTCCATGTGATGGCGGACCTCGCGCCGCACGTCAGGGTCGAGCAACAACAGAATGTCCTCCAGCAACTCGACGATCGTGACTTTCACTCCGCACTGCGCCGCCAGGCAGGCCAGTTCGCAGCCGATATACCCGCCTCCCAACACCAGCATCGAGCCGGGCAGCTTGTCGAGTTCGAGGAACGCCCGGCTTTCGACCACGCGCGGATGTTTGGGCAGAAAACCCGGCATTGCCGAGGTCGAGCCGGTGGCGATGATGATCTTCTTCGCGCCGATGCGTGTGCCGCCGACGTCCAGAGTGTTGCGATCCACGAATGAGGCGGTGCCGGTGAATTGTTGCACGCCGTTGCCGGCCAGAAGTTGCTTCACGCCGCCTCGCATTTGTTCAACCAGTTTGTTCTTGTGACCAATCATCGCCGCGTAATCCACCGCCGCGCCTTTCACGCTGATGCCGAGAGCGCTGGCGTGCTGGATTTTCGCGTAGAGATCGCTGGCGGCGATGAGCGCCTTGGTCGGGATGCAACCCCAGTTGAGGCACGTCCCACCGAGTTGTTCGCGCTCGACGATGGCCACCGAAGCCCCGAGTTGCGCCGTGCGGATGGCGGCCGGGTATCCGCCCGGGCCGGCGCCGATGACGACGACATCAAATGTTTCCATGCTATGACCTCACAAACCAATACGCTGGCGCGACGGCTCTGACGTCGTGCCTGCGATTCCATGGGCTCAGACCGCCTGCCACACCGTTTCGCGGGTCAGAGCCCCGCCGATCCGGTGGCACGACGTCAGAGCCGTCGCGCCAGCGGGTGATTCTGTTTCTTTGCGTGCTGGACAACACGTGGTAGCCCCTACGAAACAAGTTTCTTGTAAGCGTCTTTGATCAGCGCAACAATCCGCGCTTGCTCTGCCGATGGTGCGCCTGGCCAGAGCTTTCGCAGCTCCTGCTCGATGTCATTTTTCAACCCCATCATCTCCAACGCCGCAGCGGCGCCGAGCGCATATCGCTTGGGTTTGATGCCGGCAGCGAGCTCCAGCCGCATCGTCCCGACCAGCCGGTCATCCCAGCCGAGCTTGCGTTGCGGATCGCGGATGATTCGTTCGACCTGATCGCGAAGATACGGATTGGTCATCCGAACCAGAAGGTCATCCACGTAAGCCTGATACCCTTCCGGCGTGAACAACGGGTCGAGCCCCTTGTGTCGCGCGATCATCGCCCCACCCGATTCGGTGAGGAACGCCTCGCGGTTTAACGCCATGAGCGCGGGGTCATTCGCCACCTCGGACATGAACCGGTAACCCTTGCGTTGCGCGAGGTAGCCCATCAACGCGTGGGTTGCATTGTGTCCGTAGAGTTTCGCCTCCTCGAAGGGCAGCAGATCGGGTTTCTCGGCGAAGACCCCGATGCCGCGCTTGAAACCGGGCAGACGGATTTGCGTGATCAGAATGCGATTGAATTCCTCGACGAGCAGCGCACGCGGCAAGCCTTCCACGACACAGTCGAGACGGTCGGACTTGATCTGTTCCGCGTCGGTGACCACGCCGCTCATCTTGCCGATGACGGTGTTGAGGAACTGCACGTTGGATGGAACGGAGTGACCCAACCGTTTCTCGCACAGCTTCTGCAAAATCTCCGCCGCGTGATTGTTGTTCTCCGCCGTGTAGATGATCTTCGGGCTGGAACTCTTTGCGAGCACACCGGCCAGCAGCGCCGCGACCGAAGCCTCGCCGCGATCGAAGAATTCAACGCTCGGCAGCGCCGTGGCGATTTCCGAGGCATCGGCGAGGGCCGCGGTGAACGCCGCACGATCCTTGTCCACGAGCGGGTTGTAAATCTCGACGCCGCGAATTTCGTGTCGCTCGATTCCGTGCGCGGTGGCGACATTCAGATGATACCGGCCGCCCGAGCGCCGGACGGCGTCCACGACTTCCTGCAACACCTCCGCGACGACGAGTCGGCTGAAGTTGCCCGAGCGGTAGGCTTCGTAGAGAAAAAGCCCGCCTTGGATCGCACCGAATCCGAAGCCGACGAAGGTTTTCTTTGATGGTTGCGGCATCGGTGACGATCAGCGTGTGTAATAGATGACGGTCGCGACGCGCTTGCGCCAATGTGGGAGGCGCCTCCGCGCGCCGACCGGGTTGAGGCCGCTTAACGCC
>CAZOTB010000298.1:0-841 GCA_964582645.1 uncultured Verrucomicrobiota bacterium | reverse complement strand
CCCCCCCCTGCTTGTTTTTTCCCCCCCCGCCCCCCCCTTCTGCCCAATTTGTGGTAGGCGCCTCCCACATTAAGTCTTGCCGCATTTGGACACCCTTCTAAAATCCTCACGTCAGCCTCCTCCACAACTCGATGTCCTGCAGCTTCTGTTTGACCGCGTTCGCAAACCGCGCAGCCATCGCGCCGTCCACGATGCGGTGGTCGGAGGAAAGCGTCATCTTCATGATCGAACGCACCACGACCTTCCCGTCGCGCACGACTGCCTTCGGCAACGCGCTGGAGACGGCCAAGATCGCGGACTCGCCAGGATTGATGATCGCGGTGAAATTCTCGACATCAAGCATCCCCATGTTCGAGATTGTGAACGTGCTGCCGGTCATTTCCGGTGGCGTGAGTTTGCCGGTTCGCGCTTTCTCCGCCAACTCCTTCGCCTGCTGGTTCAACTCGGCCAGTGTCAGTTCGTCGGCGTTGCGGATCACCGGCACGACGAGGCCTTGCTCCAACGAGACCGCAAGCCCGAGATGCACCCGGCTGTGCCAGCGGATGGCTTTGCCGTCGGTGCTGCTGTTCACGTCCGGGAACTCTTTCAGAGTCAACACGACCGCCTGAGAGATGAAATCGGTGACCGTGTACGGAGCGCCCTGCTCTTTGAGTCGCGCGCGGAAGGCGATCAACTCGGTCATGTCCACTTCGACCGTGACGTAGAAATGCGGCGCCGTGACCACGCTCTGCGTCAATCGCTGCGCGATCACCTGCCGCATCTTGCTCATCGGCTTCGGTTTCTCGGCGATGGCGCGCTCGATGTCCGCCACGGCGATTCGTCCATCTTCGCCCGGCTGGAC
>CAZOTB010000297.1:0-4011 GCA_964582645.1 uncultured Verrucomicrobiota bacterium | reverse complement strand
GGAACGTCCCGACCCGGCCATCGGCCCAAATCGCGGTAAGAATGTCGCACCGGTCGTTGCGATAGCCACGCACCTCGACGCATCCCGCGCCGAGCGCCGCCACCAGCATCTCGACGCTGTGGCAACCGTACCAAAACAGGCCGGGTTGGGTCGGTTCTTCACCCATCGGACCGAACACGTCGAAGCCAATCACGTCTTTGCGTCCACCGGCCAACGCTTTCGCCAATGCCTCCGCGTACCGCAACGACGAGCAACTCATCACCGGCACACCGGACTCAGACGCCAGCCGCAGGATCTCGCGCGCCTCGGCGAGGTTGACCGTGAACGGCTTGTCAATGAACGTCGGTTTCTTGTAGCGGACGATGCGCTTGAAGTGTTCGAGATGCACCCGGCCGTCCACCGACTCGATGAACACCATGTCCGCCACTTCGGCGACCGCCTCGCACCTGTCCACGATTTTCACGCCGTGCTGCTCGCGCAGTTCTTTCGTGAAGCCCTCGACGCGATTGATGCTGAGGGGAAAATCCTTCGAGCCGCCCGGGAACGCCACGGTCACGCGACCACCAGGGATGTAGTGCGGGTTTTTCTCGTCGTGCAGGAGCTTCGCGAACGCGCTCACATGCGACGTGTCCAATCCAATGAAGCCGATCTTGAGTTGATTCATCTCAGGCCTTCTCTCTTACGTTTCAATGATGCACCGCTTTTTCGGGCGTGGTCAGGAAATACAACGCCGCGCCCGCCAACACAATCCCGATTACACGCTGCGCCGTTACCGGCTCGCGCAGCAACACCCAGCCAAGCATGATCGGAATCGCCACGTAGAGCGACGTTGCCGGGCCGAGGCGGCTGATGTCCACCGTCTTGCACAATTCGTAGAATGCCAGGTTGCCCAGCACGTACAGCGCGCCGACCACCGGCGGTATCCAGTGCCATTTCGAGGGGGTGTAATCCGCCTTCGTCATCACGAACGCCGCCGCCAGGATGTAGCCGGGCAGGCTGAACACAACCGCGGTGTACGGCCCCACCGACGACCCCGCGACTTTCATCAGGAAAACCGCGACGCCCCATGCGACAATGCATCCTGAAAACAACAGCCATGTTTGCACTGGAATCCTCCGTTCGTGTTTCGAGCGAGTGAATCCCCAGCCGCACGCCAAGTCAAGGCGCGCGTTCGTCGTTCGTAGTTGAGCGCTTCAGCGCGAACTTGAAACTGTCTCCCGGATACCAGCCCGCGCTGAAGCGCTCTACTACGAACCGGCTCGCAGCCAGTTGCAGACCGCTCGGTGCGCGACCCGCGCGCCGGTCCACAACTCGTCCACCAGGAGGTATTCGTCAGGACTGTGAAAGGAACCGCGCCCGCTGATCCGCTCCCGGCAACCAAAACTCACCGTCGGAATGCGCGCATGGTTGGTCAGCACGAAACTGTCCTGCTTGCTGATCGTGACGATCTGCGGCTCGCGTCCTGTCACGGTGCGCACGGCTTCGCCGACGTGTCCGATCAACGGCGTGTCTGCCGGCAGCAGCGCCGGCTCGAACCACGGTTCGCGACACGCGATCTCATACCGCGCGAGACTGTTGCCCAGTGCCCGACCGATCATCCGGTCCAGAGTCTCGCTGATTACCGGGCGTTCCTCGCCCGGCAACGTGTAAAACATCACGATCAAATAGGCCCCACGTTCATCCTCCCGCCGGGCGGCGCCCACGGAACACTTCCGCATCGAGTTCTCCCGGTACAGGGGATTTACAAACAGGCGCTCCCGCTCGCGGCTCAGGTTTTCGCATGCAACCTGGAGTGCGTCCAGGTCGTTCGCGAGTTCCGGTTCTGGCAGTGGCGACTTCGGCCGCAAATAGTACGTCGAGCCGCCCATGCAGCCAATGAAAGTCTTCATCTGGTAGCCGTCGAGGTACAACGCCGCCTCCGCGCGCACCCCCGCCAGCATCAGCAGGAGCAGGCCGTTGCCGACGCCGTTCTCCTCGTCCATCGTCGTCGCGAATACCAGCCGCTTCCGCAGCCCCGTGCTCCGGGCGAACTTCCGCAGCAGCAACAACACCGTCGCCAAACCCCACTTGTCGTCCGACACGCCCAGTCCGTAGATCGCGCCGTCTTTCATCGTGGCCGCGAATGGGTCCACCGTCCACGCTTTCGGCTCGAACAACTGCACCGTGTCGCTGTGGGCGAGCACAAGCAGACCCTGTGCGTCCGCCGGGCCGATCTCGCCGATCACAGTGGGACGACTCAGGTACTGACGGTTCGGGCCGTGACAGAGCGGATGCGTTCGGAACGCCGGTATGTCGCCCGGCTCGAAGCTTCGCACCCGTGCGCCTGCCTCCCGCATTCGCTGAGCGATCAACGTTTGCAGCGCGCCTTCCTCCCCGCCCGTGGCGGAGCTGCGGCTCGGGATGCGCACGAACTCGCGCAACTCATCCACGAGCTGTTGTCTGTCAGCGTCGTTCAACTCAGTCATCAGATTCTCCCCGCTTTCACCAGATGCTCCCGTCCCAGTCGGCATGGCCGGCAGGCAGCGCGACTGCAGAGCAGAATGTCCGGCCGCTCGCGCACCATCTCGACAACCGTCGTGATCACGTCGCGCCCGCGCATCAGGAAACACAGCGCGCTTCCGATGCGCAGATCCCGAATCGCACCCCGTGTGCGCAACGGGAACTCCACGGCGTTGAACGCCATCGAGCAACTCGACGACGGATCGAGCTGGTGCTCGCCGATCGTGCCGTCCTCCATCCGCATCTTCACCAACGGCGGCTCGCAGTCGTCCCACCAAAACTTTTTCACCCCGGCGTGCGATTCGCCGACGTGGATGGTCGAATTGGCGAGATGCGTCACTCCCAGCAGCAACACCCATCCGCCCGCCTGCGCGATGCGATCCACGGGCGAGCCGACGCCAAACACGTCGGTCTTCCGGTGGTCGGCGGTGAACTCGGCAGCCCGAGCTCCACTTGCCGAAACAGAATGGCTGGGATGGTTGCTGCGAACTGTCCCGGGTCGGTTGCGAAAGAGTTCGGTCAGAATGCCGGTCTTGCCGGGCGTGGTCTTCCAATCAAAGTGGGGCGTGGGAGTCGGACGCGTGTAGTTGAATGCCGGCATCGCCAGCGTGCCGTCGTTGCCGACAGTGTCCAGCAACGCGTCAATGACCGCGTCCGCGCCTCCATCCACCGGCCCGAGGCTCCGCAGGCTGCTATGGACGAACAGGTGGTTGCCGTCTTGGACGCCGGCGGTGGCGAGGGCATGCGCGATGTCGTTGCGTTTCAGCATCGTTGCTGTTGTTGATATGGGAGCAGGAACCGATACGCAAGGTCGGCGCGCAGCGCGATTGTTCAACTGATCGAATCCAGCAATCCTTGCAGCGGCTCCGTCAATGCGACCCCCGACGCCGACTCGTTTGCAACGAACTCCCGCACCTTCGGCAACGTATCACCCCACGCCAGGTTCAGCGGCGGGCGGAGCGCTTCCTTCCAGTCGCCTGGCTCGGGCAGTCGGTAGCGCGTCGCCAACGCCCGGCCCAGCCATGCCACCGCGTCGAGCACGGCGCCGCGCGCTTCCTCCTCAAGCCCTTCTTTTCCGAGCAACCGGGCCATCTTGATCTTTCGCTCGACCTGGGCGCGATGGGCAACGAGTCTCACCTGCTCGGGATCGGGAAGCGAGCCGGGGTCGCCGGGCTTCTTCACGGGCGGATGCAATTGCCGCGTGGCACGCGTCGTCCGCGTGATCAAACCCTGTTCGGCGAGCCGGGTGAGCGCTTCGTCCGTGGCGCGGTCAATCACTTCGAGCCGGGTCGGCGCGAGCGGGTCGCTGACTTTGGGACCGAGCAACTCCTCGTAGATCGGACGCAGTTTCTCCTGCCACAACGGCGCGTCGCGTTCGACCACCGCCACGATGACCGAGATGAGCAGCAAGGCCAGGCCAGCCATCAACTGGTTGGAGGCGCCGAAGGCAACCCAGATGGTCAGCCAGGGGATGACCCAAACGAAGAGCAGTGTCAGGAGCAAGGCTACAAT
>CAZOTB010000296.1:0-4052 GCA_964582645.1 uncultured Verrucomicrobiota bacterium | reverse complement strand
TGGTGCGAATCCAACTCGCGCTCGAACGCGGCGGGGTCGGGCTGCCGGGCGGCGGCGCGGGCGCGGCTGTCGCTGTGGATGTTGCCGGGCAGGACGCAGTTGACGCGCACGCCGTGCCGGGTTTCTTCGAGCGCGAGCGCTTTGGTGAACGAGCTGATCGCGCCTTTGCTGGCGGCGTAGGAGGTCGAACCAAGCTCGCCGATCTGCGCGACGAGACTGCCGATGTTGATGATGCTGCCCCTGGTCTTCCGCAGGTGGGGCAGGGCGTGTTGCGAGGCGACGAACACGCTGCGGAAATTGGTCTGCCACTCGCGTTCGACATCGGCCAGGGGCACGTCGTCAATCGGGCGCGGCGGGGTGTGGATGCCGGCATTGTTCAAGAGGCAATCGAGCCGGCCAAACTGCGCGACGGTCTGGTCAATAGCCGCGCGGATTTGATCCGGCCGCGAAACGTCGCACGCGACGGCGGCGATGCCGGTGGGGGCGCCGGTCAGGTCGCGGTCGGCAATCATCACCTTCGCGCCGGCGTCGGCAAACACGCGGACACAGCCCGCGCCGATGCCGCGCGCGCCGCCGGTGATGAGCACGACCCGGTCGCGATATTCGAGGCCACTGCGGTGAATGGGGTTGGTCATAAAGGTCGGATGCCGATGCGGTGGATGGGAATGGCGGTCCAGCCGAGCGCCCATGCCGGCGAGTCGGGAGCGAGTTCGTAGCGGTCCGGACCGAGGTCGGGGCGCGCGACCAGTTTGGGATCGGCGACGAGGCTGTGGCGGTCTTTGCCTTTCGCCCGCCAGTCGGCCAGTGAGAAGTGCGTCTGGCCGGTGATGGTGCGGCTGAAATCCTCGGCGCGCCATTGCCAGCCTGGCGCGGCGCTGTGGTAGAGATTTTCGTCGCAGGTTTGGAAAATGTCCCATTTCTCCGCGCCCGGCACCCAGAGATCGAAGCGCAGCGCGTCGAGTGCGATGGTCGGCTGGGTGGTGGCGACGATGTTGTGGACGAAGCGGTTGCCGACCATGAAATCCACAAAGGCATGGCGCATCCGCGTGCCGCGCATCGGGGCGACATGGACAAGGCACAAGCCCCAGAGACAATCCACGATCAGGTTGTTTTCGACGAGTTGGTGCTTCGTGGTGTGCAACGTCAACCCCCGGCCTGCGCGGACGATGAGGTTGTGGGTGATGACGCAGTTGGACGACATGTCGTCGGTGTAGATCGCGCTGGACATGTTTTGCATGGTTTTCCGATGCGCGTTGTCGCGGAGCAACTCGTCGGTTTCGGGATCAATGAAACAGCCTGCGGTGTCGGCGATGAGGTTGTACCGGATCACGTGGCCGGACCGTTCCGCGTGCGGGTCAACCGTCGTGGGCGGGAAATAACTCTCGCCGTCGGCGGCGACATCCATCCAGCACGAGATCGCGCCGCAATCGAGTTTCTCGAGGTTGGTGCGGCGGATTTCGTTGTATTGAAGATAATTGCGGCCGAACCCGTTGTTGCCGAGGTTGACGGCGTATTGGGGGCAATCGTGGAGGTAATTGTGCGCGAGGTTCAGGCTGTCGGAGAGGCCGGTAAAGATCGCCGTGGTGTATTGATGCCGGTACCCGGGCTGATCAATCTCGTTGTCGGTAAAATCAATCAGGGCTGGATAATCGTCATCGCGGCGGCCCATCGCGACGAAGCCATACGCGCCGGCGCGGCGGATGAGGTTGCGGGCGATGCGATGATGGCGGTTGCGCCGGTGCAGGACGATGCCGTTGCCGCCGAGCGTGTCGAACGTGTTGCCGATGACGGCGCAGTGTTCACAGTCCTGCAACAAAATGCCTTCGCCGCAATACTCGAACGCCTGATGAACCTGTTGCGCGCCGTAGCCGACGACCTTGTCGCGGAGATGATCATCGCCATCCCGCGTGTGGGCGAACGTGAGGCCGCGGAAGGTGAGATGCGCCACGGACTGCAATTCCACCAGCGTGCGCAGCCGCGGCACGATGACGTCCACGTCGTCCGGCGATGTGTCGCCGAGCGCGGCCGGCAGTTTCAGGTAGAGCGTCTTCTCGTCCGCGTCAAAGCACCACTCGCCCGGTTCGGTCAGTTCCTCGCGGATGTTCTCGATGAAAAACCGCGTTTCATGCGTCGGGCGCGGCAGGTTGTCCGTCTGGATGCTCCACCGCAACGTGATCCGCCGCCGCGCCACGTCGAGCGAACGGACGGGCGTGATCTGGGTGAACGCGTGGCAGGCGTAGCTGTACACCTCCAGTTGTTCGGGTTTCGACCACTGCGCCGCGCGCGGGAAATCGGCGGCCTTGTAGTAGAACTGATCCCAGCGCTGGCCGGGGATTCCCTGGTCCACATACCCCGCGCACATCGCCCAGCCGGTGAACCGATGCCGGTCCGGATCGGCGGCGGTGGGCGGTTGCGGTTTGGGCCAGCGCGCGCGGGTCATCGGCTCGCCGTTGACGAACAACTGCCGGAACTTGTCCTCGGGCCGGTACGAGTCGAGGCGCGCCTGCCAGACGCCCGCGACGGGGCCGGGCGACCGGCCCCAACCCGTCACGCGCGCGCCACCGGAGAGGACCGGGCGTTCGCCCGGCGCGGCTTCGTAAGTGATGGGCGTGTCGGCGGAGCCGGTATCGCGCGGGTTGAGACGGAACGTCTCGGCGAGAAAATACGTGCCGCCGCGCAGTCGGACGGTGACCGGCCCCGGCAGGCGATTCTCCCTGTCGCGCAATGCCCGGATCGCGTCGCGGGCGCGGTCGAGCGTGGCGAACGGGGCGTCGGCCGTGCCGGGATTGGCGTCATGGCCGGTCGGTGCGACGTGATAGGTCAAGGCGTCCATCAAGCAGAGACTACCACAAACGCGCGCGTCGTGGTTACTGGATGCCGCTGAGGCCGAGCCGCGTATCGATCTGGGGGAAGAACTGCGAGTCGTCGTGCGGCCAGCCCGCCAGCGGTGAGCCGCTGCCGCCGAAGTAGGAGACGTTCAAGCCGTTCTTCGTGTCCACCAATGTTTGGACGCTGCCGTCGCCCAAGAGGACGTTGTAAAATCCCCGATGCGTCCGCGCGGTGAGTCCGAAGCAGACCAAATCACTGAGCACCGCGGCGTTATTTACCCGGGAGAGCTTGATGCCTTGGGAAGGCGATGGGTTCATCGAGTCGCGGTAGTCATAGCCGGCATCCACGATGCGACCGCCCTGTTTCCAGCAAAGCGCGCCGCTGCCATCCAGCCAGCCCCGGCTGCTGCCGCCCGTGGCACCGGGCGGGTCCTGGTACGCGAAACTCCACGGGCTGCCATCGAAGGAGGTCCGGCGTTGATACGCCGGACAGTAAATCACGTGGTTGTCACGGCTCGGTTCAGGCAGGTACCTGCCTTCCATCAAGTGACCCAGGTAAGAGACACCCTGTGTGTGATCCCAAATCGTGTGGCCCGCGGCCGGACCGCTGGCGCCGGCCCACGGCATCTGGCCGTTGTTGTCGTCGGCGAACATCGCGAACCCGATACCGATCTGATGCAGGTTGTTCACGCAAGCGGCTCGCTTTCCGGATTCCCTGGCTTTCGAAAGTGCGGGCAACAGCATCGCCGCGAGGATGGCGATGATGGCGATGACCACCAAAAGCTCGATGAGCGTGAAGGCGCCGGAACGTCTGAACTTCCAACGCGCAACGTTCAACGTCCAACTTTCAACGGACTGGCGACTGCCTCCGGTCATTGAGCGTTGAGTGTTGAGTGTTGAACGTTGAAGGTTCACGCAGTTAGTTGCTTCGCAGCTTGCGGTAGGCAATCGCGCCACCGACGACCAGCAACAACACCGTGCTCGGTTCGGGAACGACTTCGTAGTCGCCTGAAATACCCCATTTGGTCTCAAGCTCCGCGCCGACGGCGTTGCGCTCGGCGTCGGTCAGAGCAGTGTTGTACACGCGGAACTCGCCGAGGTCGAAGCTCGTGCCACGAGCAAAGTATTCCCCCAGCCTGAACGCTTCCGCGCTGAAGTTCAACGCGTTACCGGAGCCGCCGGTGATGGTTTGGGCCGCGCCATTGAGATACGCGTCCATGCCGG
>CAZOTB010000295.1:0-4057 GCA_964582645.1 uncultured Verrucomicrobiota bacterium | reverse complement strand
CGCAATCGGACGCGACGCCGGTAACGCTGAAATGACGCTCGTCGCACGAAGTCTTACCGGCTTGGAGTCTTGCCGGCTGACCCCCGAAGCCGAATTGGGCTTTCGACTGATCGTGCAAGCCTACCGGCCTTCGAGTCAAAAGGAGACACAAGCGAAAAAGACCGCGCGCATTCAACTCGCGGTCATGGTTGCCGATGGCGATTTGCAGATTGCCGACGACATGGTGATCGTCACCGAACAAGGCCGTCGCTGGCTGGAACGCGAGGCTGCCAAAAGACACGGGCGCGCCAATTACATTACGATTGATCTTGATCATTTCCGCCAAAAAACTGATCGATCCGCCCCGTGGCGAAAAAGACTGAGACCAAGAAGCCTTCGGAGCATCTCCGGTATCCTGAGCAACCGGAACGCATCGGCTCGATCAACCCCGTCGCGGGCATCACCCTCGGCGAAAACGCGCTCGCGCCGCTCAACTGCGCCTACCGGGACGACGCTCACGGTATCTTCCTCTACCAAGGCGACTGTCTCGAAGTCCTCGACGCGATTGCGGCCAAATATCCCGACGGCTGTTTCGACATGATTTTCGCCGACCCGCCCTATTTCCTCTCCAATGGCGGCATTACCTGTCACGCCGGCAAGATGGTCAAGGTGGACAAAGGCGACTGGGACAAGTCCCGCGGCCCTGAGGAGAACCACAACTTCAACCGGGCCTGGCTGGAGCGTTGCCAGCACGTGCTCAAACCGAACGGCACCATCTGGGTGACCGGCACCCATCACGTCATCTTCAGCGTCGGCTTCGCCCTGCAGCAACTCGGTTTCAACATTCTCAATGACATCGCGTGGGAAAACCCCAATCCGCCGCCGAACCTCTCCTGCCGGTATTTCACGCACTCAACCGAGACGGTGATCTGGGCGGCGAAAACCGAGAAGAGCAAACACGTCTTCCACTACGCCGCTATGAAATCCGTCACCGGCAAACAGATGAAAACCGTCTGGCGCATACCGGCACCGGGCAATGGCGAGAAGACCTTCGGCAAACACCCAACCCAGAAGCCGGTTGCCCTCGTCGAACGCTGCCTGCTCGCCGCCACCAACGAAGGCGACCTGGTCCTCGACCCGTTCATGGGCGCCGGCACGACCGCCGTCGCGTGCGCGCGGACCCACCGGCTCTTTATCGGCATCGAATTGGATTACCGGTATCTCCACCTTGCCGGCAAGCGCGCCGACCGCGAAATCATCGAAGTTTGGCTACGTGATTACCGGGTACGACTGAAAGTGGCGATGTTCAGCCAGAATGATCTTGATCTTTTCCAGGATCTGATCGATCCGATCAACGCGATGACGGACAAGCCCGACATCGCAGCCGAGAGCATCTTTCACGAGACGAAATTCGTATTTCTCTCGGAAACGCGGCCTCGTACCGGCAGCGTCGTTTACACGACCGTGGACGCCGATGTGAAATCAGCATGGTCACACACGCCGCAGTCGGTGAAACTCCAGACCACCCACATCGTTCGCTGCGAGACGGAGATTCTGCGTGTGAAAAACAGTTGAAGCCTCAAACCATCACTGGTCTAATCACCTGTGAGGATACTCGCACGCATGCAACAACACGAAGCCGTAATCCAAACCCTGGAAAGGCTGGGCGGAATCGCAACACTGGGCCAGCTCTACAAGGAAGCGCCGGTCAGCACATGGGGCACTAAGACGCCATTCGCCACCATCCGCCGCATCGTCCAATTGCGTAAAGAAATCTACAAAATCAAACCCGGACTCTACGGCTTGGTTTCGATGAAAGCTGCGAACGAAGCGCAAGGCGCGGTGGTCGAGACAGCGAAGAACAGAGACTCCAAGCAAGTCACGCAATTCAACCACACGTACTATCAGGGCCTTTTGTTGCAGGTCGGGAAGTTGCGCTCGCACAGAACTTGGTGTCCCAGTCAGGACAAAAACCGGCTCTTTCTTGGTCAGCCGCTCGGTGTACTCCGAACGCTGCACGAGTTGCCGCCTTTTTCCTACCCGCGTTTCGTCCAGCGCAGCGCGACCATTGACGTGATTTGGTTCAACGAGCGAGAAATGCCACACACTTTCTTTGAGGTTGAATATTCAGGTGACATCCAAAACTCCCTCCTGAAATTCAGCGATCTTCAAGACTTCGCGGCGCGAATGCTGATTGTGTCCGATTCGAGACGGCAAAAGGAATATGCCCAAAAGCTCAAATACAGTTCGTTCCGAGACATTGCTGGGCGCGTGAGGTTTCTCGATTACGACTCACTGGCAAAGCAGTACGAACACGCAGTCGAGTGCAGCTTGGCAACGGTAACGCTTTAGTTTGCGCCCACGCCAACCAAGCGCCGATAGATGGTTCGCCTCACGCGAGTTTAAAGCGTGGCAGGATTGCCTGTGAATTTGTCAAGCACTTGACCGCTCGGCGTTACGATGATGCCGGGGCTGCGCGTCTCAGTGATTTCCCAGCCCCGTCCCTCCCGGCGCACGCGGCAGGTAATCGTTTTCCCTTCAAGCTGCGCTTGCAGGGCGGCCGCGATGCCAGTGGCTCTTTGAACGGCTTCGGTTTTCGTGCTGAGAACCTTGACATGGCAGTTCATTTCCCCTCCCTCGTTCAGCGGAGTGAGAACGAATCTCATAGCTCTCTTGCGTGCTTTTTTCATTGGCGTCAGCGTCGGAAGGCGTTTCTTTTTCACGGCAGGTGCGCACCGGATCAAATCGCCGATTTCGCGTCAAGTCCGTTCGCGCCCGCTTACTTCGGCCTACGGCCCGCACTTCGTGCGTTGTGTGCCGCACACGAAAGCGGCGTCTCATCCGATTCGGCTCCGCGGCCTCTCTCGCCGCTCGGCTTTGGAAGGATGGGGGGAAGTAGCAGAAATAAAGTCAGCGGCCAGACAGACCCAACAGACTGAGATTCCTCGACAAGCTCGGAATGACAGCCAGTGGAACTACGAGATCGTGCGGACGCAGCAGACTTCGTCTTCGCGGAGCGGCTCGAGGACGGATTCGGCAACGGTGATGACGGCGATGGTGTCGCCCAGCGCGTTGAACAGTTCGGCGCTGTAGCCGTCCTCTTGGCCGGGGCGGCCAGGATGGTGTTCGACAAGCGTGGCCACGTCGCCACGGCGCAGTCCGTGTTCGGGCAGGTCAACACTCAACGCCATTCGCGTGTAGAGTGCGTATTTCATAGCTTGTCGGGGGATAACGTAACAAACGTTGTCTGGTTTGTCGCGTTCGTTTGCGGCGTGCGGAGTCAGCTTCCAGCTTGCCGCCCACCGTGGGTGCGGTTATTGTGTGCCGCATGATGGATTGGAATCAATGCCCCGCCGTGGAGCGGGTGCCGGGCAAGGTGAGTGGCGCGTGGGTGTTCAAGGGCACGCGCGTGCCGGTGCGGGCGTTGTTCGAGAATCTCGAGGGCGGTGCGACCGTGGAGCAGTTCCTGGAATGGTTTCCCGGCGTGACCCGCGAGCAGGCGCTCGCCGTTCTCAAGTGTGCCGAGTCGTCGCTGGCCGAATCGGCGGCCTGAGCCTGTCCGCATGAGGATTCTCTTCGATCAAGGCACGCCTGAGCCCCTGCGCCGCAGTCTCGCTCCACACGAGGTTGCCACCGCGTACGAAATGGGATGGTCCAACCTCGAGAACGGTCGGTTGCTGGACATGGCGGAGGCGCAATTCGACGCCTTGATCACCACCGACCAGAATCTTCGGTATCAGCAGAACCTGCAAGGGCGACGGCTGGCCATTCTCGTCCCGCCCACCACCAACTCGCTGGAAATCCGCAATCATCTGGCCGAAGTGGCCGCCGCGGTGAATGAGTTGAAGCCCGGGGATTACCGGGAATTGCGGTGGACGAACTGAAAGACGGCCCCGGCTAAACCTTCAACATCGCCGTCGCACGCCTTACTGCGGCCAATGCCGCCTTGACCTCCGCCTGTGTGTTCCCGGCATCCAGCGAAAACCGGATCATCTGCCGGGGGGCCGTTGACTCCGGTCTCATCGCCTTGACGACATGCGACGGTTCATCGGAGTCGGCGAGGCACGCCGAGCCTGAT
>CAZOTB010000294.1:0-4099 GCA_964582645.1 uncultured Verrucomicrobiota bacterium | reverse complement strand
GTTGTCTCCGAATTCTCATTCACACCCCACTTCCGTGGGGTGGTCAGCCGCTACACGACACCGCGAACCGCTTCAGCGGTTTCGGCACGGTGAGGAAAACCGCTGAAGCGGTTCGATCCCGCCTCGCGACGCAAATCACCCCACTGAAGTGGGGTGTGAATGAGAGCGCACGGTCTGAGCGCACGAGAACTTGTGAAATATCCAGGCTAGGGCGGAGCTTTTTGTCTTGATCGGAACCTTTAATGGGTGACCCTGATTCCTTCGCCGGCCCGTTACACCGTCAGCGATCAACTCGGGCATCGCTGGAGCGATGAACTCATCCATTTCAACGTGGACACGACCAGCGACCGGCGCGAGGTCTGGCTGGCGGGCGCCGACGGCAAGCCGGTGGCGAGTCAATTCACCGGCATGCAGTGGGATGCGCGGACCAAGCGCTTGACCGGCAAGCAGTGGACGGTGGTCACGGTCGAGCCGGGTGGTTCGGCGTCGTTTACCGTGCGGCCAGGCCGGAGGAAGGTGGCGTCGGACCTGCAGTTGCGTCGGGAAAAAGGCGTGCTGATTCTGAGCAACGCGCACATCACGTTGCGGCTGCCGCGCTATCGTACGGGCGGCGATCTGACGGCGTTGTCGGCGCCGATCCAGGCGGTCCGTTCCGCTGCCGGCACGAGCGGCGCGGGGGACGGTTGCCTTTCAAGGGAGTGGCTGAGCCGGGGCTTGGTGTGTCTTGAGGTCGGCAAAACGAAGGAAAAGCGGCAAAAGGAAGCGAAAAACGACAGACACACGAGAGCGCGCGCGAGCGAAAGCGTGCGAGTTCTGTCTCGAAGCGACTTGAAGTCGCTTCGGCGAAAAGTCATCTCCGGAAACAGGGGGTTTTGCAGCAGAATCAAAAGGATACGGTGTCGTGCCATGATGGATGCTGATGTTGTTCGCGCCCTGCGCCACGGCCTGCTCCAGCGGCGCGTCGGAATGAAAATGCCGGGTGCGGAAATGCTTCGCCGTGTCCAGCGGTTTGAACGGCGTGATCAGCCACGTGAAATCGAAGCGGAGTTCCTCGCCCGCCTTGAGCGAATGCGGGCCACAGTCGGCGGTGAACAACACAGAATCGTCGCCGACCTCCCGGATCGTCACGCCTCCGCGCCCGTCGTTGTGCCCGGAGCACGGAAGATTGAGCGGATGCATTCACGCTCATCACTTTACGCGAGAGGGCTTCTTCGAGCTTTAGCCGAAAGGCCCACGGTTTGTCCCAATCTTGGTTGATCACGTTCGTTGCCGGTCGTGTAAGGAAGCCGGAACACCCGGCGGTAAATGCGGGGAAACTCCCGCCGGTCCTGCGTCGGGGTGACCCCGAAACGCCGGTGATAATGGCGGGACAACTCCTGCACCCGGGCGTAGCCGACGCGGGAGGCAATCTCCTTGAACGACAACTCGGACATCCAGATCAGGCCGCGCGCCATCTCCAGGCGCATCTCATTGATCCGTTTGCGGGGAGACTTGCCGGTGGCACGCTGGCACGCGCGGCGGATGGTCGTGGGACTGCTGTTCACAAGCCGGCTCATCCGGCGCAGATCAATGGGCCGGTGCAGGTTCGTGCGCAACTGCGTTTCCAACTTCCACCACAGCGCTGCTTCCTGATCCACGCGGATTCGGTTCTGCGCCTGGTTAGTCAGTTCGGCCAGAAACTCAAGCAGCGCCGCGTGGACGCGAAACAGGCGTTGCAACGGAGGCAGTGTGAGGTTCGTCCAGGTGTGGTACAGCGCGTCGTAAAGGGGCAGAATTCGCTCCGGTTTCCGGGTTTGAAATCGCCCTGCGAAATCCGGCGGCGGCAGGGTCGGCGCCAGGAAACTCACGTTGCAGAAGGCCCACGGCACATCGCGGACGAGGATGGAGAAATCCTCGTCGTTATGGAACCATAGGACCCCGCCCGGCCCGACTTCGTGGCACCGCCCGCAACTGGCGATCCGGGCCCGGCCCCGGCGCGTCAACTGGATATGGTGTCCCGGAAACGAATACTCCGTGTTCGACCGCCCTTGCTCGCGGACTTCAAACCGCGCCACGAATACGACCTTGCGAATCGGGGAGGCGCCAACCCATTTCGGCCATTCGGCGGACGGCTTCGCCAGCGTCTCGTTCTCCGTCCGTGACTCGGATCGTTCCGCAGGCAGCGTGACGGCGTACCCGGGCGTTTCACCGCGCTTAGGCGCAAAGCGCGTCCGCTCCTGCGTCGCCGACACCTGGAAGTGCGCGTGGTAAGCCCGGGAAAACTCGTGCAAACGCTGATAGCCCACACGCTCGGCGATCTGGGTGAAGGTCAGCGGCGACGCCCGCACCAGGCTCCGCGCCAGGCTCATCCGCAACGCTTTCACGCGTTTCAATGGCGGCACGCCGACGGCGCGCACACAGGAACGCATGATCGTCGAAGGACTGCACCGCGAACGCCGGCTCATCCCGCTCATGCGAATGGGGCGGGCCAGGCCGGTGCGCAGTTCGTCCTCGATGCGCCACCACCGCGCCGTCCCCGCTCCCACCTGAAACGCGCTTTGCTCGGGCGTGAGCAACCGGGCCAGCAGACGCATCAAGGCAGCTTGCACCAGGAAAAGCCTCCTGAGCGGAACGGGAGGCGCTTCCAGCCACCGCTCCCACAATGCTTCGCAGTCGGCGAACAATTTTCTGTGCGGCAGGTAGCGAATACGCGCCTCGTACTCGGGCGGCATCAGCAGCGGCGCGCGGAAGAGGATCGAGTACGCGTGCCAGGGAGCCTGGATCACACGGCCCTGCACGTGCTCGTCGCCATGAACCCACACCGTGGCAGCCGGGCCGATCGCGTGGATTTGTCCACCCGTCTCCACCTGCGCCTGACCGGTTCGGACCACGAGGATGCGGTGGCCGGACCAGGCCGGCTGTGGAAGGATCGCGCCCGCATGCCGGCGTTCGATGCTGGCGACCTGAACGATCTCTTCGATCGGGGACTCGGCGACGATGGTCGGAGAGGCCGCGCGTTCGTTCACGGCTTCTGTTGTAGAGCAAACGGCGGTTTCTGCACAAGAGCCTTGCGGTCGGATGGTCAACATGGCGACAACCTCTGACTGTTTTGGCTAACCACGTCTGTGACGGCGGTGCTAGACTGCCGATGCTATGAAATATAGAGGTTTGACGGCATTGCTCGGGCTGCTTCTCTCCGCGTTCCCACAAAGTCCGGCGTGGGCAGTGAGTGGCCTCACCAACACCATCGGCAGCGGGGTGGTCACCAATGGCGGCGGCGATTTTTATTTCCCGAACTCCGGCGGGGGCAACGTGAACAACCTCCTGCAAATCATCGCGGGCGGCGTGTTGACCAACGGTACGACGATCACCAGTTTCGCCTCGGTGGGCTATCTGGCCAGCGACCTGAACAATACGATCCTGGTGACCGATCCCGGCTCGGCCTGGACAAATGCCGGCGTGTTCTCCATCGGCTATCTGGGCGTGGGCAGCGGGCTGATTGTCAGCAACCATGGGGCTGTCATTGGCTTGGGGAGCAGTTCCAACATCGGGGAATTGAGCGGCGGTTCGAACAACCATGTCATCGTCACCGACCACGGATTGTTTGTCGCCGCCCGCAACCCCGGCGCCGCCATCCTGCGGGTCGGAAACAGCGGCGCCTCCAATTCGCTGGTCGTCACCGCCGGCGGGGCCGTGCTCGTCAACCGGCTGACCATTGGCTCCAATGCCTCCTCTTCCAACAACTATGTGAAGGTGCAGGATCCAGGCTCCACGCTCCATGCCACAACCGACGACATCTACGTGGGAAGTGCGGGCCGGAACAATCGCATGGAAGTCCTCAATGGCGCCGTGGTGACCAACACCGGCATTCTGAGAGTCGGCTTCGACACCACCAGCAGCAACAATACCCTCCGGGTCTCAGGCCCGGGGTCGCAGTTCAACGTCGGCAGCACCCTGAGCCTGCAATACGCCGCCCACAACCAGGTGATCATCTCCAATCGCGCCCAGTTGTCGGCCCATTCCGTGAGCGTCAACGCCGGCGGGGGCGGAAACCAGAACCAGGTCATCGTCACCGCTGGCGGCATCCTCGAAGGTCGGGGCGGTAATTGGTCCGTGAGTG
>CAZOTB010000293.1:0-4139 GCA_964582645.1 uncultured Verrucomicrobiota bacterium | reverse complement strand
CTCCCGCGGCACGCCGGGCGCGCAGGAGGGCATTTCGCTGCGGTCGCGCCGAGAAAGGACCGCCACGTCGGTTGCACCCAGGCGCAACGCCGTGCGCGCCGAGTCCACCGCCGTCGTGCCGGCCGTGTCGCACCAGGCCGCCCGGGGACAGGCGCAGCCGGTGATGACCACGACGTGTTTGCCGAGGTTGAGCTTCTCCCCGGCCTTTGCGCGGCGCAGGAAATCGAAGCCTTCGAGGATGCCCGCCGGTTCTTCCGGGCTGCCCAACCCGGTGCCGAAATGCGATCCAACCGCGATAAAGATCGCTTCGTTTTCGCGGCGCAACTGGGCGAAGAGCTTGGCGTCCACGGGCGTGTTGGTCAGTAGCTTGAGGCCGGTGAGCTTGATGAACTCGATCTCCGCGTCGAGCACGTCGCTCGGCATGCGAAACTCCGGTATCCCCGTGCGGATCATCCCGCCCGGCTTCGGCCCGGCCTCATAGACGGTCACTTTGTGACCCATCAGGCTCAGGAAATAGCCCGCCGAAAGTCCCGCCGGGCCCGCGCCGATGATGGCGACCTTCTTGCCGGTGGGGC
The DNA here is from genome assembly GCA_964582645.1 of uncultured Verrucomicrobiota bacterium. Classification (GTDB taxonomy): domain Bacteria; phylum Verrucomicrobiota; class Verrucomicrobiia; order Palsa-1439; family CAZOTB01; genus CAZOTB01. The sequence continues at coordinate 3,564 of CAZOTB010000293.1, read as the reverse complement.
TGGCCTTGAGCTGTTTGATGAGGGCGGGACTTCGCTTGCCGAGGTCGGTGGCGATTCGTTTCAACTCCATGATGGCAATCGGCTCATCCAAATCGCCGCGTCGGCACAACACCTCACACGGGCGATGGCAGATGCGACCGCAGATCGAGGCGAACGGGTTGCGCCGTCGGATCAAGTCCACCGCGCGTTGATACTTTTTCAAGCCAACCAGCGAGACATATTGCGGAACATTGATGCCCGCCGGGCATAGATGCGAGCAGGGAGCTTTCACCATCGCCTCGCACACAGCAGCCCGGCAACGATGCTCGCGGATGTGTTCCTCGTACTCGTGGCGGAAATAGCGGATGGTCGAGAGCACCGGGTTCGGCGCGGTCTTGCCCAATGCGCACAGTGAGCCGCCGTGGACGATGCCGGCGATTTCTTCGAGCTTCTCGATGTCGCCTTCCTGGCCTTGCGCGTTGCAGATGCGGGTCAGGATTTCCAACATGCGGCGCGTGCCGATGCGGCAGGGGGTGCATTTGCCGCACGATTCCCTTTGTGTGAAGTCGAGAAAGTACCGGGCCATGTCCACCATGCACGTGCCTTCGTCCATGATGATGAGGCCGCCCGATCCCATGATCGCGCCCACCTGTTTGAGCGACTCGTAATCGAGCGGCAGGTCCATGAACTTGGCCGGAACGCAACCGCCCGATGGACCGCCGGTTTGCGCCGCCTTGAACTTGCGTCCGCGCGGGATGCCGCCACCGATGTCGAACACAATCTCGCGCAACGTCGCGCCCATCGGGACTTCGACCAGGCCGGGATTGTTGACCTTGCCGGCGAGCGCGAACACTTTCGTGCCCTTGCTCTTCTCCGTGCCCATGGCGGCATACCATTCCCAGCCTTTGAGGATGATCGGCGGGATGTTGGCGAACGTCTCGACGTTGTTGATCGTGGTCGGCTTGCCCCACAGGCCGCTCTGGACCGGGAACGGCGGGCGCGGGCGTGGCGTGCCGCGTTTGCCTTCGAGGGACGCGATCATGGCGGTCTCCTCGCCGCACACGAACGCGCCGGCGCCTTCTTTGATTTCGAGATCGAAGTTCAAGCCCGTGCCCAGAATGTTTTCGCCCAGCAGACCGATTTCGCGCAGCCGCTCCACCGAATGCCGCATGTGTCGCACTGCCATCGGGTACTCGGCGCGGACATACACGTAACCCTTCTCCGCGCCGATGGCGTACGAACCGATCAGCATTCCCTCGATCACCGAGTGCGGGTCGCCTTCGAGCACCGCACGGTCCATGAACGCGCCGGGATCGCCTTCGTCGCCGTTACAGATGAGATACTTTGGCCTGCCGGTCGCCTCGCGCGCCAGTTTCCACTTCATGCCGGTCGGAAATCCCGCGCCGCCGCGACCGCGCAGGCCGGACCTGGTCATCGCTTCGATTACCTGGTCCGGCGTCATGGTTTGCAGGACGCGCACGAGCGCCTGATACCCGTCTCGGGCGATGTACTGGCCGACATCGAGCGGATCAATCTCGCCGCAGTTGCGCAGCACGACTTTGTGCTGCTTGGAGAAAAACGGCACTTGATCGGCGCGCGCAGCCACTTCGCCGTCGCGCTGGCAGGCCAGCCGTTCTACGATCTCGCCGCGCAGGACCGTGCGGGTGATGATTTCCTTCACATCCTCAGGCGCGACGTGACCATAGAACGCACCCGGCGGGGCGATGGTCACCACCGGCGCGAGAGCGCAAAGTCCCTGGCAGCCGGTATCCACCAGCACAGCTTGCTCGTGCAGTCCATGCGCCTGTATCTCGTTGCGGAACGCCGCACAGACCTCCTCCGCGCCGAGCGCCCGGCAACCGGTCATGCAGAGCCGGATTTGCACCACGTCGGGCCGCTGACGCGCGCGCAACGCCTCGCGCAACGCGGCCAAATCCTCGATTCGTTCCAAGCGTCGCAATGTCATGGGAGCCCTCACTCGCAGCTATCGAGGATCTTCGTGGCCTTCTCGGGTGAGAGTTTTCCGTAGAAACGATTGTCCACCATCATCACCGGCGAGAGAAAACACGTACCCAGACAGGCCACCGTCTCGAAGCTGAACTTCAGATCTTTGGTCGTCTCGCCGTCGGCCACGTGCAGATGCTGTTGCAGACTGGAGACGATCCGTTTGGATCCGCGAACGTGGCATGCCGTTCCGCGACACGGGCGCACGAGATGTCGCCCGCGCGGGACAAAGGAGAACTGCGCGTAAAACGTCGCCACGCCGTACATTTGGGTCAGCGGAATGCGTGTCCGCAGGGAGATCATCTCCAGGACCTCGCGTGGCAGATAGCCGTGCCTTTCCTGCACTGCCTGCAGCAACGGGATCACGTCGGACGAACCCGGCTTGGGAAACTGGCGCAGGATTTCCTCGACCGTGGACAAGCCCGGTTGGCTGACAGAATTCGAGCGTGAGTCGCTCATGCGTTCCATCCCGCGAGCACCAAACCTGCCACGGACCTGTGCAAGCCGAAACCAGCTTCGAGCCTTTGTAATCCGACATCCCCCCGACCGAGCACTCTTGCGGGACACAGGACAGACTGTCAGAATCTCGGGCGGCACTTCGACATTGTGGCACTGAGCGACACCGCGCAGCGGCTCCGCATTCAGCGTCATTCCGCTCGCGCCCTTCCGCGCAACCTCGTGGCACTGGCAGTGCTGACCGCACTGGCGGTGAAATCTGCACCAAGGAATCTATGAGACTCGACCCGACCCAGATGAAAGATTGGGAGATCGCCGAGGCGGCCGAGGCCCGCATGCTGCCCTTTACCCGTGTGGCCGCCGAACTCGGACTGAAAGAGGACGAACTGATCCCGATGGGCCGGCAACTCGGCAAGGTGGATTTCATGCGCACCATGCGACGGCTCCAAGGCCGACCGCAGGGCAAGTACGTGGACGTCACCGCGATTACGCCCACGCCGCTCGGCGAGGGGAAGACGACGATGACGATGGCGTTGACGGAAGGCCTCGGCGTGATCGGGAAACGCGTGGTGGCGTGCATCCGACAACCCAGCGGCGGACCCACGTTTAACATCAAAGGCTCGGCTGCCGGCGGCGGGCTCGCACAATGCATCCCGCTGACCCCGTTCTCGATCCGGCTCACGGGCGACATTGATTCGATCACCAACGCCCACAACCTCGCCATGGTCGCGCTCACGTCCCGGATGCAACACGAGCGCAATTACGACGACGCCCGCCTCGCCAGGATCGGCCTCAAACGGCTCAACATCGAACCTTCGCGCGTCGCCATCAAATGGGCGATGGATTTCTGCGCCCAGTCGCTTCGCAACATCATCATCGGCCTCGGCGACAAAATGGACGGCGTGCAAATGGATTCCGGCTTTCAGATCACCGTCTCGAGCGAGATCATGGCCATCCTCGCCGTCTCGAAGAACCTCAAAGACCTCCGGCAGCGCATCGCGAAGATGGTGGTCGCCTACGACACCAAGGGCAACGAAATCACCACCGCCGACCTCGAAGTGGACGGCGCAATGACGGCCTGGATGGTGGACGCGATCAACCCGAGCCTGCTCCAGACCATCGAAG
>CAZOTB010000292.1:0-4142 GCA_964582645.1 uncultured Verrucomicrobiota bacterium | reverse complement strand
AGGACGACAGCAGCTACACCACCAACAACTTCACATGGTCCTACGACCAGATGTATCGGCTCGTTTCAGAGGTCAGAGGTCAGGGGTCAGAAGATCAGGCAACCGATTCATACGTCTACGACCTCGTCGGCAACCGGCTGAGCAAGAACACTGAGTCTCCGGTCTCCGGTCTGTTGTCTTCGGTCTCCTACTCGTACAACGCCAACGACCAATTGTTGCAGGAGGTCTCCACAGTCACCGGCACGACCACGTACAGCTACGACGCCAACGGGTCGCAGGTACAGAAAAGCGGCGACGGCGATCCCGCTCCGACGACGTACACCTACGATTTGGAAAACCGTCTCTCTGCCGCCGGCATCAACCGCGTCGAGGACGGCCAAACGGTTAACATCGTTGCCAGCTACGTCTATAACCCGTTCGGCATCCGCACGCGCGCGGACACGACGACGATCATTGGCTCCGGCCAGCCGACAACTCGCAGCAAGCTGTTCCTCGTGGATTCGATGAACCACACCGGCTACGCGCAGGTGCTGGAGGAGAAGGACGCCAGCGGTTCGTTGGAGATGAGCTACACGATCGGAGATGACGTGTTGGCGCAGACTTCCGGTCCGCCCACCCACTACCTTGGATATGACGGGCACGGCAGCACGCGGATTTTGACCGACGGCAACGGCGCAATCGCGTCCGGTGGTCGCTACAACTACGACGCGTACGGCGTCTCGCTGGACTCTCAACCCTCAACTCTCAACCCCTCTCTCACCTCTCTCCTCTACACCGGCGAGCAATTCGACACCGGCTTGCAGCAGTACTACCTGCGCGCCAGGTATTACAACCAGAGCGCGGGAAGGTTCAACTCACTCGATCCGTTCGGGGGCAACAGCTTTGCTCCAGAGAGCCTGCATAAATATGCTTATGCACACGGGGATCCTGCAAATGGGTTGGACCCGAGCGGAGAGTTGACGACCACGGAGATCTTGGTTGTTAGTGGGATCATAGGCTTCCTCGGAGGGTATATCTATGGCCACTTTAAGGACTCCAAAAATGCATTCAGGTACGGTCTTTATGGTGCCGCTGCCGGCGTTGTGATTGCCGCGAGCGTAATATTTGTAGGAATTGCGGGTGCGACTATAGCCGGAGTTTCGGAAGGTACTGGGATTGCAGTCGCCGGGGTTGTTACAAACTTCGGATCCGGCATCTACAATATCATCGCCTACGCCCGCGCTGATAATCCGGTCGATAGAACAGCGGCGCTGATTGGGCTGGCTGCGAATATCGTGGGCGTCGCGATTCCAGCAGTGGGCTATGCGAGAATTGCCGCCGGCCGAGGCACCTTTCAAAACGCTGCTGGAGGGACTACCGCTAACGATCTTCTTGAAGCTCAAGCTGGCGAACAGCTTGCCAACTTTTGGAAAGCCGATATCACCAGGAAACCTCCAACACCAGGCGCGCCTAGTGGACCGGAGACAGCCGATTATCACTTTTCTTTCAGAGATGCTGGAAAAACTGCCGAATTGAAGGACATCAGAACGACGCCATGGGATAACGTCCAGTCGCGGCTTACAACAGCCCAAAGCGAGAACGTTGTTGCCGTCGTAAAGGAGGGACAGTTTGCCGAATTGCAACTCGCGAAAATCCCTGGCAGAGTTATGGGGCCGAACGCGCCGGGGAGTGTGAAGTCAGTTACAGTCATGGAGGAGTTACCAGGCGGGAAAGGTCTTCGGGTACTCTATACGGAAACGAAACATTGAAACATGAGTAGGCGGATAGCAGTCTTGTTTGGACGGGGTGACGGAAAACCTTTGCGGCCAGACGGTCTTGCGTTGTTGGAGGCCAGGACTCCGAGCTTGGTTGAACCTCTTCGCTGCTTGGGCTATCCAGATCATGAAGCCCACAGCTTACATTGGCTTGCCTACCCGGAGCCGGACCTTGGCATTTGCTGGTATAAGTGGAAAGATCAAGCATCCCTCTGGATAGGAGAGAGTGGGTGTTGTTTGGAGGCCGCCATTCTGTGGAGTGCATTTGTTTCTGATCCCAAGGTCTGTTCGGCCATTCGGGCATTGGTAAAGGCTATCGCAGGTTGTTTCTCAGCAGACACGGCCATCTACTCACCAGATAGTTCCGTCCTCTACAATGCGCAAGCCAGCCGAATTCAATCTGGTGAATCATTCTTGAAGGTTATCGATTCAATACGCGATACTGCGCGAAACTTCCCGCCATCGCTCAACGAAACGCTGGCTGCGTCGGGGATGGACATGGGAGAGATCGTTTTCATAGACCGCTGGAGCGAAGCCGATTTAAGTGTCACTCATTAGCAGCGCCGAGCATCCGTGGTCAGGTCTATCGGGCGTGTTGCCCAAACCAGCGAGCGGCTGAGACCTCATCCTCCGGGGTCAGTCGTTGTGCGGGGGCGCGGGGCCGCAACTCATCATTCATCAATCTGCTGTCCGCGCCCGAACCTCTGAACTGATTTCCCGTCCGCGTTTCGAGCGTGCCCCTTCCGGGTGGCGGTAGCGAAAAGCGCCCACCGTTTCCGCCCGCCCGGCCACCCAGCTCGCGGTTAGAGGCAAGACCGTCGAGCTTGCCGCAAGGCGAGAATTTGGTACACTGTTGCCATGAGCTACAAGACGTTGGAGGTGGAACTAGACAACGGCCGGGTCTCACCGGTCGGTTCGGAGACGCTACCGCCGAAAGCACACGCGCTCCTGACGATCCTCAGTCCGGAGTCGGCATCCACTCCGGTTCGGAACGGCTCGCTAGCCGAGTTGGTGAGTAACCTCGCCGGGATCGGGCGCGGCCGGCACACCGATCTGTCCACGAACCGTTCGCACCTCGACGACTTCGGGCGATGAGCTCGGTCATCCTTGACACCGGTCCGCTCGTGGCTTGGTTCTGTCCCCGGGACGAACACCACTCTTGGGCGCGTCGCATCTTCATGCAGTTGACTCCCGGCACCATCATCTGCGAGGCGGTGCTTGCGGAAGTCTGCCATCTGGTGGCCAAGGACGGAGTCGCGCGTGGAAAAGTCATCGAGTTCGTCGAACGTGGAGGACTGGTCGCAGTTTGTCTGAGGAACGAGCTTCCTGTTCTGCGTGAGTTGCTGGATCGCTACGCCGACGCTCCGATGGATTTTGCGGATGCCTGCGTTGTGCGCTTGGCGGAGCTCCATTCTGATGCCATGGTTTGCACGACCGACACACACTTTCAGTTCTACCGCAAACACGGTCGCGAGCCCATCCCGCTGTTGGCTTCGTTCGCCACCTGAAGACGTTGAGTCGCACAGTTTGACTTGATTTAGACTCCACGACGCCTTTCTAGCCGACGGTGTCGTACCTGCGTTCCCGCCCCCGGCCACCCACCCTGCGAGCGCCTTGCGACTGAGACGTTGGCGTCCTCCGCCGGTGTAATTCAGACGCCCCGGCCACCCACTACCTTGGATACGATGGACATGGCTCGACGCGGATTCTGACCGATAGCAGCGGTGCAATCGCCTCCGGCGCTCGCTACAACTGCGACGCCTACGGGGTCTCGCTTGGCACTCAACCCTCGATAACCAGCCCTTCTCTCACTTCGTTGCTCTATACCGGGGAGCAGTTCGATACCGGCTTGCAGCAGTACTATCTGCGTGCCCGGTACTATAACCAGTGTACGGGGAGGTTTGGACAGTTGGATCCATTTAGGGGGCTCAACTTCGATCCGCAGAGTCTGCACAAGTACGCCTACGCGCATGATGATCCGGTGAACAACATCGATCCTAGCGGACAGTTCACCTTGGTCGAGCTGGTAATAGTGATCGCCATCATTGGAATTTTGGCTGGTCTGTTGGGCGGAGCGATCTCTGCAGCAACTGGAGGATCTTTTGCAGAAGGCTTTGCCAGAGGCATCATCTCGGGCACATTGACTGGGCTCCTAGCTCTTTGGTTACCGCTCCCAGCAGCCATGGCAATCGCGGCCGGCATCGCTGAGTTGGTGATTCAATGGTATGTGTATGACTGGTCAGATTGTAGCGCTTCACGTTTTCTGCTGAGATTCGGAGGGGTGGATTTTCACTTTGTCGGGTGGAGGGGTTGCGGGTTTCCCTCGCGAATCTTGTGACCGGTGATGGCTGATCTTCTCTTCCTGTTTGAGGCTACGGGAGACAGCCC
>CAZOTB010000291.1:0-4146 GCA_964582645.1 uncultured Verrucomicrobiota bacterium | reverse complement strand
CATCACAGCGTGTCCCTGCCCAAACTGCTGCTCGGCGCGACGCTGATCGTCGTGGCGGCATCCTCGCCGCCAAAGCCGTAACGGCGATGACGACTGTTTGTATCGTGTTTCAGTCGCCGGTGAGGGTGAGTTACTTTAGCTTCCGACGCTCATGATATTCCGACATTCCGCCGTCACGGCGCTCACGCGTGAGACGGTCATTGAGGAGGCCGACCGGCTGCCGGTGGATATACACCCGGCACTGCTCGGCACCGGGCGGCTCGGGTTGGCGCTCGACGCGACGGGGATGCAGGGGTTGAACACGTGGCTCGGGCATTACCCGGACGGCTATTCGCTCGAACACACCACGTGGGTGAACGAGAAACATCTCCACATCTACCGCGACCGGGCGCTCAGCCTCCACTACGCGCCCGAACCGGAGCGCGATCTCGGGTTCAATAATCCCCACAAGGGCGCGTTCTCGCTGCTGCCGCTCGGCTGGCTCGAATACGAGGTCGAGATTGACGGCGCGCGCCACGACCTGCGCGATGGCCGGGCGTGGCGACGCGCGTTCACGCCGCGCACGGGCACGCTCGTGACCGGGTTCAACCTCGGCCCGGTGCGCTTGGAATGGACGACCGCGCCGGTGCTCGATCAGCCGGTCGCGCCGTTCGCGCTGCGGGTCGAGTCGCTTGACGGCGCGGCGCACGCGGTGCGGGTCACGGTGAAAGTGAAACTCGGTCTGCGGGACGGTCGGCCGTTGGCGACGGGCGGGTTGACCGCGGCCGGTCATTCGCTGGTCTGGGAGGCGCGCGACGACACGTCGGCGGCGCCGGTTTTTGAGCCGGTAAGAGTGCGCTGGACGCTAGCCGGTAAAGGCGAAACTCGGGCGGGCCGGGAGGAGTTGGCGTTGACGCTGCCGGTCACCACGCCGGGCGCGGCGGAGTTTGTCCTCATCGTCGGCGCGGACTACGACGGACGCGAGTGGTCGCCGGCCACGGTCGTGGATGGTCAGGATTCGTGGCGGAGGTGGTTTGCGGAGGCGATGGAGGTGTGGCTCGGCGATCCCGAGCGCGAGTATTTGCAGGCGTGCGCGCAATACACGTTGCGCGCCGGCGCGCCGTGGGATCACGGGTGTCCGCTCGGCACGATCTGGACGCAGAAGTTCGGCGGGATGACGTTCTGGGACACGTTCTTCGCCGTGGACGGGTTGCTGCGCGCCGGGCACGTCGAGGAGGCGCGGCGGTTTGCGGATTGGTGCGTGCGGACGATGAAGCCGAAGGGGCGGCCGCATTATTGGATGACGTGGTACGACGGCACGCCAGGCAGCAACCCGAAAACCGATCAAGGGTATCAGAGCACGCTGGCGTTTGCTCAGAGTTTGATCCGGTATGCCGAAGTGACGGGCGACCGGGAACGGGTGTTGCCGTATCTGCGGCGGGTCGCGGAGTATTTGTTGGACGAGGTGCTCGCCTGCGACGAGGCGGGCCGGTGGCGAATGAAAGGCACGGTGGCGCACGACGTTCACGTCGGTGGCGAAGCGGTGGACGCGCATCCGGTGATGTTGGCGTGGTCGGTCAGTTGCGTGGCGAAGTATGCGGAGTATTCGGGCGACGCGACGGCGCGGCGGGTGGCGGAGTTTTACCGGCAGGCGACGCCGAAGATTGATCTGACGCGCGGGATGTGGGACGAGTGGTCGCCCAACCTGACCCAGAGCCAGCCGTTCGCCGATTATGCCGGCTGGGCGCGCTGGTTCGTGAATAAGGTGGCGACCGTTCCGTTACACGCGCACCAGATCATGCCGTGGGGCAACGTCAATCAAGCCGTCTCCTGCGCCGTGGCCGGTGAGCCGAGCATTGCGCTGGCCTATCTCGATCACGCTCACGATCATGTGTCGGGGCTCGGTTATCTCGGCGAGAGTTTGTGGGAATACAAATGCGGCGGCAACACGCCCTACGTCCCGTCCAGCGGCGCGTATCTGGCCGCCGTTGCCGCGATGATCTGCGACGCTTCGATCTGGCCGGACACCGAAGTGCGCGTCGGCCCGAACATCCCCGAGCGCTGGCGCAATCACCGCTTCCGCTGGCAAAACATCGTCACGCTCAACGGCGTCCGCACGTCCGGCAAGTACGAGCCGACCGGGCTTGAATTGGAACTGGAAGCGCGGCAGCCGGTACGCTTGCGTTTGAGCGTCCCGCCGCGGATCGAAGGTAGCGCGCTGTCGGTGACAGTGGATGGTCGGTCGGTGCCGGTGGTGAATGGCGTGCCGGTGGTCTTGGAGATTCCCGCCGGCAAACACACCGTCACGCTCGCGCGCGATGAAACGGCGCGGCCGGAGATTCTGCTGATCGAACCCAGCGTGCACGGCCGGGAACTCCAGCGCATGCTTGGTCCGACGACGATGCGGTTGTGCGAGACGGCGAGCCTGCCGCACTGGGTGGGGCGCGCGCCGGTGATCGTGTTGCCGCGCGAGTACATCACGCTTCGACCCGATCACGTCGCCGCGCTGGCGCGCGCGGTCGAGACCGGCGCGCGGTTGGTGTGCCTGCACCACGCCGCCTGCCGGGCGTTGGATCGTCGGCTGGCGGAGCTGACCGGGTTGAACGCGCGGCACGACCGCGATTATCAGTACGCCGGTCGGCAGGTTGAGTTGACGCTGACCGCGTTGGGCCGGCAGGCATTGCCGGGCGTACCGGAGCGATTCCCGACGTGGATCACGACGAACATTTATCCCGAGCCGGTCGCCGACGTGGAGGTGCTGGCGACGCATGCCGACGGGAAAACGGCGGCGGTCACGCGGCGGCGCGTCGGCAAGGGCTGGGTGGCGTGGGCGTGCATGGGCGAGAAATTGATGGATCGCGACACGCCCGAAACCTGTGAGGCGACGGGCGGGAAGGGATTTGGGTACAACGACGGCGGCGGCGCGCCGTTTCTGGTGTTCGGCAAATACGCCGATGAACTGACGCAGCCGCGCTGGCTGCGCGAACCGAGCTTTGCGGCGTTGTTGCGGGCGCTGACGACGGCGGATTGGAGATAACGGATGAACTTTATTCGAGTGACGAAAGATGGCCGGGGGTTTTGCGAGGAGAATACCGGGGCGCGGTACGTGCCGATCGGGGCGAATTACGCGGCGGTCATCGGAGAGACGAACGGTCGGCGCTATTCGTATTTGTTCGGCACGGACGAGTTCACCGCGCCGACCGGCGTGGCGGAGGCGCAGCGCGCGTTCGCGCGGCTCGGCGAATTGGGTCTGAACACGGTACGGGTGTGGCTGGAGCCGGATGAGTTTTTCCCGCACGGCTACCGGCTCGATGGCGGCGCGGCGGAACGGTTCGACGCGTTGCTCGACGCGGCGCGCGCGAACGGCTTGCGCATCTCGGTCGGCTTGCATTTCTGTCCGCTGCCGAGCGGTTGGAAAGTGCATGGGTTCGAGCCGCCGCATTTGGAACGACACGCGGCGCAGTGGCGCGCGCTGGCGTTGCGGTGGGGCAGCCGACCGGAGATTTTCTCGTGGAGCATCGTCGGCGAAGGGATTTTGCCGTGGGAATCGCGGTGGATGCGGTCGGCGTGGCCGGTCTGGTTGCAGTACTGGTACAACGACGACGTGGCGGCGTTGAAAGCGGCGTGGGGCGCGGAGGTGCCGGCGTTTGACCGGTTTGAGAACGCGCCCGTGCCACCGCCGAACGTGGGGTTGACGTTGCCGGTGGATGCCTGCACGCCCGGGCGGATCAAGGATTTGCCGCCGGATCCGTGGGCGAACTCGACGTGGCGGTACGACTGGCGGGTGTTTCTCGACGACGTCGGCGCGCGCAGTGTATCGGTGCTGGCCGATGCGTTGCGGCGGGGCGGCGCGCGGCAGATGATCACGGTCGGGAACAACTGTTGGACGTTGCCGAATCTCGCGGCGAACCAGTGGGCGCGCGGGTACAACCCGTATTTCTTTCTCGATGAAGTGGATTACCTCTGCCAGCACAATTACCCCGCAATGCCCTGCTGGCCGGGCGGCAACGGCGACCCGCTCGACAGCGAGGAAGCAATGCAGTTCTGGCTGCGGGCCAATCAGGTCACGGCGCGGATTTTCACCAGCCTCGGCAAACCGGTGATTGCGGAAGAGTTTGGGTGGTATGGCGGCGGGAAAAGCTGGTTTCACGTGGACCTGCCGTACCG
>CAZOTB010000290.1:0-4203 GCA_964582645.1 uncultured Verrucomicrobiota bacterium | reverse complement strand
GCAGGTCGGGGATGATGTCGAACACCGCGCCGTCAGTGTGAAACATGCAACGGGCATGCGGGGCGTGTCGGCGCACGCAGTCGGTCAAGCGGCGGTGAAAAGGCTCCAAGACTGCGCGATAGGTTTCCCGCGACATCAACAGTCCTGTTTGTCCGCCGAGATCGTCGGCGAGGAACACGATGTCAATCTGATCGCCCGCCGACTCGAGGATTCGGCGTGTCCGCTCTGCGAGGAACGTGGTAATGCGCTCGAGCGCGGCCTTCACGAGATCAGCATTGCATTTCAGGTTCACCATTGCTTCCTCGAGGCCGGTCATCCACGAATACAACTCGAACGGGTTGCCGGCCAGAATCTGCACCGCTCGTTCGCGCCGTGGGTTTGCCCGGGCGATGATCGCCCGCAAGCCGTCGTAGTCGTACCATGCCGGCTCGGGCCAGGGATGCTTGTCGAGCGCGCGCGGGTCTTCGACGCCCGCCAACGCGAACCCGGTAAATTCCTCGTACGCTCCCCCGCCGTATTCGACTGGCTTTACGCGAATGCCCCAGATCGCGAGATGCGGGTCGCCTTCCAATGGCGGCCCGATGTACGCGGGAAACACGCGGACGATGTCGTCAGTTTCCGCCCGCAAGGCGTCCCAATCGAGTCCGCGCCCGGCCAGGTCGCGCCGCAGCGTCTCCGTCATTTCGGGAGTCGGACCAAATCCCCAACTGAACGGGACGCGGTCCGGTTGCCGATGCGCCAGCGCGGTGAGCACTCGTTCGCGGGGCGATGTGTGAGGTGGTCGTGTATCGGCCATGAAATCAAATAGGTGTCGTCCTCCATCTAGCAACTTGGTACGCACGTGGCACGATGAAAATCGCCTCCGTTCTGCTCGCCATTGGATGCCTCGTTTCCTCAGCCTCGGCGAAGCTGGAACTGGCCGGGCTGTTCTTGGATCACAAGGTGGTGCAGCACGACCGGCCGCCGTTCCTCCACCGCCTGCGTACGAGCAATCGGGCTTCCCGAAAGGAACAACCCGTTCCCCTCGATTCCAATGCCGCGCGCTTGAGTTCGATTCATCGGGTCTCGACCGAAACGATTCCGAAGCCGAGGCTGCCCCGATCGGGATGATTCATCACGGCGGCGAGACGAAGCTGCGAAATGGCGTCCATGCAGGACGGGAGCTTGAGTTCGAAGATCAATTCACTGCCTCGGAACACCCGATGCACTCCTGGCTCGTCAATCTCCCAGCGAAAAGAAACGAGTTCGCCGTAGGGATAGGCGAAAGAACGCGGGCTGCGATAGGTGGTCGCGTCCTGACCTTTGAGTTTCTGAATGATGCTGATCGAATTCCACGGCGTGATCGTCAGATAGACCCACTGGTTGTCGTTGCCATGCAACTGAATTTCGTGCCGGCAGTTCCACTGCGGCGTCGTCCAGAGAAGCGAGAAGTCTATGGCGAGTTTGCCTTTGTAGCCGCCCGTTTGTTTCTCTGTCTCGGTGAGTTCGAGTGGACGGGTGACGCGCGCGTAGCTTTCGCTCGATTCCTCCGCCCGGGCGAGTTGGAACGAAGAGAAGTCTTCCCGCAACAGCACGCGATGAGACGAGGGCGGCTGGTTGGTGGCCGGCTTCCAATCTCCATTGCCGCCGCCGTGGAGCGTGAGGTCGAATTCAGCCGACCGCTCCATGTTCGCGTACGACGAGCCGGTAATCTTGATGCGTGCCTTGACTTCCTTGCCGTCCTCGATGGGTTGCGCGAGCGGCTCAACCCGCCATGTATCGGCGCACTCCATCGTCATGTGGTAGCCGTTCGGATCGGCGTTGGCGAGCCGGCCGGCGGAAGAAAGGATGGAAAGCGGGACACGCGTCTGGCCGGGTTGCAGGCGGACGGTCGGTTGACTGAGCAGCACCGGGCCGGGAATCTCGATCTGTTCGGAACAGCCGCTCTCCCTGCCCGAGGCCGCGACCGCCTGAAGGCGATAGAACGGACGCAACTGTTCGGTGTCATCGAATCCAATGACCCACTCCGAGCCTTCGACTTCCGCGAGCAGGTTCGAGGGTTCGTCGGCGAATGTGTAGCGGTCGCCCCGGTACTCGGTGAGCATCTTGTGCGGTTGCGCGTGCGGCGTGAAACCCCGGTAACGGCTGCCGAACACGCGGACGGTTTTCGCGGACGCGGCTTTCCAGCGCAACGTGACGGTGCGTTTCTCGTGATCCACCGCCGGCTCCAGCGGCACGGGTGTCGCGGGCACTTCGACCTGGAAACTCCACGGTCCGCTCCACGCGCCCCAACAACCGCGTTCGTCGCGGGCCCGGACGCGCCAGTGGTATTTCCGAGAGGGATTGAGCAGGCCCGCGTGCGGCGTCTGCCAACGGGTCGTGCCCTTGTGCGGGGAGAACGAGAGCAGCGCGTGGAAGTTGCTCGACAACGGTCGCCGCGCGTCGGGGTCGCCGCTGAGAACGAACTCGTAATCGCTGATCTTGTCGCCATCGGGGTCGGCGGCGGGCGTCCACTCGAAGGCGATGTCGCTGCCCGTGACCGTCGCGCCGTCCGCCGGGAAGACCGGCTGTGCGGGCGCGGACGGCGGGGAGTTGTCGTGGTTCTCGCGCCACACATGAACGATCTCCACCTCGCGGTGCGCCGAGTCGTCCCGGTACCGGAACGTGTTCGAGCCGAGCGCGAGTCGGGGCAATGACTTGGGCGCAACCTGCAAGTCCAACCGGAAGGTGACCGGCGCGGCGAGGTCGGCCGGCAGGCGAAACCAGATCGCATACGGCGGCGGTTCGTTCCGTTTCCTGCCGACCAGCGCGAGGAACTCGTCGTCCGCGATGCCTTTCCGCCAGTCCGCCGATGGCGCTTCCTTGAACTGTTTTCCGTCCACCGACACGGCGATCGCGCCCGAAGCGGACGATTCGATGGTTGCGCCGACGATCGGCCAGGGCACGCGGAAGGGCACGATCGCGTCGCCGTCGCGGCACGTGTATTCCCACAAGGCGTGGAAATGTTTTCCCGCATAATCGCGATTTGGCGCGAAGGCGATCCGACCGACCGGCTTGCGTCGTTCCTCCCAGAGCCAGGTGAGCTTCTCGCCCGGTCGCAACTCAAACCCCATCGTGTGGGCCGCCGTGACGGAATGGATCTTCGTGCGGCTGCCCCGATACCAGAACAATGCCGCCGTGAGTTCGTTCCGTTTCACCTCCCACGGCCAGCCCTTGATTCCATAGCCGTGTGTGCGTTTGAGCAGCCACGGGTCGCGCACGAAATCCTCCTCGTTGGCGATCGTCTCGTTGTCGGCCTTGAGCGCGATGATGTGTTCGTCGCCGTCGAGATAACGAAACGCGCCGTCGAAGAACACCTCCACCGTGCTGTGCCCTCGCGGCCAGCCGGCGCGCGCGCGAAGGCCCGCCTTCTGATACAGCGCGGTGAGGATGGCCGCGTCCGTCCCGCAGAGGTTGTAGCCGTAGGCGTTGTAGCATTGGATCGGGTCGAGGTTGTCGCCGTTCTGCGGGTCTTCGTGGAAACGATGCGCCTGATCGAACTCGTAGATCGTCAACGCCTTCTCACGGTCGGTCATGCCGGGCTTGAGAATGCCGTCGAGGATCGTCTCCAGGGAAAACAGATTCACGTCACCGTCGCGCGCGACCCACGGGTTGCGCACGGTGTCGCTGCCCTTGTTCTCGATGGAGAGCGAAACGTTGTTGTAGTAGTCCTGCCGCCAAGGAAAATACGTGCCGGGAGGGTCGGCGTACATCGGGCCGTCGCTCCTGCCGCCCAGCGTGAAGGAGTGGGTTGACGGCGAGGCGGTGACGCGGACGGCGTTGGTTTTGAACTCCTGCGCCCCTGCCGCGCACAGACTGGCGAAAAGCAGGGCCAGCGTTCGTAGCGAAGTTTGTAGTACCGACTTTAGTCGGCCACTCGTCATGCTATGACCTTTCAAAAAGGTGAAATCTTGGTCGGTGGTCTTCGTCCTCGTCCTCGTCCTCGTCCTCGTCGTCGAAATCCCCGGAATCGAGTACGACGACGAGGACGAGGACGAGGACGGGGACTCTTGCCAGCCAACCTCCGCCTGAAGGCGGGACTACGAACCGGCCCGTTTTCATCAACTCGCCGGTTCGATCGCGGGCGCGAGCCGAACTTCGTGCTCGGGGACGGGCTTGTGCCGGATCAGGTCGCACAGCACCTGAATCGTCCGATCCACCACCGGCCGCGCGTCGAACTGAATC
>CAZOTB010000289.1:0-4224 GCA_964582645.1 uncultured Verrucomicrobiota bacterium | reverse complement strand
TCACGCGTCGCACCAAAAACAATCCCGTCCTCATCGGCGAGCCCGGCGTGGGCAAGACCGCCATCGTCGAGGGGCTTGCGCGCCGGATCATCAGCGGCGACGTGCCACAAGGGTTGAAGGACAAACGACTGGTTGCGATGGACATCGCCGCGATGGTCGCAGGCGCGAAGTTCCGCGGCGAGTTCGAAGATCGGCTCAAGGCCTTCCTCAAGGAAGTCAGCGCCAGCGAGGGACAAATCATTCTCTTCATTGACGAGTTGCACACGCTCGTCGGTGCGGGTGCTGCCGAGGGCGCGGTGGACGCCTCGAACATGCTCAAGCCGGCACTGGCGCGCGGCGAGTTGCGGTGCATCGGCGCGACCACGCTCAATGAGTACCGGAAGCACATCGAGAAGGATCCCGCGTTCGAGCGGCGCTTCCAGCCGATCATGGTGGTGGAGCCGAGCGTCGAGGACACAGTCGCCATTCTGCGCGGACTCAAGGAGCGCTACGAAGTCCATCACGGTGTCCGCATCCAGGACGCGGCGTTGGTCGCCGCCGCCACGCTTTCGCATCGCTACATCAGCGGACGTTTCCTCCCGGACAAGGCCGTGGACCTTGTGGACGAGGCTGCATCGCGATTGCGCATCGAGCTCGATTCGATGCCAACGGAGATTGACGAGATCGAACGCAAGATCATGCAGCTTCAGATCGAGCAGCAGGCGCTCAAGAAGGAGACCGATACCGGCTCGAAGGAGCGGCTGAAAAGTCTGAACGCAGAACTTTCCGCATTGCAGGAGAAGAGCAAGACGCTGAAGACGCAGTGGCACAACGAGAAGAGGCTCATTGATGACCTGGGCGCGATCAACCAGCAGATTGAATCGGCCAAGGAGGAACAGGAGCGAGCGCAACGCGACGGCGACCTGACCAAGGCCGCCGAGATCCGCTATGGCAGGTTGCCGGAGTTGCAGAAGAAACTCGAAGCCGCCAACAAGAAACTCGCCGGCACTCAGAAGACCCAGAAGATGCTTCAGGAGGAGGTCGGGGAGGAGGACATCGCCCAGGTAGTGGCGTCGTGGACCGGTATCCCCGTGTCGCGAATGCTCGAAAGCGAGAAGCAGAAGCTCGTGCACATGGAGGAACGCCTCCGGCAGCGCGTGATCGGCCAGGACGAAGCGATCACCGCTGTTTCCAACGCCGTGCGGCGCGCCCGATCAGGTTTGCAGGACCCGAATCGGCCCATCGGCTCGTTCATTTTCCTGGGGCCTACCGGCGTCGGCAAGACCGAGCTGGCCCGGGCACTGGCGGAGTTCCTGTTCGACGACGAGAACGCCCTGGTGCGCGTGGACATGAGCGAGTACATGGAGAAACACACCGTCGCGCGCTTGATCGGCGCGCCGCCCGGCTACGTCGGGTACGAAGAGGGCGGGCAGTTGACCGAGGCGGTGCGACGCAAGCCGTACTCGGTGGTGTTGTTCGACGAAATCGAGAAGGCGCATCACGACGTGTTCAACGTGATGCTGCAAATCCTCGACGACGGTCGCCTCACCGACGGCCAGGGTCGGACGGTGGATTTCAAGAACCTGGTCGTGATCATGACCAGCAACATCGGCAGCCCGCTCTTCGCGGAGTTCGATGGTGACACCGAGCAGTTGGAGAAGCGGGTGATGGAAGTCCTGCGCGCGCACTTCCGTCCGGAGTTCCTGAACCGCGTGGACGACATCATTCTCTTCCATTCGCTCAAACCCGAGCAACTGAATGCGATCGTGGACATCCAGCTCGCGCGCTTGCAGAAGCGGCTCGCCGACCAGCGCCTCAGCCTGAAGGTTACGCCCGCTGCGAAAGCGTTGCTCGGCAAGCTCGGCTACGATCCGCAGTACGGTGCGCGTCCGCTCAAGCGCGTCATTCAGCGGGAGATTCTCGACGCGTTGTCGCTGCAATTGCTGGAGGGCAAGTTCAAGGAAGGCGACTCGATCACCGCCGACGTGGACAAGAAGGACACTGAGAAGCTCATCTTCAAGTAGGGGCGCACGGCTGTGCGCCCCTGCATCGGTCCGTCCCGTGCTGGACTTTGTCCGCCGGATTTCGTATCCACCTCGCCATGTTTGCCGACGACGAGTCGCGTGAGGAACTGAAAGTTCTCCTGCCGTACTTTGCGCCGTACCTGCTGCTTTGGCCGTTCCAGGCGGCGAATTCATGGCATCCCAACGCGATGTACGTGACCTACCCGCTCAAGACCATTGTCATCGCCATCGCGTTGATCTGCCTGCGGAGGAACTTTCCCGAGCTGCAATGGAAATGGTCGTTTCACGGCGTGTGGGTGGGACTGCTCGCGCTCGCAGTGTGGCTGGTACCGTACTGGAAGTTTATCCCGGGATTGCCGGCGCCGGAAGTGGACAGGGGCGGATTCAACCCGCTTCAGTTCGACAAGAACCCGCTCACGATGTACGGACTCATCGTGTTTCGACTGGCCGGGGCATCGCTGGTGATTCCGTTCGTGGAGGAATTGCTCTTCCGCTCGTGCATCGCCCGGCTCGTCATCAGCCAGGACTTCAAGCGGTTGCCCATCGGCACGTTCTCGTGGGCCTCCTTGGCGATCACGACCATCGCCTTCACAATTGGTCATCGTCCCTGGGAATGGGTGGGCGCGATTCTGGTCGGCCTGCTTTACTACTGGCTCGTGGTGTGGCGGAAGAACATCCTCGACTGCATCGTGGCGCACGGAGTGACGAACCTGACGCTCGGCATCTACATCCTCCGGACCCGCGAATGGTTCTGGTGGTGACGCGGAACGTCGGATGAAACTCTCCATCGAGGACCTCCGTTTTGAGTCGGCACCGTTCCGCACGCCGCTCAAGTTCGGCGCCGTGGTGGTCAATGAGTTGGTAATGCCGGTCGTGCGGGTGCGCGTGCAGGATCGGACACGCGAGGCTGTTGGGATCGGCGCCATGCCGCTCGGCAACGGGTGGTCGTTTCCCGCGGCGCCACACGAGCAATCCCTCTCGGCGATGCGGCGCCTCACGGCGGACGTGGCACGAGAAGCGAACGGGTTGGAGGGAAATTCCATCTTCGAGCTGAGTCACCAGCTTGAGGAACTCACGCTATCCCATGCTGCCAGGATTTCGGCCGCTATTCCGAAACTCTGCGCGCTGGTGGTGTTCAGTCCGTTCGACATTGCATTGTTCGACGCCTGGGGCAGGGCAACCGGCGGCAACGCCTTTGCCCTCATACGCGAAACGTCGGAGGGCGGCGATCTGTCCCGCTGGCTCGATGCGGGCTTTCGAGGTTTCGGACTGCAGCAGGTGGTGCGGACTTCGCCCGTCGCGACCTTGCCTCTCTTTCATCTGGTGGGTGGACTCGATCCATTGACGTCCGCGGAGGTGGCAAAATCGATCGGCGACGGGCTGCCGGAGCATCTGGAGGAATGGATCGCCAAGGATCAACTCACCCATCTCAAGATCAAACTGCGCGGGGACGATGCCGAGTGGGACTTCCAGCGCATCATTAGTGTGGACCGAATCGCTTCGGCGAAGGTTCGGGGCGAGCCGGTCTACTCGCTCGATTTCAATGAGAAGTGTCCCTCCGGCTCGGCGCTGGTCGAACTGCTCCAGCGGGTGAAGGCGACCGCGGCGCAGGCCTTCCGACGAATCGCCTACGTCGAGCAACCGACCTCGCGCGAGCTGCGGGACCGTCCCGAGGACAGGATGCACGAAGCCGCGAAGCTCAAGCCGGTGGTGATTGATGAGGCGTTGACCGACTACGACGCATTCCGCCGTGCCCGCGCGCTTGGCTACTCGGGCGTGGCGCTCAAGGCCTGCAAAGGGATTGGTCCATCGTTGCTGATGGCTGCAGCATGCCGGAAGGACGGGCTGTTCCTTTGCGTTCAAGATTTGACGTGTCCCGGGTTGTCATTGTTGGCGTCCATTTCGCTTGCGGCGTGGCTCGGCGTCGAGGCGATCGAAGCGAACGCCCGGCAGTTTTGTCCCAGCGCGAACGCGGAATGGGCGAAGCGTCGGCCCGAGGTGTTCACGATTCACGAGGGACGCGTGGAGACGGGTGGATTTGGCGGGCTGGGACTCGGGCTTTGAGTAGCGGTGAAAGCGTTCAGAGTTCAAGCTTCAGCTTGTCTGTTCCCTGGGCGGCCGGACACACTGAAGCGTGAACTCTTGACGGCCGCTTCGACAATTATCGCTCAACATATGAAATGATCTGCATGGAACTTAAGAATCGGATCGAGGTTGTTAC
>CAZOTB010000288.1:0-4266 GCA_964582645.1 uncultured Verrucomicrobiota bacterium | reverse complement strand
TTTTCCGTAACTACTCAGGTGGCATCCCGCGGCGGGATGCCACCTGAGTAGTTACAATCAAACAACCGCATCGCGTGCGACGTGCGATCGGTCGCGCCTTCGAGCATCGTGCCGAGCACGAGCCGGGCGACCGGCTTGGTTACCCCGACGACGCGCCCGTATTTCATCCCATGCTTCGGGCGCGCGCGCAACGGACGGCCGGTGAGCGTGGGAACGGGCGCCGTGAGCTTCTCCGCGTCGAAGACCAGTCCCACCTCGCGCCGCCACAGATCGAGCGCGCGCATGTTCTGGATCGTGTCGTCCCAGGTCATGCACGGGGCCGGTGCCTGCCGCTCCTTGAGATGGCGAGCCACCGTGTCCACCTCGATGCTGTACAGCCCCGAGCCGCCGGGCACGGAGATGGTCTCCGACGCTTCGCCGTCGCGGTTGACGATGATCCGCGCGCTGTCGGCGTCCGGGCCGGGAAACCACGGGTGCGGGACCAGGATGTGGCCGTTCGATCCCCACACGCGCAACGTGCTGTCCGTGTTCACCTGGTTTCCGCAGGTGAGGTTGGCGAGGATGGGACCGGGGAACTTCAGAACGGCGGTGGCATATTCATCCACGCGACTGGCCGCGCCGATGTACGCCGTGCCTTTGATCTCGGTCGGCTCGCCGCCGGCGATGAGCCGCGCCAGGGACAGGCAATAACAACCGATGTCCATGATCGCGCCGCCCGCGGCTGCGTTCTGGAGCCGGATGTTGTCGAGCTTCTGTCCCAGGTTGTAACTGAAGTGCGCCTGGATAACGCGCACTTCGCCGATGACGCCGCTGCGAAGCAGTTCCACGAGCCGGGCGGTCTGGGGATGACAGCGGTACATGAACGCTTCCATCAGGAACACATCGTGTTCGCGCACGGCCTCGATGACCGCCATCGCCTCGGCATGGTTCACGGTGAACGGTTTCTCGCACAGGATGTGTTTGCCCGCCTCGGCGCACCGCACCGTCCACTCCGCGTGCAGGTGGTTCGGCAGCGAGATGTAAACCGCCTCGACATCGCGGTCGGCGAGCAACGCCTCGTAACTGCCGTGTCGGTGCGGCACCTTGAACTCGTCACCGAATTTGTCCGCGGTCGCCTGCGACCGGCTGCCGACGGCGACGAGGGAGCCGGTGGCGGATGCCGGGATGGCCGCCGCGAGCCGCCGCGCGATCATCCCCGTGCCCAGGATTCCCCAGTGAAGCTTCTTCATAAATGGAAAGAGCGCAGACTAAGAACGACCTGCGGGCGGGGCGCAAGGCAAAAGTGGCGCGGGGCTCGAACACGCCCGGCTCGACGAACGAGGGGGGCGCCTTGTATATTCCGGCCATGCCATTGGTTCGCAAGAACATCCAGAACGTCGTATTCCGTCATTCGCGCGGGACGAAGCTGGGCGGCATCACGCAGGCGGGAACGCTGCAAGACAGTTGGGGCTATCGTCCGGCCGATCCCGAGCGCCATCTGCGCGTCCTCAACTGCTATCAAGTGGTCTATGTGTTCGAGGGCAGCGGCCGATTATTCGACGCCACGGGCCGCAGCCTGCTGCTCTGTGCGGGCGATCTGATCCTGACCTTTCCGCACCTCGGAGCGTGCTACGGGCCGGGGCCGGCGGAACGTTGGAGCGAGTTCTACATCCAATTCCACGGCCCGCTGTTCGACCAATGGAAACAAAGCGGCTTTCTCGATCCGTCCAGCCCCATCATTCACGTTGAACCCATCCAACTCTGGCTGCGCCGACTGCGAGACGTATTGGCGGACCAGGCCGAACCGGGGCTCGAATCGAGTCTCGTGGAGATCTGCCGCCTGCAACTGCTGCTGGCCGAGGCGCTCCTGCAGGACGCCCGGGGCGCGGACCGACACGAGGAAGCCGCCTGGATTTCCAAGAGCTGCGCCCTGCTGCGAACCTACCCGGCACCCGAACTCGACCTGAGCGCACTCGCCAGGGAAATGGGGACAACGGCGGACAGTTTCCGCAAACGATTCACCCGGCTGATCGGCGTGCCGCCCGGCCAGTATCGCAGCAAGCTGATCATTGATCGGGCGTGCGAACTGTTGCTCGAAGGCAGCCACCCCAACCGTGCCATTGCCCAGAAGCTCGGCTTCAGCGACGAATACCATTTCTCCCGTCGGTTCAAGCAGATCACCGGCGTCACGCCCACACAGTATCGGCAACGCCTGCCGGGAGTGGATCGCCGGTAATCCTCAGCTCCTACCCGCACGACCGGCTCGCGGCGAGTCTTCCAGCAACTTCCAGCAGACAGGTTGCTGACGCGCCAGGTCGCTGAAGCAGAGGATACCGCCGTGATCCTTGTCCCAGCCGGGATCGAGCGACCCATCGAGGATCGTGCAGCCGGTCTCGACCAGCGAGCGGTCGCTGCAGGGGCGACCTTCCTCCATCAGACACCACGCCGGTCTCGATTGCGTGGCCGGGGTTGAGGCAACGCCCGCCCGGGCCGTCGAGCCGCTCGCCGTCGGGCGCGACGGTCTCGAACAACGCCTTCACCTCGGGATGCATGAAGGGGTTGCACACTTGAAACATGATGTCGCCAGTCACGCGCTCGTATAGCGAAGTGTCGGCAGGAACGCCGCCCTCCGAGGCGGTGTTTTGTTGTGTGGAGGACGACCGCCTCGGAGGGCGGCGTTCTTGGATGTGCATTGTCATATCAGAATGACCACTGCGCGGGATACTCGCAATCGTACACGATGCGCCCGTGGTAGAGTCCGGTGCGGCGCTTCTCCTCGTCGGTGATGCGGGTGAACGGATATTTCCTCCGTCGAAGACGGACGCGGCACGTGAACACCTGCTCCCTGCCGCCCGCATGCGGAAAAAGATTCGGCATGGCACGTTTCCTTGCCGGCACCGACCCGGTGGCGGTGTATTGCAAAGAATGGAATCCTGCCGGCTCCTGGTACGACCACCCGGCCTCCGCCGTGGCGATCTTCGAAATGACCGATGGCGTCGTGTTCACCTACCGGGGAAGCGGGTGCGCCGAAGGCCTCCTGACAAGTTGGGAGAGCGAAGGGCGCGTGGTCGGCGTCGAAGGAACTGCCAAGTGGGACGGTGGAGAGAAATTCCAAGCGCAGGTCGTCGCCACCCGCGGCCGGTTTGTCTCCGAATTTCGTGACCTCGAGATCCCGCCCGGCGATGCGACGGACAAAACCGGCGGCCACCTGGGATTGATGCGCGAGTTTGTTCGCTGCGTGCAAACCGGCACTTCCCCAGAGACGATCTGCAGCGACAACATCAAGAGCCTGGCGATGGTCTTCGGCGCAATCGAAAGTGCCGAGAAACAGCAACGCGTGGCAATCCACTGGTGAGCGCACCCGGAATTGCCACGCGAAGGAATCGTCCGCCTACTTCTTGATCGTGATCCAGACCACGTGCTTGCTACCGTCGGAGAGCGTCGCGATCAATTGCCACGTGCCCTGACTCAACGGCTTCGTATTCAGATTATAGTGCCACTGGCTGTCCGTCAGCCGGAACTGGTTGCCCGTGGTCGCATTGTCCGTCGGAGTGGCGTCAATCGCGGGATCGGACGTCGTCGAACTGCTCCACTTGATCGCCTGAAGCGTGTGGATGCCCGTCGTCACGACCGAACCGCCGCAGAACGCCTCGAACTTCACAGGAATCGTGCTTCCAAGTTTGAAGGCACGGACCGGCGACGCAAAGCTCCCGCCGGTCACGTCTGCACCGCCAATCGGCGGCAGGAAGCCGTTGAAGTCGAGCGCGGACCGCGTGACGGTGAAGGAGCAACTCTCGGTGTTCCCCGAAGCATCGGTCGCTGCGCAGTTGACCGTCGTCACGCCGATGGCGAAAGCAGAGCCGCTCGGCGGCGTGCAGGCAACTGTGGTACCAGGACAATTGTCGCTCACCGCCGGCGCGGCCCAAGTAACGGGAACAGTCAGGTTCACACTGCAACCAATCGCGATGTTGGCCGGGCAGGTGATGCTGGGCTTGATGGAATCTGCGATCGTGACCGTCGCGGTGCAGGTCGAGACGTTGCCGTTGTTGTCGGTCACCGTGAGCGTGACGGTGTTGGCGCCGACTTCGGCGCAGGTGAACGCGCTGGGCGACACCGTCATCGAAGCGATGCCGCAGGCGTCGCTGCTGCCATTGTCAATCTGAGCCGCCGTGATCGAGGCGTTGCCGGTCGAGTCGAGCTGGACGGTGATGTCCTGGCAGATCGCCACCGGAGCGACCTCGTCCTTGACCGTGACCGTGGCGGTGCAGGTCGAGACGTTGCCGTTGT
>CAZOTB010000287.1:0-4283 GCA_964582645.1 uncultured Verrucomicrobiota bacterium | reverse complement strand
GTCAATGTCCGGCATGATGCGCTCGATCAGTTGCAGGTCGTGCGCGGTGCCCAGGACGAGAATCACGCCCTGTTCCGGGTCCGGGATAATCCGGCAGCGGTCGGTGAGGATGAAATCGTTATCCGTTATTGGTTCTCGGGTCTCAGTTCTCGGTTCACGGTTGGAATCAATGTGGCACCAGCCAATCCATCTTGAACGTTGGAAGTTGACCCCGTACGCGGCGTCGGGGTTGAGCGTGGAATGTTGGACGTTGAATCCTTTGCCCCGCTCCGTGCCACCAGCCCCGTACTCCTCACTGCCGGTTGATTCGACGTTGGACGTTCAACGTTCAGCGTTCGACGTTCACGCTGTTCGATCCCCGACATCATCCCTTGCAGCATCCCGGCCATCTTCGAGGCCTCGATGTTCCTCAACTCGTAATACTTCACCTCCACCCGATCTTCCGTGGGTTGATCTAGATTCTCGAGAATCTGCAACAGCCGTTTCAGGTTCAACGTTGTCTCCACCACCAGCAACGAGTTGGATCGGTGCAACGGAATGATGCTCCCACCCGGCTGATGAATGAAATGCGACAACGTCGGAATGATCGAAGGATCGCTCACGTCAATGTGTTTGAGCGGAATGATCGTCGCCGTAATCCTGTCTCCCTCCGGAACCTCTGTGCCCTCTGTGTCCTCTGTGGTTCCATTTCTTCGTATGGGTAACCCCTCGCGCAATATGCTTCCATTCGGAAACGCCTTCACCAGCTTCTCTCCCACCGGCGTCAGCGAAACTCCATTGGCGTACAACAGCCTCTCGAGCGTCAAAAGCGCCTCGGCTTTCGTCAGCGGCGTCTTCACATCCACCGACACGGGACCTTGCGGCAATCCGGGCGCGTAAATTACCGTGCGTCGGCTGAGGTCGGAATAGAGCGTGAGAATCTCGGCAAGGCTTGCGCCCTCGAAGCGGAAAAGGATCGAGGCGGATTCGGATGAGGGCTGAGTCCTGAGTCCTGAGTCCTGAGTTGCTGGATCAGTTGTAGAGGCGTCCGTCTCGGACGCTGGAGCCAATGTGGGAGGAGACTCCACGCTCCGACCGGCTTCCCTTTGTTCTTGTGTCGTTGGCGCATTTGTCGTGATGTGAATCTCAATCCGTGGCTGACCCAAACCGGCAGGCGGCTCCGGTGGCAGACGGATCGAACGTTGTGAGGCGAAGGCATTGCTCTCTCCGAACGCCTGGAGCAACAGCGCTATCAAAGCGAGCGCGCGATTTCGGATTCTGTTCACGCAGATCACTCCGGTCGATCCTTTAGTCCTTCCCTATCCACTCCCGGTTATTGAAATTTGAAGATGCGACCCTCACGGCTCTCACCGACCCTCACGGCTCTCACGGCTGCTCACGGCTGGCGACTCACGGCTGGTTACCAGCTCGTTGGGTCTTCTACCCGGCAGACCAAGGGCCAGATCCAAAGTCGAACCGGTGGGCTATTCGGCGACAGGTTCCCTGTCGCTGGGTTGTAGTACCATCCTCCATTCCGATCCAACGCTGTCACAAACCTTGGCTCTGCTTGTTCTGTATCCAAGGGATTCCTTAGGTACTTTACTGATATCAGATTCCAACGACTCTCATCCGCTACCCACTTGCGCAAGTCGTCAGGCAGGCTTTGTGGGCATACGCCTTGATCCTTCTCATAGTCATCGATGAGGGAACGGAGATAGAGTAGATTACCTTTGCAGTGCCTAGCTCGTTGGTTTCGATCTTGTCCAGTCGTTGTGAACCAGATCACATGCACAACAAGCACAAGGACAAGGACCGAACTCGACACGATAAGCCATACTCTCGTGCGTCTCATGGCAGTGTTACGGTGTCCATCGTCCTCCACGTACTCCATTTGCCGAGGTTGAATTTGTATAACATCCCATGGCTCCCAGGGAAAGCGCGAACCGCACCTGAGCCGCCCGTTACTTTGGCCTGTGGTAGGATCGCCTTGAAGTTAGCACCTGCACTATATCCTACCCGTGAATCGGAAAGAGCGTCACAAATCCCGAGTTCGATTCTCGCACGTGGGTGATACGCTTTCTTAACGAGCAATTGAAGCTCAGCATCCCAGCCTCGTGCCGAATTTAGTTCAGAGGTGAGATGCGAATCTGCGCTAAAATAGATATCACCCCCAGCCCCATGTCCAGCAAATCTGTGATAAACGATCTGCTGCCTTTTGACGATAGTGTCGCGTAGCAATGCTTTGTAGTCTTCCTTTGAGCCCAGTAGGCGCTCGTCCGACTCTCCAGCCCTGACCCATGGCCCCGGCTGTTTTCGGTCAGGCAGAGTCGTTGCATTCGACTTCACGCCAGCGTTCTCGCCTTGTATGGCAGAGTTCACTGATTCGTAGGACTGGTAGAGCTCGTAGGCGGTCCCTGCCACAGCCACTCCCAGCGCGGCCCAGCCGAGCGCCTCGGCCAACTCGGGATTTCCAGCCGCGCCGGCGGCGATGGGGCCGATGGAGAGCACTCCGGAAGCGATGATGAAGGGGATGGCGTCGGGCTGTAACACCGCGGCGACTGCAGCCAGAGCAATCACAGTGCTGACCGCGGCGGCGGTATCAACCCACTGACCAACGTCGTTTCCAAAGATACGACTGCCGTAGTTGTTGCCGGTGACGAGATTCGCAATTCCAAGAACGAACAAAGCCGTGGCGGCGTAAGTTGCCGCTGTCGCAATCACAGCCAGAGTGCCAATGACTGCAGCGATCGCAAGCTCAATGAAGTGTCCGCTCGGGTCCACGTACTTGAGTGGGTTGTTGCCGGCGTACGAGTACCGGTTGAGCATCTGCGGGTCGCCGGCGGAAGGCACGACGGTGTCGGCCTGGGTGAAGCGGCCGAGTTCGGGGTCGTAGTAACGCGCGCCGTAGTAATAGAGGCCGGTATCCTCATCGAGAATCTGGCCGGTGAAGCGGTTGGAGACGGCGAAGGCGCCGGAACTTTCATTGTAACGCTCCTTGCCGAAGGCGGTATACTCGAAATGATCTACAAGTTCGCCGCAGCGGTCGGTGAGGATGTTGGAGCCGCCGAGATGGTCGGAGTGGTAGTAGTAGAAGACCGGGGAGTAGGTGGGAGCGGCCTTGACTTCCACAGTTGTCGCGAGGAAGAGAGCGACCACAAGGACTACGCTGACTATCTGGGTGAAGAGCGTGCGGGCAAATGACGAATGACGAATGACCAATGACTGAGAACCGGAGCCGGTCGTCGCGCTGAGGCGACTCCCACATTCACACAAATCGCGAACGAGGGCGCGGAAGAACCGGATGCGGGGCCTGCCGCGCATGCGCCACCAGATGCGAATCCAGCGGAAGTGAGATAAGATTCCCAACCAACGACTCACCACAGAGACACAGAGGACACCGAGTCAGGTCATCAGGGTCAGTCCTTGACAATTGACAGAATGGTTCACGCGTTCCCTACCGGCTTGCCGGTTCCGGCCCCATAGCCATCCCATCTCCGATCAGTTGATCCCTGCTCGCGTTCCGCTGCCCTCGCCCGGCTCTCGATTGCACCGAAACGCCTCGACCGACTCGGAAGCCTGACGTTCATTCCTAACTTCAGAGTTCGCCGGGTTTCGTAACGAAAGCTACGGTCGGATGAGCGGCATCCGCGATCCGAAGAGTCGGGTCACGCAGTTCGCTTACGACCATCTTGGCCGGCAGGTGAGCCGCACCTTGCCGATGAGTCAGAGCGAAAGCCAGACGTATGATTCCTTCGGGCGGCTCGCCACGAAGCTCGACTTCAAGGGCCAGAAGACGGAACTCACGTACGACACGCTCGGGCGCGTGGAGACGAAGCGGCTCTACGCCACCGGTGCCGGTTCGCCGTCGAAGGTCTATTGCTACTCGTACGACGAACTCGGTCGTCAGAAGAAGATCGTCGAGTTGCAGGGCAGCGGACTGACCAACTCCTGCGCAGCCGTCGCATTCGGTTTGGTGCCGCCGCCCACTTACACCTTCGCCGCCGTCGCCGGACGCTGGGGCGGGAAGCACTCCTTCGGTCTCACGCTCGTGCTCGGTTTGCTCTGTTCCCTCCTGTTCCTGATTTTGCTTGGCCGCGAAAGAACGCAGAGAACGCAAGAGTTCGGCCCGCTAAACACGCGAATCACGCGAAAGGTTTTGGCTCTGACTCGTTGGCGTCCTTTGGCGTATTTGGCGGGCCCCATTCTGATCCTCTGTGATCTCTGTGCCTCTGTGGTTCATGCTGTCCGTTGGATGTTGAGTGTTGAGCGTTGGATGTTGAGCGTTGAATCTGTCCATCCTCCAT
>CAZOTB010000286.1:0-4332 GCA_964582645.1 uncultured Verrucomicrobiota bacterium | reverse complement strand
AAACAGGAACATTCGTGGACGCGCCGGGCGCCAGCGGACCGGCGATGACCACCGGTTCGCAGCCAGGAATTGTGACCGTAATGTTCGTCACATCCTGCGCGTTCGTCGCACTAGCAGTGACGGTCACACGCACTTCCACGTCCGTGCCCTGAGGCACGCCCACAGGGGCGGACGTTCCGCAAAGGTTGGTCGTGACTTGAACGTTATTCGTGAAGAAGAGGACCTCGCACGCAACCGTCGCGGGAAGAGAATAATTGCAGATCAGCGCGTTACTGTCCTCGCCGTTGCTCGCTCCGTCGCGGTTCGAACCCGAGTCCACGATAATCGTTTGAATCAGACGATTGCACGCGTCCACGTTCGCATTCACGTTCGTAATCGCAAACTCCGCATCCCAGCCCTGCGGCGCACCGGAGGTTACTCCCAGCGTCGAGGTGCTGATCCGCGCGCCAAACGTCGTGCCGCTCTGCGTTAGCAACATCCTCGCATTCCCAGCACCGCTCGTCAGATCCTCACGGTAATCCACTTCCACCGTCGTCCCATCACCGAAGAGTACCTGGACCACATAGTTCTCAACTACACCCACATCCGTCGCCATATCCGTGAATCCAGCCGACTCAGTAGCCGCGCAATTCAATACGTCCACGGTGTCACCAAGCACTGCGTCACCGCAACGGGCCAAGTTAGATCCGCCCGACTTGCGACCGATGGTCTCAGGCTCACCGTTAGCGTCCGCGTCAAATGGCAGAATCGAACCCCGCACGGGAATCACACTGTCGGTATAGTCCGGATTCGCCGTGCTGCCCGACCCGCCCGGAAGGTCCACACCGATGTAGATGGTGCCACCGTTCACGCTGGGGTTGTACGCCGACATGATGCGGCGCTGGTTGAAGCCGGAGGGGTGCAACAAAGCATCCCTTGTGGTCGTTGGGGCCAGAGGCGGTTCACCCAATCCTTCCGAACCCGGCACTCCGGTGATGGCAGGGGCGGAGTCATTGGTAACACATACGCCCGGCAAAGCAGCACCTCCTGCATCAAAGAAATCACTAATGTTGCCGTCGAGGGTAACTGATCCGCCAAATACGGCGTTCAGTGTTTCAGCCTTCACGATCTGTGCACAAAAGCCGCAGGCTGCAGCCAAGCACACGATAAGAATGGATGTTGATTTGTTGTTGTAGCGTTTCATAAATCTTCCCTGTCTCCTTGTAACGTAACCTCGCTGTTTGGCATAGCCCCTTGGTGGCCATACCTTTTTGAAACTGTTTAGAAGCGATTATCACGATATGCCCACGGATGGCAAGCACTTTTTTTCGGCTATTTTTCGACAGTCGTGATGGGATCAAAAACTTGAAAATTGCATGCGATCAACGATGGAAAAGTGTTCATTTTGCACAGTTGTGAATGAGGTTTCTGTTGTCTGCATGTCGGCCTCTCGACAGTGGGGGCTCCCACGAGCAGGAGATAGGGTCCTGCGAGGACGTAACCTGAGCACCGTCTGGAGACAGGTGAACGGTGGGCTGAGTCGGGTCGTCTCCGTGGCAACCCGACAGACCACTGCTGGCAACGGCGACTGCCAGCTTGGTTTGCCGCCCACAAGATTGACGACCTGAAATCAGCCAACAAGCTCCTCGACCAACTGTTGCTCCACGCCAACGAGAAGGAATTCCACCACAAACTGTGAATGACTCCGCATGCGACCTGGACGTGAGCTCGGGCGCAGAAGCGGTGTGTGTTGCGCCCGATGCCGCGCTCTCTCTGGTGGCGCTTTGTGTGGAGTGTGTGGAGGCGGGTGCTGGTCGGCGACGATGGTAACGTCGCGGTGGGTAGCCAGCGCATGAAGATCGAAGCCCTCCGTCGCAATCAGGTGATCTACAGTCAGTGTCCCGACGGAAACATCCGCGTTCTGTGGGAGGGGCCGGATCGACGGTCCAAGCCTATATGGCTTTATTGCACTGCCCAATTCTCCAGCAACATCTCTCGCCAAAAATGGCTTTCACTCCACAGGCTACGGCCCCTGATAGACCGTGCTGATCGTGCTCCGAGTATCGGACAAGTAGATCCAGTTTCCGCTGCAAGTGACGCCCCTCACATTGCCAACGGTGAGGACGGAGTTTCTGAGCGTCGGCGCTGTGGGTGAGGACACGTCCACGATAGCCAGGCCACCATCGAAGTTGGCGAGATAGGCGCTTGAGCCGAGCACGTCCACTCCCTGGGTACTGGCATTGGGACCGCCCGAAGGAAGAATGCTGCCGAGTCTCACCGGACCAGCCGGGTTGCTCACATCCACGATCACGAGTCCACCGCTCGAGGCGGCCACGTAGGCAACGCTGTTTTGCACCTTGACTTCGAGCGCGGTGAATCCTGCTGGGGCGTAGGAGCCACGGATGATCGGCGCCGCGGGATTGCTGACATCCACAATCTGGACCGAGGCGTTGTCAGCGACATAGGCCGTGGTTCCTTCCACAGCGACACCCCGAGCGTTACCGGGGGTGTCCACCCAGCCAACAAAGGCGGGGGCTGACGCATTTTGCACGTCCAGAATTCGGAGGCCCTGCGTACCGTCGGCAACGAACGCGTAATTGCCTGAGATGGCTACAGCCTGAGCCCAGCCGGGTGTGTCGTAGGTTCCAACGATGACGGGAAGTGATGGGATGCTGATGTCCACCACTTTCAGTCCGGCACCGCCGCAGGCCACGTAGGCGTAATTACCCGAAACGGCCACCCCGAGCAAGCCGAACAAGGCGCTGTCTATTTTGCCGACAACAAAGGGTGCGCCTGGACTATCCGTGTTGAGCACGCGCAATCCATTGATGCTCGACGACCCACCGTTCCAGAACTGGGCGCCTGTGACGACCGCGATACCGGGCTTGACGGCGATCTTGGATCCTTCGAACCACTCCATGTACCGCCCAGCGACTGAGGGCGAGGACGGCACACTGACGCTCGCGAGTCCCAACCCGCCGTCGAAGTTCGCGAGATAGGCGATAGAGCCCTCCACGAAGAGCCCCTGGGTGCTGGCGTTGGGACCGCCGGATGGAGGTAGGGATCCAAGCAAAGACGGGCTTGCTGGATTGCTCACATTATAGATAACAAGACCGGCGCTTGACGCCGCGATGTACGCAATTCCATTGATCACCTTGGTCTGCAGAGCACCCACCGGCGCTGAGCCACGTATCACGGGAGCACTCACATTGCTGACGTCAATAATCTGCATCGAGGTGTTATCAGAAACGTAGGCAGTGGAACCGACCAGGCACACATCCTTCGCACTGGACGGCGTATCAACCCAACCAACGCTTATAGGAGCTGTCGAGTTGCTCACGTCGATGATGCGCAACCCCTGTGAGCTGTCGGCAAGATACGCATAGTTCCCAGCGACCGTGACTGACTGCGCCCAGCCAGGTGAGTCATAGGTGCCGACGATAGCCGGTGAGGACGGATCACTGAGGTCGATGATCTTCAAGCCGGCGCTGCCGCAAGCGACATATGCGTAATTGCCTGCCATGGCAACTCCGTTGAAGCCAATCGAGTTGCCCTCGATTGCTCCAACCACGAAGGGATTACTCGCGTCTGCCACATCAATGACATAGAACCCGAAGACTGTCGTAAGCACACCGGGCGAAGCGTGATACGCTCGCTGGCCTGTAACGCACACAAGAGACCCTGCTGCGGCCAGGTAACTGCCGTTGAACGGAAGATCCACGGAAGATTGAACCACAGGAGCAGACGGGACACTGACATCAACCAGAGACAATCCGAAATCATCGGACGCCACGTAGGCGAGGTTTCCATTCGCCAGCACTTGACGCGTGTTACCCACGGACGGCAAGAAGCCAATCAACTCGGGTGCGCTGGCAGTAAAATTCGAGATCGTTACCGAAACGGAAGCTGAGAGAGACGCATTGCCAGCCGCATCATAGGCCTTCGCATAGAAACCATGCGACCCGTCCGCGATTGCCGTTGTATCGAAACTCATGCTGTAAGGCGAAGTGGTGTCTGAACCGAGGAGGATTCCACTGTCCCGGTAGAACTCAACATGCGTGACACCGACATTATCCGACGCGGTTGCACTCAGCGTGATGCTGCCACCAATGGTCGAGCCCGCAGACGGTGAGGTCATGCTGACCGAAGGCGCCGTCGTGTCTGGCGGGTTGTACGTCACCGTCAACGTATCCGTGGCGGTGTTGCCGGCGGCGTCGCGCGCCGTCACCGTGATGACGTTGTTACCGGCCGTCAGGCTGATGCTGCTGACCGACCAACTGGTGGTGCCGCTGGCGGTACCGCTGCCGCCGGTCGAGTTCGACCAGGTGACCTGGGTCACGCCGACGTTATCGC
>CAZOTB010000285.1:0-4333 GCA_964582645.1 uncultured Verrucomicrobiota bacterium | reverse complement strand
CTGCCCGATTTTTCTCAGGCAGCCTCCCGCCGCGGGAGGCTACCTGAGCAGTTACTAGCCAATAACTACTCACGCCGGCTTCACTTCCGTGCGTGCCATCTGCTCCAGCGCGAGAATCAACGCCTGCGTGCCGCAGCGTCCGTGGCCCTGCGCCTGCACCGCGATGTAAAGCTGATGCACCAATGCCAGGCCGGGCAGAACGATTCCCATGCGTTTCGCTTCGTCGAGCGCGATGCCCATGTCCTTGATGAAATGTTCGACGAAGAAGCCGGGGTCGAAGTTGCGCTTCAGGATCCGCGGCGCAAGCGTGTTTAACGACCAACACGCTGCCGCGCCGCCGCTGATCGAACTGAGCATGGTTTCGAGATTGAGCCCGGCTTTGTAGCCATAAATCAAACTCTCGCAGACGCCGATCATTGTGCCCGCGATGACGATCTGGTTGCACATCTTCGTGTGCTGACCCGCGCCCGCACCGCCTTGATGCACGATGGTCTTGCCCATCAGCTCGAGGAGTGAACGCACCGCTTCCACGGCGTCCTTGTCGCCCCCGACCATGATGGAGAGCGCGGCGTTGCGCGCGCCGACATCGCCGCCGGACACGGGCGCGTCCACCGCGTGGACACCCTTTGCCTTGGCCGCGGCGTGGATTTCCCGGGCCAGGCTTGGCTCAGTGGTGGTCATGTCCACGAGAATGCTGCCGGCTTTCGCGGCGGCAACGATGCCATTCCTGTCGAGATATACTTCGCGCACGTCCGGCGGAAACCCGACCATGGTGAACACGACTTCAGATTGTTGCGCCACTGCCGCCGGCGAGTCTGCCCAGCGCGCGCCTTTGTCGAGCAACGTCTGTGCTTTCGCTTTCGTCCGCGTGAACACGGTGGCCTGGTAGCCTTTGCCGAGGATGTGTCCGCACATGGACACGCCCATCACACCCGTGCCGATCCATCCGATGCGAGTCTGCGAGGGAGAAATGCTCATGGGTTTAGGACGCCTGAGCGAAAGAGGAAAGTCAAGTCCGCGGGAGTGGAGGATTGGAAGAAGGGAAGATTGGAGATGGCGCACCCGACGAAGGCTGCATTCTTCCATCCTTCCAAGCTTCCATTCTTCCATTCCACTCTTCCACTCTTGCGTCTCGGGCGAAGATGGTTAAGATGCGCTGCGATTTCGTTGCCTGGTGGTGTAATGGTAACACAGCGGCCTTTGGAGCCGTTATTCATGGTTCGAATCCATGCCAGGCAGCCATTCAATGCGCTGCGCTTGCTGTTTGGAGACGCCGCCCAATCACATACAAGAAAGGATCGGTTTCGATGAAGACATGGAGGATCGGTTTCGCCGTCGCAGTTGGCAGTTTGGCGTTCGTGGGACTCTCCCGCGCGGACAGTGGTTTCCAGGCCGCCCTGTGGCCGCCCATTCAGATCGTGGACGAGCAGGAGAACATCGGCGGTGTGCGACTCAACATCTACGGACGCAACAAAGACATGTCGGGCGTGGACTTCGGGTTCGCGCACGAGACCACGGGCGAATTCATGGGCGTGGGCATCGGTCTGGTCAATCTCGTTGGCGGGGACGGACAGGGTGTCCAGTGGGGAATGCATAACCGGACGACGCACGACTTCTATGGTTGGAACAGCGCCGCCGTATCGCGCGTGGGGAACGACTTCACCGGTTTCCAGAACGGATTGGTCTGTCTCACCGGCCACGATTTCTACGGACTGCAGATGGGTTTCTACGATCAGACTCGCGGCTACACCGAGGGCGCGCAGGTCGGCATCATCAACCGTGGTGGCGAGGTCGCGGGATTCCAGCTTGGCCTGATCAACATCGCCGACAAAATGTACGGTCTGCAGATCGGCTTGTGGAATCAGATCAACGAGAAGCAGTCCTGGCGGGTCATTCCGTTGGTGAACTGGAACTTCTGAGCCAATTGTAGCCGCGCTTCTGCAAAGCGCGAAGGTAGTTTGAATAAGCCGCATCGCGCTTCACCGAAGCGCGGCTGCACCCGTCTGCCGTCACTCCAGGTTCGCATGCCGGGCGTACATCGCTTCGGCGCTCACGTTTTCTTTTCGCATCAGCAGCACAATCAGCGAATCGAGCAGCAGAAACAACGATTGCTCGAACAACGACCCGAGCGGTTGGATGGAAGTCTCGCTACCCACCGCATGCTTCGCTTTGAGCGAGGGCGCGGGAATTTGTATCACACAATCGGCCACCGTCCCGATCGGTGAGTTCGGATCAATCGTCACCAGAAGAATGCGCGCACCGATCTTTTTCGCTTTGTTCGCCATCGCCACCAGACTCTCCGTCCGACCGGAACCGGACCCGATCACCAGCAAATCGCCCGCCGCGATCGAGGGCGTGGCGATCTCGCCCACGAGGTAGGCCGTCTTCCCCAAATGCATCAGCCGCATTGCGAACGCACGGATCGCCAGTCCGCTCCGGCCGGCCCCCGCGCAGAACACACGCTTCGCCGAAGCAAGCTCGGTGAACGCTTGTTCCATGCTCGAAGGGTTGACCCGCGCGAGGCAATCCCCGAGTTCGCGCAACACGACCGAGATGATTTCGTTTGGCTTCATCGAGTCTTCTCCGAAAGTCGCTTCATGATCGCCGCGGCGGCTGCGCCGGGGTCGGGTTGGTTCAAAATGCCGCCACCGACCACGACGATTTCCGCGCCAGCGGTGAGGGCCTGCGTCACGCTATCGAGCTTCAGTCCGCCGGCAACAGCCACCTGACATCGCACTGCACGCCGGACTTCTTCCAATTCCTTCAGCGGATTTGCTCCGCCCTGTTGCCGATCGGAGCCGGTATGCACGCACAGGATCGGTACGCCCATCTGTTCCAGTTCCCGGGCGCGATCCACGAGTCGCGGCGCGTTGATCAGGTCGGCCATCAGCCTGCCGCGGTGCTGTCTGGCGGCTTCGAGCGCTCCTTGAATTGTCGAATTATCCGCCACGGCCAGCACGGTGACAATGTCTGCGCCGCGTCGGAACGCGCTGCCGGCTTCGATCTCACCCGCGTCCATGATCTTGAGGTCGGCCAAGTATTGCTTGTCGGGATGCTTCGCTTTCAACGCTTCGAGCGCACCGAGACCTTCCTCAAAAATCAGCGGCGTGCCGATTTCAACAATGTCCATGTGTGGATAGACCTTCTCAACGATGGCGAGTGCTTCCTTCGTGCTCAAGGCATCCACGGCCAGTTGAAGAAGAGGCGTTCGCGCCATGGCTGGTTCTCATAAGCCCGTCACGCTGCGATGACCAGCAGATTGTGCAAGCGGTTCGAGCGCTCTACCCGCCTCCACCCTGCTTGACCGGGTGGTCAGCCCGATGGCTCTCATTTCAACGCGATCTGACGCAGCGTCACTTGTTGTACGCGTCGAGCATCTGATACCAGTCGTACCAAGCCACCGAGGAGCCGCCGATCTGGCTCCACGGAAATTTCAGCAAGCCCACTCTTCCATCGGCAAAGAGAACGTTGGACATCTTCCCGTCGTGCCCTCCTCGCGTTCCCCAACTCCAATCTTGGTGGCAGAAGGCCAGGAAATAGGTCCTCCCGGATCCACTCCATGCGGCCTGGTTCTTCTGCAGCTTGGACGCGATCCAGTTGGTGTCGTTCACTTCCGGCCTTGGATCGTCCACCATGTTCACGATGTTCCATGGACCGACCTGATCGAACGCAGGCATCTTGTAACTGGTCGCGGTGTCGGCATAGTTGTTGGTCCATGCCTCACGGAACGCCACCGCCGCCTTCTTCGGATACGCGCACCAGCCCCAACTGACGGTCTTGTCCGAGAAATCGGGACAAAAGAGAGTCTCCGCCTGCCCTTGGAGATACGGGTACAGCAACCCGATGCCGGTAGGGCGGTTCCATCTCATGGCAATCGCGCCGCCGAGCGGGCCGTACACTTGAGGGAACGGGAGGTAGTCGTTGTTGTCCTGCCCGTACAAGTAGAACGCCACGCCGAGTTGCCGGACGTTGCTCATGCACGCGACCCGTTTGGCGGACTTCCTGGCATTCGTCAATGCCGGCAGGAGCAAGGCCGCGAGGGGAGCGATGATGGAGACGACAACGAGAAGCTCGATGAGGGTGAAGGCGCGAACGGATTCAACTTTCAACATCCAACGTCCAACGTTCAACCCCGACACGCCGCGAGTCGGGGTCAACTTCCAAGATGGATTTCTACTCACTCGGAATGATGACTCATTCCTTCTTGAGTGTTGAATGTTGAATGCTGAATGTTGGACGTTCACGCCGTGCGCCGACGGAGCACCAGCAGCCCGCCCAACGCCAGCAGCGTCGCGGTCGTCGGCTCGGGGATGAAGCTCAAGCGGACGTTGTC
>CAZOTB010000284.1:0-4346 GCA_964582645.1 uncultured Verrucomicrobiota bacterium | reverse complement strand
CCTTCCCGGTCGGCTTGTTCTTGGAGTTTGTGTTGGAGACGTTGGCGCATCCATTGGCGTCCTTCCTTGCGCACGTCCGCTTCGATCTCGGCGAGGGAACGCACGGGCTGTTGGGATTGGTTCATGGTCCTCTGGGTTGGTCGAAAAGAGGCGCCATCTTCATGGCGTCCCCTCCTACCATTTCACGGTGGCAGTGTCCAGATGCGCCCGGCATCCGGCAGCAGTGCAATTTCTTCTTGGATCAGTTCCACAATTCCTCCATGTTCCGCCGCCATATGACCAGACTTGAAACCATGCGAACGAACCAAGGCGAAACCAGGCGTCGTTTTCACATCGACATCGGCTCCGAGCGTATAGTGCTTGCAGACGGGCTGCAGCCGTTCCTGTTTCGCAGCCGTCGTGGGACGATCTTCCTGCAAGCGCAGCTTTCCACGCCGCTCGGGTACGTTAAAACGAAAGAGCATCACACGGTCAACGACTACCCGTGTGGCAACGTCATCTCCCGGGACAACGGCAAGACGTGGAAACGTTGGAGGCCGAAGGAATGGGAACAGCGACAGCCGTACTTTGAGGGCGAATGCACGCAATTGCGCGACGGCACGATCCTCATGCTCGAATGGGTCGCGGTCTTGGGAAGGAAGCGCGGGGTGTTTGAAGGGAGGCTGTGGGAGTCGAAAGATGAACTGGAGACCCTGCGTCTGAGCCGTTGCCACGTTCACCTCCCCCAAGCAAAGACCAGAGGCTACGACGACGGAGGACTCCCCTATCAGGGAATCACGTTTCATCGCTCCTTACTCGAACTGCCCGGCGGCGATCTCCTGGCGACCAACTACTGTTGGTTCAAGGGCGATGATACGCCCTGTCCCTACATGCCGAAGATGTGGAAATTTCGCACCGTGCTCTTGCGCTCGACCGATCGTGGCCGCAACTGGAGCTACGTTTCTACGATTGCAGCCGATCCTCGTGTGGGCGAGGAAGGGTTCAACGAGAACGTGATGGTCCGCCTTTCAAAGGGTCCGCGCGCAGGCCGCTTGATCTGTCTGATCCGCACCGGTTGCCACGATTGCCCCATTTACCAGACGGTCAGCGACGATGAGGGCGCGACTTGGGCGAAAGCGCGTCCGCTATGGATCCACGGCGTTGACCCCGATCTGATCGAAATGTCCGATGGCACGCTCGTGTGCAGTTTTGGCTGGCGGACGAAGAACTGGTACAAACCCAAACCGCCTTCCAAGCTTGGCAATTACCTGGTCTTCAGCCGCGACCAGGGCGAGACGTGGACGAACCTGACTCGCCTTGCCATCGAACCGCACGCCAACACGCCCTGGACGACCTGCTACACGACGGTGCGTGAGATTGCGCCGAGGCAATTGCTGGTGGTGTATGACATCGGCCGATGGGGAATGCCGGTGCGGTATATCGGGAGCAGAGAGATTCGACTATGAAGTTCGAAACCATCGCAGAAGGCTTCGTCTTCAAGCGCCAACCCAACACGCCCACCGCCGTGGCTGCAGGCCCGCGTTGTGTGTTGACGCGGGAAAATGAGGTTGCCTGCACGTTTATGGTGCAGTCAAAGCTCGGGGTGAACGACTTCCAACCGATGCTCGCCCGGTCGCGCGACGGAGGGAAAACGTGGAGCGAGCCGGTCTTCTTGTGGCCGCACCTGAAAGACACACGCTCGATCTTCGGCGCCGCGAGCCGGGCGGCAAACGGAGACCTCTTTTTCTACGGCTCGATCTACAACGTGGACGTGCCCGGGGAGAGTACCTGGTCCGACGCCACGCAGGGCCTCAAGGAAAACAATCTCTTCTGGGGAAAATCCACCGACAGCGGCAAGACGTGGAGCGAGCCGACAATTTTTCCGATGCCGATCCCTGGCGCCGCCGAGACAGCGATGGCGATGTGCATCACTCGCTCGGGCCGGTGGGTTTGCTGTTACTCTCCGTATAACACTTTCGACCCGAAGGTGAAGGTGGACCGCAGCCAGGTTGTCGCGATGAGCAGCGACGACCAAGGGAGAACCTGGAAGCATGCTTCGATGTTGCGGTTCGAGGACAAGGACTCAACCGCGGCGGAAGCGTGGTTGATCGAGCTTGCCGACGGACGCCTGCTCGGCACGGCGTGGCATCTCAAGGAAGGCGGCGATTATCCCAACGCCTATGCGCTCTCGCACGACGGCGGGCTGACGTGGACACCCACGCGCGACACGCCGATCAGGGGTCAATCCACCGGCTTGGCAGCGTTGCCGGACGGACGTGCGTTGTTTATCTACAACCAGCGCAAGCACGGCGAGCCGGGCGTCTGGCTGGCCGTCGCGCGACCGACCGAGAAGGATTTCGGCGTTGAATCGAACGAGATCGTCTGGCGCGCGCAGACCACGACCCAACGCGGCACCTCCGGCGAGCACGTGGATTGGCAGGATTTCTCCTTCGGCGAGCCGTCGGTGCTGGTGCTGCCCGATAAGACCTTGTTGGTCACCCTCTGGTGTGTGCAGCCGGCGGGACAGGGGATTCGGTTTGTGAAGCTGAGGATGGCGGGATAGGACTCGATTTATGATCCGATCGGATCACAAATCGAGTAGTTTTTGAAATAGCCATGGTGATGAAAACATCAATAAACAGCCATTTTTCAACTGAGCTTCGGGACGCAGCATGGATGGATAGAGGAACAGGCATCTCGATTTTTGATCCGATCGGATCACAAATCGAGTAGCGAGGAGACTTTGTGACGACGAAAATCCTGATAGACATGGACGTTCACCAGCCGAGTCTCGACGCGCTGCGTCGGATGCCCGGGGTGACGGTGGACTTGTTTCCCTACAAGGAAGAACCGCGCGCACTGCCGGCTGAATTGTTGCGCGATAAACAGTTCTTGCTTTGCACCTATGCCCCCACGAACCATCAGGAGATGAAGGAGTTGAAGCTCATCCAGATCACCTCGGCAGGGTATAGCCAACTGTTCGGGCTCGGCCTTTCCGAACGTGGTATCCGCGCATGCAACGGTCTCGGCAACTTCGACGTGCCGATCGCCGAGTGGAACATCGCGATGATGGTCAACCTGGCGCGCGATCTTCGTGGCATGATCCGCAATCAAGACCAGGGCGTCTGGGATCGCGGCGCGCGTTTCCAGCGGGAGATCCGCGGCTCGGTCGTCGGGCTTTGGGGCTATGGCGGAATCGGACGTGAAACCGCCCGGCTCGCCAAGGCGCTCGGGATGCGCGTTCACGTGCTCAGTCGCAACGGCGTCAAGCCCCGCACAAATATCTATTGCGTGCCTGGCACCGGCGATCCCGAAGGGAAACTGCCCGATCGCGTATTCCTGATGCGTGAAAAGGATGAGTTCTTGCGCGGGCTCGATTTCCTCATCCTCGCCATGCCCGAGACGAACACGACGAAAGGCATGATCGGCGAACACGAACTGCGTTTGCTGCCGAAGCACGCTTACGTGCTAAACCCGGCTCGCGGTCCGCTGATCCAGGAAGCGGCGTTGCTGCGGGCGTTGCGCGAAGGCTGGATCGCCGGCGCCGCGCTGGACACGCACTACGCCTATCCGCTGCCCTCCGATCATACGTTGTGGCGGCTCCCCAATGTGATCATGACGCCGCACATCTCCGGCTCTGCCGAGTCACCGCATTTCCTCACGCGCATCTGGGACATCTTTCTGCAGAACGTCGAGCGCTACCGAAGCGGAAAACCGCTACTGAATGAGTTGACCGCGGCACAACTGCGGGGTGAGTAGGACAGGCATCTTGCCTGACCCGTCAGGAGCCGGGTGGACAGCCGACACGCCTTTCCTACCACGCACCATCTTTTGGCTGGCGCAGCTTCCACTTCTTGAACGCTTCGATCTCTGTCCTGAACTCGCTGAATACCTTCTCGATCCGCTGCAGGTCGTCCTTGTACCCGCCAGGGAGATGGTCCGGCGTGTCGTCCTCGGCATCGAGGAAGTAATCGAGCGCCACCATCATGTGCGCGAACGCACGCAGCGACAACGCCTGGTAGCGGTCGGATAGCGTCTCGCGCAGGATGTCAATCAGCATGCGTACGCGCGATTCCAGGATGTCGTCGGTGAACCGTCCGGGCTTGAGTTGGTGCACCTTCTTGGTGAGCATCGTGACGAGCTTGTCACTGCTCTTGAGTTCGGCGAACGTCAGTCTGCTCAGGCCGGCGATGCCGGTGTACTTGTCGAGGTTGTTCATAGGCGGCTCTCTGGGTTGGTCACCGACACTTTCCTGCTGTGGACTCGTTGCGTCAAGCGGAGATTCGCGTTTCTGATTTCGCAGGGTGCATCCGCGGGTTGTTGTAGGGCGCGAATGCCCCCATCGCCTGCCGTTGGGCGATGGGGGT
>CAZOTB010000283.1:0-4427 GCA_964582645.1 uncultured Verrucomicrobiota bacterium | reverse complement strand
TGTCATGCCACCCGATTACCATACCCACCCACCCACTGAAAACGTTGAGGAGCCAAAGAGTTGACCCCGGTCACGCAGGCTCAACCTCTGTCAATTGTCAATGCCTGACCCCGGTGACGCTGACGGTGCTGCCGCGCGACCCCGGTGCTACCACTGGTCTGAGCCCGGTGACCCTTCCGCAAGCTCCCGCACGCAAAATGGGCAGATAGGAGCTGAACGCCTTATCCTCTCGCCACAATAAGGGCACTGCTTGGCGTCGGCATCCGGTAGAAGCCGATTTGATTTTCGCAGAGTCTCCAGCGGATCTTCGATCTCCCATTTCACTTTTGACCAATCAATGCCGCCCTTCACAGAGATGCGTTCTCTGATCACCGGAAACTGGACGCTGCGTTCTTTGATTAGTCTTCGGGCTTCGTCTATTGTGGGTGCGTCACGTATTTCGTCAATCCCTGTCATTCCGGACAGGATTATCCTTATGTCCCCCTGAGCGCGCACCGCCGCAACGAATTCCTCCGAGAGGGCGATCTCCAGCGATCTGGAGTCGCCCAAGTGAGCCAAGTTGTAAACTGCTGTGCAGCGGACGAGAATGTCTTCTTTCTGGTCGGTGGCAATTCCAACGAATTTCTCGCGAAGCAGTTCGCTCCTGCACAACCGAAGGAGACTCATCGCTAATGTAGAACCGACACTGCGAATCCGCTGCCAAGCTGCTTCATCACCGTGCCTGGCTGGAATCACAAACTGGTAGAACTCGAGCTCAGACTGTATCTCAGGTTTGAATGCGTAAATCTGTTGCAGGGCAAGGATCGTTTGCCTTATTTGAGCCAGATCTTTCATTTGTCCGTAGGCGCAGAGCACATCCCGTTTCCACCAGAGGTCCTGCTCTCGAAACCGATTGGGACGAGGTTCAAGATGCAGGACGTATTCGCGAATCAACTCGGGGGTGTATTTTTCCAACTCAAGCACGCTTTCTCCATTCTTGCGCGCACGATGAACTTCACTGACCCATGTTTGCGCATCGACGTATTTCACCCTCGGCGTTTCAGCTATCGCCTGAAATTGCAAGAAGAAGAACACCAACAAGACAGATACAACTCTCATCGGGCTACTCCGGTAAGGCATACTGGGGCGTTGCCTGCTTGCGG
Source organism: uncultured Verrucomicrobiota bacterium (assembly GCA_964582645.1). Taxonomy (GTDB): domain Bacteria; phylum Verrucomicrobiota; class Verrucomicrobiia; order Palsa-1439; family CAZOTB01; genus CAZOTB01. Next base: position 3,285 of record CAZOTB010000283.1, on the reverse strand, counting down.
AACAATTCCGCTTGGTTTGAGTTGAAGTGCTTTACCTGGCCGATTGAAACATTGCCGAGTGTGCCCATGATCCCGGGCTCAGGCGCATTCTGGTCGGGGTGGTGGGCTGGGTATCCGAGACCGTGTCCGAGTTCGTGCGCTGTAGTGTATGAAATCTGCCCGTTGCTTTTGCCCCGACACTCGACCAAGGAATGTCTCCCACAGGTTTCCCCGACTCGACCGAGGTTGTTTGCGAATTTACGGATGCCGATCACGTGCAGGTCGCGGCTGGTGTTGTACGTAGTTCCGTCGTTTCCACTGCCCTTCCTGATGTAACCGCCTGTCTCATTAAGTTCCACGCCATTACACTTGAGCGTGTTAATCTCCTGCCGATAGCGGGTATTCACCAGGTTCGCCTTCACCTGATCATCCCTGAATGCAAGTTCGATGAACACCTCGCTATATGCGGTCCCAACCCCGGTCTGGAACGGATAGAACTCGCCGCCTGCCTGATCCTCCATCGCGTCCACTTCGACGGTGAATTTCCGCCAGACGGTGATCAACGGTGACGTTACGGCAGTTTGTTCACCGCACTTCTGGACCCACGCCTTGATCTTGTAGTTGTCTCCGCCGAAGGACGAAGTTCGGAATTTGATCTTCGCCAGCCCGCCTTGGGTGGTCGAGGTCGTTTCCTGGATCACCCCTCCGCCAGCTTGAACAAATCCCACAAGCCAGTTGTGATTCTGATCCTTGTCCCCGTTGTTGTCGTTGCCACTGCCGGCCAGCGTATCATTGCCCACTGATCGGGATCCCGTCAGTAACTCCACCCCGGGATCCTCAAACCGCCATTCGATGACCGTGCCGTCTGTAGCGTCTGCCACTCTTGCCACAAACTCGATCTGTTGCAATCGATTGATGTAAACTTTGGTTGCGGAAGATGGGAAAATAAAGGTGATGTCGCAAGCGTTATTATGAAACCCGCTGAAGGTGAAGAGACTGCCGCTGGCCTGGACGGTCTCGACCTGAATCGCCGACTCATCCATCACCTGAAGATCCTCCTCCCGACAATACCGCCAGCCCGCCACCGCCGCCGAGTTTGTCGTCGCCGCCCAACCCCCCGCTGAAGGCCACGTGAACGATGAGGCTTCTATCCTCTTCGTTTGCCCTCCGTTGACCGTGATCAAATACCCCACCTGGTCCCCCTCCACCACCACCGGGCTGTGCCCGTCGTACAGCACGTTCGTCCAGTTCATCGTCTGGCCGGGCGGCGGCCGGTAGCTCACCCCCTCGAACGTGAAGATCACCGGCGTGTTGGTACCGTAGTAGACCGGCGCCACGAACTCGATCCATCCGTCGTTCGACTCCTGATACAACATCACCCACTCGCCGTCGATTATCCCGTCGCCGTAACCCCAGCCAAAGTCGGGATCGAACCAGTCAACTTGTCCGAACACCTGGATATCCAAATCCCCGAACCGCAACCCCCGCGCCCGCGGCCAACTGGAAAAACCCTCCGGCGGGTCGGTCGGCTGCCCTGGCCCTCCGTGCTGCTCCTCGTCCCACCACATGAAAAAGTCCAGATCGTTCGAGTCCGGCGTCCCTGTCTGCACACATTGCCCGCCGTTGTTCAACCAGTGCCATTCCACGCGCGTCCATTCGTTGCTCCCGGTGCCGTTGGACCCCTCGAAGGTGTACCAGCGGCGGTGGCTACAGCCCCCCGTGTCGTTCAGACACCAGCCGTCGGACGAGCCACAGCAGTCGCAAAAAGCGCCCGCCTCCCCCCCTCGCTCGAATCCTGCGTTGCATGTCCCGAACAATGCCTGCGTGACTTCTTTTCTCACAATGAAATACCCCTCCCACACGCCCAGCGGAATCGTGTGGCACACATTGGTCGTGCTGTTGGTATAACACACCGTCACCGTCGCCGAGGTGAAGTTCGTGCTGACGGAGCACGGGTTTTGGCCGGTGAAGCTCATGTTCCCGTTGGCGTCGGGGCCGGTAATGGTGCAGGCGACTCCGTTCACGCTCACGCTCAACAAGACCGCTTCCTCGGGCGTGCCCGCATCGAGCGTCGCGCTCACCGTGCCGCTCGCCGTCTGCGGCTGGCCATTGGCGAAGTAACCCATCGCCGGCTCGCTCATCACGAAATCGCCCGAGGTTGGCGCGTGCAACTTCGCCCGATAGCGATCCGTGCGGATCACTTTCACCGCCTCGGGATAGACCTTCCCGCCCTTCTCGCCGATCATCAGCACCACGTTCGTGCCGAAGTCCAACGGCACAAGGAAGCCAAACTGATCCCACCGCGCGTTGAACCGCTGCGTCTCGCCAAAGTTCGCCTCGAAGTTAACCGCCGTGTTCGTGTCGTCGCGCCGACCCTGCACCCACACCGCTTCCACATCCGGCATGGTCACGACACTGCCCAGGTTCAACTCCGACGTGCTCGGACAATCCCCCGCGCTCGAGATGCTGAACGACGCGCCCGCCTCGACTGTGTTGCCTGCCAGGTCCGACACCATGATCACCCACGCATGCGAGCCACCCGCCAACGAGTTGGTCGGGATGAACAGAGCCCCTCGGCCGAACCGCTCGAAGCCGGCAGACACGTCGTCGCTGTCCAATTGGACGTGCAAGGACTCGGTATCCACGCCGGAGAGTTCGTCCGAATACTTCGGTACGAACGGCGGCTGCGCGCGGCAGACGACATCGGTGTCCGCCGGGAAGCCGGTCAGTGTCGGCGGGGTCTTATCCATGCTGACCACGACGGAAGTAAAGTTCGTGTTCCCGGCGTTGTCAACCGCGATGCCTTCGACGATCTGGTCCGCGCCTTCGTTGGTCAATGTCACGTCGGGAGTGACGTAGGCAACGCCACTCTCGCTGTCGGTGGCGGAGAAGTGGACGACGACGTTGGTGTTGTTCCACCCATTGGCATTGGGCGTGGGTGTGATCGTGGCGGAAATGTCGGGCGGGGTGATGTCGGGCTCGGAGGCGGTCACGGTGATCGTGAAGGAGCAACCGTTGGTATTGTTCGCGGCATCGGTGACCGTGCAGTTGACCGTCGTCTCGCCGAGGGAGAAGGTGCTGCCGGAAGGCGGGGAGCAGTTATCAGTGCTCGGTGAACAGTTATCAGTGGCGGCGTAGCTGAAACTGACCACGGCGTTGGTTTCGCCGGAAGCAAGATTCGTCATGATGTTCGCGGGACAGGAAATGGTCGGCGCTTGATCGTCGCTGACCGTGACGATGAAGGAACAGACGCCGGTGTTGCCGACCGTATCGGTCGAGGAACAGTTGACGGTGGTGGTGCCGGTG
>CAZOTB010000282.1:0-4437 GCA_964582645.1 uncultured Verrucomicrobiota bacterium | reverse complement strand
CGACAACATGAAAATCCGTCCCCCCGAATCTCAGCAGAAAACTTGAAGCTCTACAGCATACAGCATGTCGTCATGGACGAAGGCGCTCCCGAGTCCGTGGCCTTCGGCGAAGGTCGCCACCACGCGCCGTTCCGCGACGTCCTCGACCCAGAGGCAGCGGTTAAGATACGGGTTGGCGCTCGCTCCTTTTTGGGCGCTTCCCAGCAGCATGAGCCGGTCGGCAAGGACAACCGGCGTCATTTCCATGTAGTCGGTCGTCGCGATGCCACTGCGAACGAGGCGAGGATTCGTCCGAAACGGTCGGCCCGCGGTGCCGTTGGGGGCGTAGCTCACCGTGGTGTTCATCGTAGCGCAAGCATCTTGGTTGCGGCCGCTGGGATCCGGGAATCACAAGCCGGATCCTTGTGCCATGCTCACGGCAGCTCGATCCCTCCGAGGAGATTGTCGCCGTAGAAATTCACCAGGATGCCTTCCTGCCAGAGCTGGTTCAGCGAGTAGGTGGCGACGTGTCCGTCGGCGAACACGTAGTCCGCGTGTTCGCGGTGCGGGAAACCCATGTAGACCGGGATGTGAATGGAGCTTGCGTGATAGCTGCTGTCACCGAAGACGACGGCCCGCCCTGGATTCTTCAGCGCGCTGAGCTTGCGGCGGGGGAACGTGCTCGGATTTCGATCGTCGCCAACTGCCCACAGGTTCGCGCCCAGGATTCCCAGGTTTGGGGATCCGTACAGGGCAGCGAGCTGATCCCTCATGCTGGGGCAGAACATGACGTGCGACGAGGTGATCCAAGTGGGGTCCAGGCCCGGGTTGTAGTATTTCACAAACGGGTGCAACGGCGGCGTGCTCCAACTGTCGTACCAGCCTCGGCTGTACGTATCACAGGGCGTACCGGTGCAGGCAAAGTAGGCCGGAATCCAGTCCTCGGAGTCTTGCGCATACATCAACGCCGCCAAGCCAAGCTGCTTGAGATTCGAGATGCACACGCTCTGCTTGGCTTTGTCCTTGGCGCTTTTCAACGCAGGGAGGAGCAGCGCCGCCAGAATCGCGATCACGGCGACTACCACCAGCAGCTCGATGAGCGTGAAAGCGAACTTCGGCCGATGCGGGAGGCTCGATGCTGGGCGTTTGACATCCAGTATCCAGTATCCGGCATCCAGTCTCTTCCCGCCGCGCCTCATCCCCTTCGCGCGCGGAGTAACAGCAGCCCGCCCAGTCCCAGCAGCGCTACGATGGAGGGCTCTGGCGTGACCATGACGTTGTCTATCCCGATCTCCTGCTCGCCAACGAAGTTGCCGAACCCAACCGAGTAGTTGCCGCCAAACACAGTCACGTCGGCTGGGTTTACCGAGAAGGGAATTCCGTCAATCGTCCCGCGGATGTTGGTCGAGACGCTCGAAATGACCCAGTGGTGCCAACCCCCCTCGGGCATGCCCGAGGCGACCACAACGCTTTTCTTGATCGTCTCCGTTCCATCGGCCAGAAAGTTGTATTCCTGATAGATCAGGAAACCGCCTGCCACCGTCCCGATGCGCGCGCTATTCGCCGGGTCGCTGGTTGCAGCCGTGAACGGCCCCTGGCGAAAGTTCGCGTAGATCCGCCCCAACGACGGTTTCTGTCCGCCATCAAACTCGATGTCGTAATCCGGACCGAACGTCTGCAACGTGGACGCCCCGTACCCGATGCTGGCGCCGCTGCTAGTGGAGCCCACCTGCATCACCGTCGTGGGATTCCCCGGGAAGGTGCTCACGGCGGCCACGCCACCGAAGGGGATGTACCAGTTGGTGAACCCGACAAAGTCGCTGTCGGTGAACACTGGCGCGGCAACCGCCGTGCACCACGTCACACTCGCCGCGATCAGCCCCGCGATCCCAGTTTTTGTGAGTCGTGTTTGCATACTCTTGCTTCTCCTTTAACTCCTTGTTTAGTTCATGTCGCCGGCCAAAGACTCGCCGCAGGACTTTCCTGCGATCAACTTCGGCTTGATTGTCACTCTGTGCTGGCTCAACGGTTTCCGCTCCAACAGCGTCAACAACATGTCGCCAGCCAAACGCACAAGCTCCCCCACGTCGCACTCCAGCCGTGTCAACGGCACAGGATAAAGAATCGGCACATCCTTGTTGCAGTGGGTGACGAATCCGAGATCGCGCGGCACTTGCACGCCCAATTCCCACCAGGCATGGATGATTCCTTTCGTCATGACATCGTCGCAACTCAAGATGGCGTCCGGCCGATTCGCTCCGAGCGCCCACAGTTCCTTCATGGCGAGGTAGCCCGCTTCCTCGCTCGGTTCGCGTTCCGCTTTGATCCATTCCGGTCGCTGCTCCAGGCCGAGCTTGGCAAGCGCTGACTGGTAGCCGCGATAGAACACCAGGTCCTTCGGCATCACGGGCGCGTCCGGGAAATATCCGTACACGATTGCGATCCGCCGGTAGCCCCTCGCCACCAGGTGCTCCATCCCTTGGTTCACAAGCGACTCCACGTCAAACCCGACCGAGGGATAGTTCGTGGAAACGTACGTCCCGATCACAAAGGGGATCGAACGCCGCAAGAGCAGATCAAAATGGTCGGCCACATCAAATTGCGCGCCGCCCACCACCAGGCAACCCCGTAACCCGCCTTCTTGAATGTCGCGCGCGAAATCCTCGCTATAAAGACCTTGCTTCTCGCGCAGCCATCGTTGAACGAGATACACTTTTGTCGCGCTGCCATGATCGTGGAGATAGTCCTGCGCATATCTCGCAAAGAGCGTGTTGAAGCACGAAGCGCTGAACTGCCTCACATCCGACCCGAACAAAATCCCGAGATGTTGTTTGACGCGCCGCTCGGCGACAAACGTCCCGCGACCGCGATGCCGCACCAGGTATCCTTCCTTCGCCAGCGACGCGAGGGCCAAGCGTACTGTGTGATAATGTACCCCCAAATCCCTGGCAATCTCTCCATCCGTGGGAAGTCGCTCCCCCGCCTCCCATTCGCCCGACTTCATGTTCTCCAAAACCTGCCGTCTTACCTGCTGGTAGAGTGGGGCGTCGCGACGCAAATCTATCTTCAAACGAGGCATTTATCCTGTCTTTCTCGTTCTTTGCAGAACATTCTATATAGAATGTTCTTTGCACAGTCAATCACTATTTTTCGCCCTGGAGCTGCGTCTTGCGACTTGCAACAAAATCCTTAAGCCCCGCCTCGATGGAGGAATCGAGCGGCGGTGGCTGACAGGAAGCGAGAAGTTGGCGGACACGCTTGTTCGCACGGGTGATTGCGTCTTCGCTGCCGGCTCGTTCCCATTGCTCGAAGGAGTTGGTGTCGAACAACTCCGCGCGATGGACATGGCGGAAGTGCCGGAGCGTGTGATCGGATTCCAAGTGCTGACCCCCCGGCGGCACTCCGACGATGGCGTCGAGCGCGAGCGATTCATCCGAGAGATTGATACCCTTGCGGAATGCAGCCAGCGCACCGAGCATTTCGCAATCAAGGACGAACTTCTCGTAGCCGGCCACGAGGCCGTTCTCAAGCCACCCGGCAGCGTGAAGAACAAAGTTCGTGCCCGCCTGCACCGTCGGCAACAGGGTCAGCGCAGACTCGGTCGCCGCTTGTGCATCCGCGAGCTTTGCGCTGCACAACGCGCCGCCGCCGCGGAAGGGGAGCCGGTAACGTCGGGCGAGTTGGGCACTGGCGAAAACGGCGATCATGCTGTCGGGTGAACCGAACGCAGCGAGTCCATTGCTGAAATCTATGCTCGTCAAAAACGAACCATAGATGACGGGACAACCCGGTTCGATCATCTGGACGAGAGCGATCCCCGCCAGCGCCTCGGCGTTTTGTTGCGCCAGCGCGCTCGCGACGGTCACCGGCGACATGCAACCCGCGAGCAGAAACGGCGTGATGAGCACCGCCTGCCGGGCGCGCGCGTAGGTCTTGAGTGCGCCGAGCATCCGGGCATCGTACCGGCGCGGGCTGTTGACGTTGATCAGCGCGAGCAACGCGGGCTGGCGGCGGATGGTTTCCTTGCCGAACACGATCTCCGCCATCGCTACCGAGTCGGCCGCGTTTTCGGCGGACGTGACCGAACCCATGAATGGTTTGTCGCTCAGTTGCATGTGGGCGAGCAGCATGTCGAGATGCCGCGTCTCGACCGGCAGATCGTTTGGCTCGACGAGCGTCCCTCCCGAGTGATGAATGTGCGGGCTGAGCCAAGCGAGCTTCACGAAGTTACGGAAGTCCGCAATCGTCGCTTCGCGGCGTCCTCGTTCGAGATCGCGCACGAACGGCGGGCCGTACATCGGCGCGCACACGACGTAATTGCCGCCGATGACGACGTTGCGTTGCGGGTTGCGCGCGAGTTGGGTGAACTGCGTCGGCGCTTTCGCCACCAACGACTCGACCAACGCGGGATCGAAGCGCGCGATCTGTCCCTTCACCTCTGCACCGCTGGCCCTGAGC
>CAZOTB010000281.1:0-4569 GCA_964582645.1 uncultured Verrucomicrobiota bacterium | reverse complement strand
CTCCGCTCCGCTCGCCGCGCCGCCCAGCCCCTCGGCAAGCGGCCGCCCCGGCCGTTCGGCTCGCGGACGACCCCAGCCGCTCCACTCGCAAAGTCCAAGGCGTTTGATTCATGGCGGGACGTCCGAACGCGCCTAACGACCCAAGCTCAGCGACCCGGCCCACGAGACGCTTCGATTGCAACAGTAGCGCGATGGCCGGGTTCGCTGCAGCGCATGGTTAGCCAGCACGTCTCTCACAAAACGAAAAGCATGAGTGGCCGGTGTCAGGTGCTTATGCTGACGAGCCGGCCACTCACACTGCAACCCCAAACGCAGGCCGTGTGCAGTCCAAGCGAGCGTGCTGCCATTGGCGTCGCGGCCCAAGCACGCGCTCGATGGTTTTCGTGGGGCTGCGCCTTGTGGGGCGGAGGCCACGCAACATGCCGGAGGGTGCAGGACTCCCGCACGGACAGACTGCATGACGCCTGTGGGACTGATGCCTGCATCTCCATCCAGCAAAGTAAAAATGTGTCTAACTCTGAATCGCATCGAGAATCACCTCTGGTAACGAACTGCGCCACTCGCTGATGACTCCGTAACTCCACTCTCCTGGCTCACTCACAACTTTGGTGTAGTCACCGTCGGGACGCCGAAAAGTAAAATCCATGACATCGAAGCGGTCTGGCGTCGGGGACTTGGCGAACAGCTTAACCTGAATCCCGTGCTCGGTGAGTCCAGCCATCCACGCCACAACGCGGCCACGACCGGCGCGCAAGGCTAACCGCTTGCCTCGCTCGGTGAGCCTGACTCCAATAACCATCTGGTCAAGCATCTGGTCGTCGAGGTCTGGAAAACCCTCAATCAGATCTGCTCCCATCGCCCAAGCCAGCGTATCCCGAAGGACGTCCCTGCGCTGAGTCTTCCGATACTCGAAATCGAGCCATCTGTTCGGAATGTCCCAGACAAGCAGCGGCGCATCCGGTTTCGTGAAGTCCTCGAAACCTCCTCGCCATTTGTTTGGGTCGTCGAACATTGCTGGAGGCGTAGTGCTGGCTAACGATTCAGCTCACCGATGGCGGCCCCTGCGCGACTCCCGAATTGCCAAGCCGCGTGGCTGGGCCGCCATTCGGTGCAGCGCCTGGTTCGGCGATCTGCGTCCTGCTGAATGGCCGAAACCTAACGAAGCCGTGAAGGACAACGGCCAGAACGCCGAGAAGCAATGAGCCCGTCAAAACCTGACCGAAATCGCGGGTCGCCACGGCCCCTGCCACCGCCCAAGGAAACAGACAGAATGCAACCACTCCCAGAAGAGCCGTCGGGATAAAGAGCAATACCCAGCCAAGCAAGGTCGGCGACCGGAACTGCACGTAGCCGAGAAGTGCGGGCACCAGAAAGAACAAGAGCGCCGAAAGATAGTCCTGCCCCAAGACCGCCGCATACGCCGTGGCGACAAACGCGAGCACGCAATACCCGGCCAGCCACAGCAGATAGACCCAGCGGCCTCGCCTCTCGCGTTTCTGAACCAATGCCTTGAATGACTCACGAATACTCACGAGACGTTGTCTGTCGCCGAACGCCAGAACTGAGCGACGCGGGCGGCCCACCGCGTGCGAACTGGCAACTGACCTAGCCCGCCCGCGTTCGCTCCAGTGATTTTGTTAGCCCTTTGTTTGATTCCCGCTCTTATCGAAGGATGACCCGATACAAACGCTTTGCGCTATGCCGAGTCGAGTCGAATATACTGTTCGTCGTTCCGTTGCCTAGCACAGGCGAGCCTAGATCAGACCACTGGGCAGGTGCCAGATGAGACGCTGACTGGACTTGATAAAGCTGTCCGGCAACGGATCGCCACCAGACTTCAACCGCATGGTCGATGTTGATCTCCAGAGGCGGTGATGGATGACATTCCAGCCGGATGTTGTCAAAGCTTTCACCGGGCGTTGCTCCATGGTATAAGCCAACTCCACCTACTGGATACGCGTCCGACTCCAGAAAGGTATTGGGGGTAGCGCTGCCGTTGATGTATGCTTCAAAGCGATTCCCGCGCACCACAAGGCGCACATGCACATCATCGCCCTGATTGAACAGCCCCTTCACGACCCCAGCATAGGAAGGGTGTTGTTGGGTGGCATCGGTAATGACGTGCCAGTAGACACCAGTGTGGTCGCTGTGGGCACCTCCAACGGTTAGAATTACGCCTCGGCCGTACCAATAGTCAGGATGGTAGGTGTTGCGCAGCAGGATGCCGTGATCGGCCACCTTTCTGACATCCAGCTCCAGCGTGAAATCAGTCAACTGCCACGGCAACGTGGTGCAGCTAACTGGCCCGCCCGGCTGCAAGGCTGTGGCACGGTAAACCCCATCCGCCGCTGACCACGCCCCTCGTTCATTTCCCCAAAGCGGTGATGGCCCTGCTTCAAAGTCGTCGAAGAAGGGGAGGCCGGGGTCGGTGTAGTCCAATCGGAAGTTGTCGCCCCGAACCCCCGAGGTGGCAGTTATATTGATGTTTCGGGACTCCCCGTAGGCACCTACAAACAAACCGCGCTCCAGGTTCCAGGCGCGGCCATTGACCGGCAGTTCTGCCAGTCGTGTCCACTGGGCACCGTCGGCGAATCCCGTCAGGTCACATTCCGCCAGAATCCTTTGCAGGGTCGGTGAGAACGACAGGCGCAGTGCTACTTTGTTCGAACTGGTCGCACGGATGAGCACCGGAGCCGCGTCCCCGTTTATCATCGTGAGAACCACCACTCCCCGCTGTAACGGTCCTTGAGTAGTGTCGGAACCCGCCGCCAGCATTATTTGATCGGCACCCCCCTCCTTGCCAATCGCCAACCCGAAGAGAACCCTTTGGCTGGGTCCCAGCGGCAGCTCCGGCAGGAACACTTCCATCTCGACGCTGAGCGGCTCCGCGGGCTGGGGTCTCACGCGCCACGGCCAGGCAGCCCGGTCCAGCTCAGTCGAGTCTCCGGCAGTAGTATACTCCAGCGCCTGCCCCGTCTCCGTAAGGGAACCCACACCCCAAAGCAATGGCGCACCCCATCTTCCAGTGTCACGCTGGTTGTCGTCGAAATCGTCAAAGTGGGGGAGGTCCAGGGCGCAACCCCCTGCATGTACAATCCTGGGCGCGCACAGGAGGAGCAGCGCAAGAAGTACGGTTGGGACGGTGGATATTGTGCTGACTTGGGTTTTCATTCTGTGGACTTGGAGGTATGGTGTTCGATGTTTCTTTCTTGCTCGTTAGCAGCTTTTCCACGTGCGGCTAACGTCAGAACTGAGCGACAGCCGCCGACGGTGACGGTGGGGCGCACGAGGCGCTCCCGAGTTCCTGCCCGGCTTCGAGCGGAGAAGCGGGGCGGCTGTTCGCTCCAGTGACCTGGTTAGGCATCGTCATTGTGTCTTGAATCTCGGTGTCAAACTGACCATCGTGTCTCCGACAGAAATGGCGCACTGCTGACCCGGGCGTGCAGTGAGTCTCGACTGCGCCAGTCGCTGAATCTTGCCATCGTCGCCCGTGCGCTCGATCGACAAATCCATCTGGAGATTGCCGTCGGCGAGAACGGTGGGAGTAATGACGCACGCCTTGCCATCGCCAAGGCTGACACGCTTTTGATTCTGAGCCGTAAGCTCGACCTCTCCCAAATCCCTCTTCGGCATGTCCGCAGGAAGGGATGACACCTGACGAACATTCGTGGCCTGCGCTGTCGGCTCGCTCGGACTTTTGGAGCAACCGGCTGCAAATAGTGCAACCAGAATCGTGGCGCTTGTCGTGATGATGTGTGGTGTTCGCATAGTGTGGTCTGTAGTTGCCTAACGCCAAGGTGAGGCACGCCGGGCCAATGACGTGAACCGCGAAGCGGAACCAAGAGCGCTCCCCGGCGTTGCCTCGACCGTCTTGTTGGCCGTTCTCTTCACGTGCGCCTCCATACCTGGCGAAACTCAAACCACACGAGGACGGCCAAGACGGCGAACGATGCAAAAGCCGCAGCTAACCAACCCCATATGCCTGCCTCACTCACCATCGAGGCAGCCCAGGTGAGATGAAATGCAAACAGGCCGAGGACGCCGAGAAGCAGTGCGCCAAAAGTGCCGAGCACCGTGAGCTTCAGTGTGCGCTGCGATCCGGGCGACAGCCGGCTGATCCCGAAAGCAACCAAGCCCCCGGCAAGTCCGAGAAGCACCACATACAAGAGCCGCCGTGGCTCTGAGGAAAAGTAACGAACGCCCTCGTTCGTGACGAAGAACTCGTAGAACTCCCGAACTGTCAGGGCGACGATCAGCGCGAGTCCGATGATGAGTGGCAGACGCCGCATGGCATTCGATTACGGCCAACGCTCCGGCTCAGGCACGCCGGGCCAATGATGTCCGATAGCAAACCGAGACGCGATCCCGGCGTTGCCTGCAGCCGGTTTGTTCGGCATTCATCTGATACTCAGCCTTAGTCCCCAGCCGAATACTCCCCAAGATCCCACGCGATTTCACACCGGCGGCACAGTCTCATGATTCGGTACGTCCTTTCGTCTGGGTCAAGAGATGAAACGTGTCGCTCGATCAAAGGTGAACCGCACTGGGGACATCTTCGTCCACGGCGGA
>CAZOTB010000280.1:0-4696 GCA_964582645.1 uncultured Verrucomicrobiota bacterium | reverse complement strand
AGCCGCAAGGCGAAAATTCCGAGATTTCCCGTGTCGGTTGACGAACTCGGGCTAGTAAATCTGCACTTTCTACCACTTCAAAACTGCCATTTGATACTGCCTTTTGATACTGACCAATCGAAACGCAGCCAAACCAGGCAAAAAGGCCTGCCGTAGAAAGCTCCCGCCGCCAATTTGGTCCGATACGTTCCATCGCGGACGTATTTCGCCCGAATCCGCATTCATGGCAGGCTGATTGTCAAGTCACTGAAGACGGACTCCATTGCGGTCGCCAAACTCCGCCTCTCCGATCTGGAGAAGGAAGAACGGCAGAATGCCGAGCATCGCACGGCGGTCACCACGGGGAAAATTACGTTTGGGGATTGCCTGACGGCGTACCAGAGACGGCGTGAGGGAGAGCCCAATTTCAAGCCCAAGACAAGGGACTACTACGAGTATCGCACCAAGGCCCTGCTGAAGTCGTGGCCGGGTCTGGTTGACCGGGACGTGCGCAAGATCACGAAGACTGACTGCTTGGAGTGGGCAGCCAAGTTCCGCCCCGGGGTCAGTCCCTCCTCCTTCAATCACACCCTCGTACTGCTGCGCCATGTGTTTGAAATCGGGATCGAAGCCGGTGCCCGCTACGACAATCCGGCGCGATTCATCAAGACTTCCGCCGAGCGTCCCACCCAATTGCGTTTGCCGGAGCCTGACCAGTTCGCAGCCTTCGTCAAGGAGGTCGAGAGCGACGGCAAGGGCTACTGCCGGCACAGCGCCAATCTGGTCCGGTTCCTGGCCTACGGCGGATTTCGCATCCACGAAGCCCGCAACATCAAGTGGAGCGACGTGGATTTCAAGCGACAGAAGATCATCGTGCGCGGCGATTCGCAGACGGGGTTGAAGGGACGTATCGCGGGTGAGGTCCGGGAAGTTCCCATGATCCCCGAGATGCGCGACTTCCTGGAACGCCTCCTCAAGGAGCGAACGGACAACTCGGACGACGCACTCGTCATGCGCGTCCGTGAATGTCAGAAGGCCATGGACCGGGCAGCCAAGGTCGTCAAGATGGAGCGGATCACCCACCACGATCTGCGTCACCTTTTCGCAACACGTTGCATCGAATCCGGCGTGGACATTCCGACGGTTTCGCGCTGGTTGGGGCACCGGGATGGCGGCGCGTTGGCGATGCGCACCTATGGGCATTTGCGCGATCATCATTCCACCGAGATGGCGCAGCGCGTCACCTTCCAGAAGACGGTGACCACCGAAACGGCCATGCCACCCGCGCAATCCACCTCGGTCAAGCCGTAACAACAGACCGTCAGCACGCCGTTTCCTGCGCGACGATCCAAGTCGTCTCTCGCGGTGATGGGGCAATGTCATCAAGTCCGTCACATCAGCCTTTGCCAGCTCTCGCTGCGGAACGGCGGTGGTTTCTGGGCTTCAGGAGTTCGGCGAGTTGTTCATCAACCCGTCGATCCGGTGACAATTCGACCAGCAACTCCCAAGCCTTCACATCGAACACCCGCGCGAAATAGTACAGTTCGTATTCGCTCACGTGGATGAGTTGCGATTCGATCTTGCCCACACCGGCCCGGTCCTTGTTCATCCCGGCAACTTGGAGTCTTGCGGTTAGGATTTCCTGCGTCCAGCCGCGCGCGCCGGTCGTCATCCTGCCAAACCCATTCCTTGAACCGCATCCTTGATGCGTTCCTGTTTTTCGCGTGCAGCCTCAGTGGCTTGGCCGTTGACGACTGGTTTCCGTTTCTCGTCGAGGTCGTAAACAGTCGGTGTCTTGAGATTGAGGGCATCTTCAATCAATTCGAGCGCCGAATACCGGTTCGTACCCCAGTCCGAGGTGTTGGCCGTCGCGGAACGCGCTTCCCAACCGGCGTTCACGTGCCATGTGCCGAGCGCGTGGATGAAAACCCTTCAACTGACGCGATCCTTCGATTAGAATCCGCCATCAATGATCAAAGCTCTGACATTTTTGGTCTGCGGTGTCGCCGTTGTCGCTGTGTTTGCTTGGTTATGGAAACGAGAAAAGTCCCGCAAACGAGGGACTGTGGAGAAGGCGGACTCACGCGTTGAAGCCCCGGCGGTTAACGAAGTTGCGGAGGGCAAGCAGACGGCTGCGGTGAGCGTGGTCGGTACACGGGAAGAAGTGATCCCAGAGGCGATGGGCGCGTCTGAGACGAAAGAACTCTCGCCGGAAAGTTCTGTGTTGGACGGCAGCCTCCGGGAGAAGAAGGCTGTTGAGCCTGAGACGCCGACACCAGAGGAATCTTCCCAAGAGGACGTTATCGAAGGCGGGGACAGCTTTGCAGAATGCGTGACTCGCGATGTTACACCAGTTCCCGCCGTTGAAGTCGTTGAAGGAACGGAAGCAACACCCGCACAACCCGCCGTTATCGAGAGGCCTTTAGCGGCAACGACGGGGGGGAAGACAGTTTGGGTGCGGCCGAAGAGATACAAGCAGGTGCTGTAGCAACGGCTGTGGGCGGGGCAGCCTCAGTGGCAGACGAAGATCTGCCCGTTGTGGAACACGATGAGGAAGAAGCCGAACTGCCGACGTCGCGCACCTATACCGGTCTCGCGCCGGCCGCAACAACTCCGAAGCGAAAGAACCGTCGTGAAGGCGGTCGGCGAACGTCGGCAACCACGAACAACATTTTCGACATTCGCCTACAGATTGCCTTTGACCGTCACGGCGGTGTGCGGAATCTCGCACTTGTGCCTTGCCGCCGACGGGACTTGCCCGGCAAGGTATCGGTTAGCGGAACCGGTGGAAAGTTGGATCTGATCGAGTTTGGCGACGACTATTATGAGTCAATCTCCATCACGGACGCCGGTAAGACACTCCGCGAAGGCGTTGCTTGGAAAGGGCACGGAGACGCGCGGGGAATGCAATGGATGTTGAGCGGCCGGGAGCTTTACGTTTTAGCTTCTGGTGACGCAAGCGGCATCTATCCTTTCGGCTCAACGCCTTGCTTGCTGCTGCACGCCAATCATGTCGTGCTTGCCATAGACACTTTGCGGGAGGCCATCGAAGTGGCCTTGGTTGAAGCAGGTTGCGCCGGCTTTACGGTGCTGGCCGATGCAACGCCAGGCGTGCCTGCCGGGTGGTGCGTGTTTCGTGATGTGATGCCTACGAAGGTAGTTGCGCGACGGGAGGGAACTCATTTCCTCAATCCTCTGTGTCCGCTGCCAGATGTTGAACCGGACTACGTTGGGGGAATCCGATTGAGGGGACGAGTGTGGCTCGCAGGCTTTCCACCACGGATACGGTTCACAGGCGTTTTGGGCGACGATTTCCAAGTACTGATTGATGGGCATCCCGCGCATCCGGCTTCCGATGGCGGCTACGAAGCGCCGGGATGGGACAGCGACGGAGAACACCTTCTGGCCTTTGCCGGCAAGACAAACACTTACGCCATGCTGACGATGGATGAGAATTGGGAACGATGGCACGCGCATGATTTTGGCACAGGGGCGGCGATTTGCGGTGCGAGCATCCATCACGTGGCAGGAGCAAAATGGCGGCAAGTCCGGGTGCCGGTATCCAATCCGGTGTTGGTGGGAGCGCGTCTCGGCGAGGTGTTCTACTGTGCGATGCGAACAGATGCGCGTTGTGATTTCCTCACTGTTCTTGCTCCATTCGATCCAGTCTGGGCGTTGCCGCGCGACCCTGCTCATGTTGACAAGCGAACGGCGCGCATCGTGTTGTTGCAACCAGCGGAGCCGGTCATCGCGCGTGAATTGCCCAGTGGCAAGCGTCGCGTGAGCTACGCCCTCAGATCGTGGGTGGCTGTCATCAACGATGCCGGGCGCAAGAATCTCGAACTGTCTTCAACTGATGACGATGCCAACGGTCTATGGCGGCGGTATCGGACAGCAGCCAAGCAATTGTGGAGAAAGATGCGATGAGGGCAAACGAACTCTTGCTATGGTTGTCCGCCCGCCGCGAAGGGTCGTGGCAACAGTTTCGCGCCGCCGTCGAGGAACTCTGCGCCGGCAATGGCGAAGAATCGTCCGCCGAAGAAGGCGAGGACGTACAAGACCAGTTTCCACTTCACCAACAATTGCGACTCGATTTCGAGCGGCTGGCCCATGTCGAATTCTTTGCGTGTGGTTGCGAAGATGGATGGCGTGTTGTACCCCCGACGCTTGCAGCCCGGCTCACTGCCGAGGGTGCGCGGGCCGTGTTGTGCGGTGCGCGCTCACCGGCGTTAGGCGAGCGTGTGCACCAGGTTGCTAACAAATGTGCTTGTGAAAGCCTTACGTCGTTGGACGTCCCGGACGTGTTCCGGTTCGCTGCTCGTGACACTGCCACGCTGGCGAAGATGGCCGAACAAGCCGGACTCCATTTTCAACCAGATGCCTCACTTGCCATCCTTTCCCATCTGCCGCCTTGCGACCCTCCCAAAGCCACTGCGGAATTGCCGGTCGGTTCTGATTGGATCATCCATGAGTTCAATCCTACCGAACTTCTCTGGCGCAAGGCCGACCGGCACAACGTGAACGCCTCACGGCTTGGCTTGTTCCGGTTCATGCATCGCTTTCAACGACCCACCTATTTCCTGCGGCGCGGTGGCCAGACACACAAGTTGCCACGGGCTGTGGGGCTTTACATTGTCCTGAAGCGCAGCCGCCGTCCTCTCTTAGAGGGTGTTGGGAAATTCGGAGCAAGTCGTTTGCAATGAGCCGGTTGCGCCAA
>CAZOTB010000279.1:0-4759 GCA_964582645.1 uncultured Verrucomicrobiota bacterium | reverse complement strand
AACCCCTCCCGCACGTGGCCGATCCGCGTCTTCTCTTCGTTGACCGTCAGCCCCAACCCGTTCAGGATGGTCCGCATCTTGTCCCGTGCCCATCTCGCCTGTCCCCTGCGGTAGCATAGCAACACCAGATCGTCGGCGAAGCGAATCAGTTTCCCGTCGCTCCGACTCATCCGCTTGTCCAACTCGTGCAGGTAGAGGTTGCTCAACAGCGGCGAGAGCACTCCTCCTTGCGGTGTCCCGCTCCGCGGACTGCGCACTTCGCCTTCCTCCATGATCCGCGCTGACTGCAACGCGTGTCGGCTGGTCACTATGCACGACCACGGGATAGGTTTGACAACGTCCCACCACCGGAACTGTAATCGCTCGGCGTGAAATTCGGTCATCTGCGATTGGAACAACTGGCCGAGTACCTCCGTGCGTGTATCGCGCGTGGCGAATTGGTCGAACCTCTGCCTTCCACGCGCAACTGGCGTGTGAAACTCGGCGTGGGTCGCCCCGTTCTGCTGCAAGCACTTCATTCCCTGGAGCGAGAAGGCATTCGCTCCATCCAAAAGCGCCAGGGTGTGCGGTTGCGGGCGCATCCGCAGAAGAGGCTCGAAACGGCGCCGAGCCTCCCGATGGTTGTCCGCGACGTGTATCTCGGCAGCGATTACCCGACCTTGATCTGTGAACTCGGCTGGCCGCTGTTGCTCTCCGAGGCGCTCCAGATCCATGACATCCATTTCCGCTTCGAAAAATGTTCCGAGGCGCGCCTGCGTGCGATCAGCCAGCAACCGGAGCATCCGCACGAACTGCTGTTGCTGCCATCGCTGTCGCCCCAACACCCGGAACTGTTCGCGCACTGGAACCGCTGCGTCCTGTTGCTGGGAAAACCCGCGCCAGGGATTCGGCTGCCGTTTGCCTGCTTCGACCTTGCGGCGACGGTCCGGCATGCGACGTTGACGATGCTGCGGCACGGAATGGGGACGATCCATCTGGTGATCGGCCAAACCGGTGCGACGGCATTTCAGGGCGCCGCCACGGAATTCCGCGCCGTCCGCGCGAGCGGGAGTCCCGCCTCTGCCGAGGGCCGGGGCTTCTCGATCCCGCTGGAACTGGAGGGCATGGTGCAAGGCGTGCAGCGTGTTGCGGCGCAGGTCGAACCGCGTCATGGCGTCATTATCAAATGGCCGGTGCCGATCGCGCCGATTCTGACGGCGCTGTTGAGCCGGGGGACCGGCAGTGCCGGCGCAAGTGCCGGTCAGCGCTGTTGCCCCCAATCCCGATTTGGTCAAAGCCTGTCCATCACTGAGCCACTGTCCGTTTCCGATGGAGGCTTTCGTGAAAGTCGTCACCCGCGCTGCACTCCACTACTTCGCGGCGGGCGCAGTTCCACGCGTACGGCGAACCCTCGTCGGCGAACGAGTCGCGCCACAGCGAGGAGAGGGAGTTGGTTTGTTTGCCGCGATGAAGAGCTTCTGCTACCAAATGAGGAGCGATTGAATCGCAGATGATGACGACCTCGCATTCACAGCAGAAACTCGTGGCCGACCTGACGGCTCTGGGGGTGCAACGGAGCGATACGCTCTTCGTTCATTCGTCGTTCAAGAGTCTCGGTCCCGTCGAAGGCGGTGCCGCCACGGTGGTCGCGGCGTTGGAGAATGTGCTCGGGCCGGACGGCTTGTTGCTGATGCCGTCGTTCAACCTGATCGAAGGCGGGATTGAGAAACGCGCGGCAAACTGGAATATCGCCACCACGCCCTCGACGGTCGGCTGGCTCACGGAGTTTTTCCGCACAATGCCGGGGACTGTTCGCTCGGATCATTACTCCCACTCGGTCGCGGCAAGGGGCAAGGGCGCGCGGGAGTTCGTCGCCGACCATCGCGGGATGGACGGCTGCATCTCGCCGTGGGACCTCGCACCGTGGGGGCGCACGTACGGCACCGGATCGCCGCTGATGAAAGCCTATCGCGCCGGCGGGAAACTGTTGATGCTCGGCGTGGATTACAAGTCTTCGACGTACATGCACGTGGTCGAGGTGATGCACTGGAATCGGCAGCTCGAACGTGATCCCAAGGCTGAGTACTTCTACATCAACCGGCCCGTGCTCGGCGAATACTGGGACGGGCTCGGCAAGCAACATCGCGGGCGAGTGGGCGACGCCGCGTGCAGGCTGTTCCTCATCCGCGAGTTCGTGGACACGTTGCTCGCCGCGGTCGAAAAACAACCGGAACGATTCTTCAAAGCGTACAAGAAATGAAAAAGCTCAAAGACTTCATCCTCTATCGCAGCGACGGCTACTACGCCATGGCACCGTCGGTCTGTCGCACCGCGCGCGGCGAACTGCTGGTTGGCTGCCGACGCCAACCCAACCGGCTCAAGCAGGGCCGGTGGAACATGCACATTGACTGCGACAGCCATATCGCACTCCTCCGCAGCAGCGACGGCGGCGCGACCTGGTCGGGGCCCGAGATCATCAACCATGTCGAAGGCATCGGCCAGCAAAGCGCGCATCTGACGACTCTCTCCGACGGACGCATCATGCTCGGCTCGTTCAACTGGACCACGGTGGATGCCAAGACCGAGGCGGATCTCAACGGCCCGCATGTGTTCACCCGGGCGTATCATCGCCAGCAGCCGAACAATCCATGGCCCGGCATCTTCAAAATGACCGGCGGCATGGTGGCGCACTCCGACGACGGCGGGCGGACGTTCTCGAAGGCACGCCCGGTCACCGTTCCGAATCCGCCATACTTCGAGGGACTGTGCGCGATCGAGGGCAAACTCGTCGAGTTGCCGAGCGGACGGCTTCTGTTGCCTGTGTACGCCACCGTCACGGGAGCAACCTATTGCGCGTTGTGTCTGGCGAGCGACGATCGCGGTGAGACGTTCTCATTTCTGTCTCCTGTCGCACAAAACCCCAATCCGAAAGGACAGGGCTTCGACGAACATTCGTTCTGCCGGCTGGCCAACGGCGACGTCGTGAGTTTCCATCGTGCCACGTGGGACATCCACGACGCGATCTGGTTCAGCCGCTCGCGCGACGAAGGCAAGACCTGGCAACTCGAACGGCTCAACGGCGTCATCGGACATCCGACCAAAGGCGTGCGATTGTCCGATGACCGGGTGTTGATGGTGTATGGCTACCGGCATTTCCCGCGCGCAGGTGTCCGGCTGCGCATCCTCGATCCCGAGTGTCGCCGCATCGCGGAGGCGGAAGAATTCATGGTGCGCGACGACGCCGTCCCTGCCGATCATCCACCCGACAAGGGAATCAACTCCGACTTCGGCTACCCCGACGCCGTCGAACTCGAGCCCGGCAAGGTGCTGGTGGTGTACTATTTCCCCGACCCGGTTTCCAATGCGCGGATCGAGGGGAGTCTGATCGTTATATGAGCTTGGCTTCCGCCGAACAATCCACCTTTTCACGCTGCTTCACCACCGGAATGGCTGCCGCTGAGGTCTGACCAAGGATGCCATTTCTTTGCGCTGCAGCCTCGTAAACGCGGCTTGCTGAGAATCCAATCTATGCTATTTTGGAAGCGTGAAGACTACAATTGATATTCCAGATGAGGTTCTCGAGGATGCCATCCGCTTCACCAAAGCCAAGACAAAACGGGACGCAGTGGTCGCCGCTGTGACCGATTTCAACCGCCGACAACGCATGGCCGCGCTGACCAGGCACCTCGGAACTTGCAAGGACATGATGACGAGCGAGGAACTGCGTCGGATGCGGGAATCCGACTGAAGGAACGACGGTGAAACTCGTGGACACCTCGGCTTGGATTCACGCTCTTCGGCCCAATGGCGATGAGGCGGTCCGAACGCGTGTCACAGCCTTGTTACAGTCTGGTGGAGCTGCTTGGTGCGTCATGGTGCGGTTGGAGCTTTGGAATGGAGCGAGGGGTGAGCATGAAAAGCGCGTCTTGCAGGAGATGGCTCACGACCTGCCGGACCTGGAGATTAACTCCGCTGTTTGGGATGCCGCCCATGTCATGGCTCAGTCGGCACGGACGGCGGGGCAGACGTTTCCGGCCACGGATCTTCTGATCGCAGCCTGTGCCCGTCACCACCAAGTTGAGATCGAGCACGACGACGCTCATTTTGCCGCGATCGCGAAACTGCAATAGGTCGCGCATTACTCGAAAGGAGCAACCCATGAGCGCATTGGAACAGATGAAATGCACTGCCTGTCGCAAGGGCGCACCAAGCGTCACAGACGCCGAGGCTGCGGAGTATCACAAGGTCATTCCCGAATGGCAGATGATCGAGCGGGACGGAATCAAGCGGCTGGAGCGCGTGTTCCAGTTTCAGAACTTCGCGCAGGCGCTGGCGTTCACGAACAAGGTCGGCCGGCTTGCGGAGGAGGAAGGACATCATCCCGCGTTGTTGACCGAGTGGGGACGCGTGACGGTGACGTGGTGGACGCACAAAATCCGCGGGCTGCACCAGAACGACTTCATCATGGCGGCGAAGACCAACGCGGCGTTTGCAACGTCATCTTCGTAACAGCGGTGGTGCCGGGCTGGGTCGCACAATGGGCGACAGCGTACGTAGTTCAAGCTTCAGCTTGCTTCGGTCACACTCACGAAAGGCACAAGCTGAAGCTTGAGCTACCTACGCACGCTGATCGGGCCGCGAATACTACAATTGCACCGGCTCGCCGCTCACCCGGCTGCGGTTGGCGGCCTCGATGATCTTGACCACTTCGAGCATTTCCTCGGCGGGAACGTCCGAGCGCCCGTGCGGAAGCGAACGAATGATTGCCTCGATCATCCCC
>CAZOTB010000278.1:0-4772 GCA_964582645.1 uncultured Verrucomicrobiota bacterium | reverse complement strand
ATCGTTGAACCTCCTGCCGTCCAATATCAAGCAACGTTGGAGGACAGCGCCCTGGAGAACTCGACAAGGATGGCTCGCAGTCGCGCAAGGACGCCGAGAAGGCGACCAAAGCGCGCGTCAATGCGGTGGCGCCGTTAAGCGAGTTTGTCTATCAGGGTCGCGATGTGTTGATCGGCATCAACCGCAGCAATCCTCGCGTCCTCGGCGATTACGGCTACACCGTGAACGATTCTCCCGTGCCCAAGAAGAACGGCAACGGCAACGGCGGGACGCCGAGCTAAACGAAAGCAGATAGGTTCATCCCACGGGGTCGAGTCGAAGTCTGACTCGGCCTTGTTGTTTTCTGCCGTCTTTTCCGGAGCCTCTCTGGACTCTCAACTCTCGACTCTCGGCTCCCTCCCTGCCATACTCGCCCCGTGAATCGGATCCGCCTGCTGCCTGAACACGTCGCCAACCAGATCGCGGCGGGCGAAGTCGTCGAGCGGCCTGCCTCCGTGGTCAAAGAACTCGTCGAAAACTCGCTCGATGCAGGAGCAACACGAATCGAAATCGAAGTCCACCACGGGGGACGCAGCCTCATCAGGGTCAGCGATAACGGCTGTGGCATGAGCAAAGACGACGCGTTGCTCTCGCTCGAACGTCACGCCACCAGCAAAATCGCCACGACGGAGGACATCGAGTGTATCGCCACGCTCGGCTTTCGCGGTGAAGCGATCCCGAGCATCGCTGCGGTGTGCCGGTTCCATATGACGACACGCGAACACGATGCCCCCACCGGCGCCGAGCTTCATATTTCGGGCGGCAAGCTTCACGACGTCAAGGAAGTCGGCGCGCCGGTTGGCACGACGATCGAAGTGCGCAATCTGTTCTTCAACCTGCCCGCGCGTCGCAAGTTCCTCCGCACACCGCCCACGGAGATGGCACACATCAACCATATCGTCACGCTTCACGCGCTGGCGCATCCGCAGGTCAGTTTCTGGCTCAAGCAGGACGATCACGTCGTGTTCGACGTCGCGCCGTGCAAGAACCTGCTCGACCGCATCCGGGAGTTGTACGGCGGCCAACTCTGTCAGGACCTCCTCCCGATCACCCGTCGCCAATCACCAATTGCCATCAACGGTTTTCTCGGAAAGCCGGGAGTGAGTCGCGCCGATCGCTCACAGCAACACACCTTCGTCAATGGTCGCCCCGTGGACTCGAAGGGGATCAACTACGCTCTGCTTGAAGGCTATCACACGGCGTTGATGCGGGGCCGGTATCCCGTCGCGTTCCTGTTCATCGAGATTGATCCGGCAGAGGTGGACGTAAACATCCATCCTGCCAAGCGGGAGATTCGTTTTCGGAATGAACAGGAAGTGCGCGGGGCAATCA
Organism: uncultured Verrucomicrobiota bacterium; assembly: GCA_964582645.1. GTDB lineage: Bacteria > Verrucomicrobiota > Verrucomicrobiia > Palsa-1439 > CAZOTB01 > CAZOTB01. The sequence continues at coordinate 3,401 of CAZOTB010000278.1, read as the reverse complement.
TCGAGGCAGTGCGTCGAGCGCTGGAGCCGAAGGGAACGAGGATGGAGGATAGAGGATTGAGGATAGACAGAGTGGTAACGCTCCCTCCACCCTCCATTGTCGATCCTCCAGCTTCGTCCCCGCCGGCTGCTGCCGCAGCGCACCCGGTCTTTCCATCCTCCATGCTCCATCCTCCATCCTCGACCATTCAGCCTGCTCCGCCACTCAGTCCGCATCACACCGCCTTCGGCCTCCGCTTGCTCGGCGTGATCGGTGACCTGTACGTCATCGCCGGGAGCAAGGAAGGTCTGGTGCTGGTGGATCAACACGCCGCGCACGAACGGGTGCTGTTCGAGCAGATGATCAAGCGGAACGAGAATCAGTCCATACCGTCGCAACGGTTGTTGATGCCCGAGACAATCGAGATGGACCATCGGGACGCAGCATTTTTGCGTGAAAACATCCAGACACTCCAACAGATGGGCCTCGGCATCTCGGAGTTTGGCGAGCGAGCATTCGTGATTGATTCGCTCCCGCCGTTCATACGGAAGGGAGACATTCGTCAGTTGTTCCGCAATATCGTGGACGAACTGCGCGAGGCGGGACGCGAAGTGCCGCGAGGGCGATTGAGCGAGGCCGCCGTGGCCACGACGGTCTGCCGTCATGCCGTGAAAGCGCACGATCCGCTTCGAACGGAGGAGATCGAGCGGCTGCTGCAGGACTTGGAACGCTGCGACCTGCCGTACACCTGTCCGCACGGCAGGCCGACGATGATCCAGTTTTCGTACGCGGAGTTGGAGAAGAAGTTTGGGAGAAAGGTGTAGCCGCACATGAACGCGACCTACCGACTGCTTCGCGACCGTCTGCGACGAAACCCGGACCTCGATCTGCCCGAGATTCGTGCGTTGCTGGAGTCGCCCGAGCCGTACAGTCCCCTCCCCGTCTCGGAGCGGCTGGTGCAGGCGATCTGGTACGACCAGCGGTTGCAGCGCGACAACCTCAAGACGGAGGACGGTCGAGCCGTGCGAGTGATCTCGCCGGGACAGTGGAATCTGGAAGCCGGCCCCGACTTCCTGCGCGCGACCATCGAGTTCGACAACGGCCTCGCGCAGTCGGGCGATGTCGAGATTCATCTGGTCGAGTCGGACTGGAAGGCGCACGGGCACGACCGCGACCCGGCCTATGGGAATGTCGTCCTGCACGCCGTTCTTTGGCGCACGGAACGCCGGGCCGGACCGGGCAAACGCCCTGTGATATTCCTGCAGGACTTTCTCGAGTCATCGCTCGAAGACCTCTACGACTCGATTGATGTCGAGGCGTATCCTTACGCCAGCGAGGCGCATCGCGGGAAGTGTGAGTTGAATCTGCGCGCGCTCAAGACCGAGGAGGTCGCCGAGATTCTCGAATCGGCAGGCCACGAGAGGTTTCTCGCCAAGGCGCGCAAGTTCGACCGCTGGATCAAGCGCGCGGGACGTGAGCAGGCGTTCTACGAGGGCTTGATGGAATCACTCGGCTACAAGTCGAACAAGGAGCCGTTCCGCAAAATCGCGAAGGCGCTCCCGTGGGCGATGATTGCCGGCAAACCCGCTGACACAATCCTCGCTCAATACCTCGGCATGGCCGGCTTTCTCCCGACAATGGAGACCAGCAAATGGAGCGTGGAAGCCAGAGCCTATGCGAAGCATCTCTGGAACATCTGGTGGAAATACCGCGCCGAACTCGAGGACAAGTTGCTGGAGCGGAAAGCGTGGAAGTTAAGCAACATCCGCCCCGGCAACCATCCCCAGCGGCGACTTGCGGCGATGGCATTGCTCGCTTCGCGCGATCCGAAGCTCCATTTCGCGATTCGCGACTTCCGATTTGCGATCGAAGATCCGTTCTGGTCGCATCATTTCACGCTCAACGGGCCGAAGCAGAAGAAGCCATCTGAGTTGATCGGCGGGACACGCGCGAATGAGGTCCGGGTCAACGTGCTGCTTCCATTCCGATTCGCCGTCGCCAACGCCGACGGCGACGAGAAGGGCCGACGCGACGCGTTGGATGAGTTCCGGAATTGCTCCGCCTTGGATACCAACCATGTGTTACGTCTGGCGAGCCATCAGCTCCTCAGCGGAAATCACGATCGGAAGCAGTTGCTCAAGACTGCCTGCCGTCAGCAGGGGCTGCATCAGGTTTTCCAGGACTTCTGTCTGAACGACAAATCGGCCTGCCAGCAGTGTCTGTTTCCGCAATTGGTGGCAGGGTGGAAGTTCTAAACTTCAACCCGCTCAAAAGCGAGATCCGTGAGCCAGGCCGTATCGAGCACGCCCTTCTTGCCCTGCTCTTTGAACCCCATCCGCACGGCGAAATGCCGGTCCCCGCGAGCGACCTTGAGCAGGAGGCGGTTGACACCCTTGTTCAGTTTGACCTCACCGATGCGGTTGAACGGCATGAAGAAGTGTCGCGTGTCGGATTCGATGACCGGCTTCGTATTGACCCAGAGCCTGACGGAATCGTTGCAGCCGAGCCACACCAGGGCCTTACGTTCGCTTGGCGAATGGACTGACGCGACGAGGTACAAGGTACAAGGGCCGGTGGGCGGGAAGACGTTGTCGAGGGGGATCACATCGCTGTCGGCGTACACGATGACGCGCTCGAAGAACTGACCACTCTTCGGCTTCGTTTTCTCATCAACGGCGGGTTCGGCAAGCCATTTGACGTCGAAACCCGACTCCTGTGAGAACGGCGACTGTTTGGATCCGCTCCAGAACGGGCCGAGCGCGAGCCACGGCGCGGAAGCGCACACACCGAACGTCTCGGCATGAATGACTTCCTTGCCCATCTCGAAAGACGCCGTGATCGGGTTGTGCATGGGAAGCCGGGAGGCACTCCCGACAAACGACACCTTCGCCTCGATCGTCCGTGTCTCGTACGGGCCAAGATCAAGCGGCACCGCCTCGGGCCGCACCTGCAACTCCTTGCCCGCCTTCAACCGTAGCGCCCCACCCATGCGACGCGGGTTGCGGCTGACGATTTTGAGGCGCACTTCGCGTTCATCGCCAAACCGCAGCGATGGCACGCCCGCGTATTCGACGAAAATGTCCATCACCTTCACGAACATCGGGTTGTGTTCGAGCACGGTGATGTTGGCCGGCACCTGCTGGAACTCAACGCGCGTGTCGAATACCGAACCAATCTCCATCCCGAGTCGAACAGTGTGCTCGGCCAACGAGGCGAACTTTCCGTCGGTAGGTGCTTCCATCAACCCGGTGGGATACTTCTCCCCGAGCAGCTTCCGCCACTTGTCCGGGAACTTCATCGCACCGGCGATCGCGCCGACCCACGCGGCGTTGCGGGACGCGTCGTAGCCGCACCCGGCCACGGCCAGCACCGACTCCTCGAATTCCGCCTTGTGCTTGAGGAGGCTGGCGAGGACGAACCCG
>CAZOTB010000277.1:0-4795 GCA_964582645.1 uncultured Verrucomicrobiota bacterium | reverse complement strand
CACTCCACCGCCATCTCGCTCGCCTTCCAGGTTCGCCCGGGCACGCCCGAGTTAAATTGTTGTTCGGTCAACGGCCCGCGCGTGTTGGGGTTGGTGGCGGACTGGGCGCTGTTGCGGCGCGGCGCCGGGCTGGTGCTGAATTATTACGGCCCCGGCACGTTGCGCGGGGGGCATTCCTGCCGGCTGACGCAAATCACCGATTACCCGCGCGACTCGCATGTGGAAATCCGCGTGGAATTGGACCGCCCGGCAACCTTCCCGTTGGCGCTGCGGATTCCGTACTGGTCGGAGATCACGAAGGTCACGGTGGCCGGCCAGCGCGTGGAACGGGTGCCGGCCGGTCAGTACCTGACGCTGGACCGGACGTGGCAACCGGAGGATGTCATCACACTCGACTTCGATTTCCGTCCGCATTACTGGGCGCAAGGGCCGGGACATTTCTACGCCGATTGGGAAACCGAATGGCGAGTCTGTGGACCGGCTTCGGGCGAGGATCGCCTGGCCACGCTCGCGCGCGGAGGCGCAGGTTTGCCGTCGGTGACCCGGATCAGTTCGGAGGGCACACTGGGTTTCGCGGGGCGTTTGGGGCCGGACGACACCATGTTTATCTTTACCGAAATTGACAGCCCGGCCGACGAGGTTCTGCCGATCCGGTTTTGCGCGGATTGGTATTCGATCATCACGGTGAACGGGCAGAAAGTATTCGAGGGCGACTCGACGCAGTACGAAGACGCCACCCTGCGGCTCTACCGGTTGGACCTGCCACTGCGCCGCGGGCGGAATCAAATCGGCTGGTCAATCACCAGACACGCCAACCACCCCAGTTGGAATCTGACCGTCGGGCGGGCGGTGGCCCGGGCGGGCGAACCGTTTCAATTCGCGTCGCTGTATCGCGGGCCGATTCTCCTGGCGTTCGATCATCGGTTCAACCGCACGGATGCCGAGAACGTGCCCGGCTTGGATGCGCGGCAGTTGTCCGAGAACGTTGTCCGCGACGACACCGCGCCGGCACCGTGGTTGTTGGTGGAGTACCGGGACGTGGATGGCCAACCGGTGCGGCTGTGCGATTTCGCCAGCGCGGGGGTGACCGGCAATCCCTACCGCACGTGGCTCAACGTGCGCGGCTTGCGCCCGGTCCAATTCACACGCGCCAATCCACTGCGTACCATGCGCCCTGAACCCGCATGAACCCACCCCTCAGAACAACTCAGTTGCCTCCCACCCCCAGCGTTTCGGAAAAGGCTGGTCGTGGTCGCAAGCTGCGCCCGCCAAACGGTTTCAGCAGGAGCAGGGTAATGCTTGTAGTCCCGCCTTCAGGCGGAATCCGGTCGGACCGCCTAGTTTGACAATGTTAGATTCGATTAAATCGCCAGTGTTTATCGGCCTTTTCATTCACACCCCGCTTCAGCGGGGTGACCGGGCGCCCGGGGAGCAGGGAAACCGTTTCAACGGTTTGCCCGCGCCTTCGAAAACCGCTGAAGCGGTTCTCCACTCTTACCTTTCGCCAACCACCCCGCTGAAGCGGGGTGTGAATGACATATTCCCAGGAATCGATCGAATCTAACATTGTTAAGCTAGAGGCGGGACTACAAACCAGGACCCTCAGAGTTCCAGTTCTACCTGGCCTCCCACGTGGCGGAGTCCGCTGCGCCGCTGATCTTCTCGGCCGCGGTCACACTCCACGTGCCGGCCTTGGCGGCGACGGGCCAGTCCATCGCGAAGACATAGACGCCGTTGGCGGCGACGCGGACGCCGGAGAGATCGTCACGCACCTGGCCGGCCGGATCGGTCACGGTCAGATCGAACGGCAAGGTGCTGCGCACCGGCTGGTCGTCCGCACCGAGCAGGCGCACGGCAATCATCCACTTCTGCCCGGCCGTCACCGGCCCGCCGGTGCTGACTTCCACTTTGGCCGGGGGCTTGGGCATGAACGCGAAAGCGCGCCCCCACCGGGCGCGACAGGCGACACTAAACGTCAGTTGGCCATCCTTGATCTCAAACGGAATGCGCTCGCCCGTCACGAGATCGGCCAGCGCATGGGTCGCTTCGGCTTCGTCGGCGCACGCCGTGACGACGCTCGTGGCGGGTTGCTTGTGGCCGTTGAACACCATGAACACCCGGCCCTCGCCGCGATGCGGTCGGAACGTGGTCGCGGTGAATTCGCCATCCACGGGCCGCGAGATCAACCGGGCGCGCGCGTCGAGAATCTTCGCGAACACATCGCGTTGCGCGGCGTTTTCCGGGGCGCTGAACGCCGCCAGCAGCAGACCGAGCACGAGCGCTTCGCCACGGCCGAGTTTGCCCCGGACACCGGCGGGCTGCTGGTCGCTGTGCGTGAGCAACACTTCCGCGCCCTCGCGCGGCGCGAGCGCGTGACCGCGACTCCACGCCTCCCGGTCGCGCAGCCGGGTGAGGGAATAATCGGTCGGGACGGCGCGTTCCGCGCCGAGCGTGGCCGGCATGACCTGCCAGAGCGCGTCGGTGGGCTGGTTGTTCTCGTCGAACCGCGCCGAGTCGGAACTGACGACGAGCAGGCCGCCGCGCTCGGCGAACCGGCGCAGCCGACGCAGGGTTTCCGCCTCGATTTGTTTGGCGTAGGCAACGACGCACACATCGTAATTGTCGAGGTCGCCGCGGCGGATTTGTTCGTCGAAGAGAACATCCACGTGCCCGGCGAGTCGGCGGAGCAGGTCGAACTCGGTGATCTTGGCGTGGTAGAGGTCGAGGTACTGCTGCGAGAAGCCGGTCATCTGGAGGTAGTCGGGGTTGAATGCCTGGCCCATTGAGAGCCACAGGTGTGCGGTGTGGGGGTAGAGCATGGCCACGCGCGCGCGCGCGCGGTCGTAGTGGTTGAGCGTGCGACCGATGCGCCCGGCCTCGGCGGTGGTCTGGCGGGCGATCGCGGCAAACTTCGCATCCTGCCGGCCGTTCTGCTCGAAGCTCGCGCAGTCGTAGGCGAACACCTGGAACTGGTGGATGCCCGCGGTCAACGACGAGAACACCTGCTCGGGAAACTCGTCATAGTACGAATTGTTGAGTTGGCCGCCGGTGTTATCGAGGCGTGAGAGCCGCCCGAAATCGGTGGCCGACCACGAGACGGCCAGGCTGAAGAAGTTCTTGATGTAGAACTTCGGCTCGCCGTACCAGTATTCGTCGGGCGACGTCGCGCCGAGGGCCGCCATCGTGCCCGGCACGTCAATCAACGGCGAGGAATGGCCGCCAAACGAATTCGGCGTGATGACGCTTTCCATGCTCCAGGCCGGGTTGTAGGCGTCGTTGACCGCGCGCGCGAGCCAGATGAAATCGGCGGCCAGCTTGAGCCGGTAGTTCAGGAACTGGTACGCCGCCGCGCCGGTCTCGTTGGTGGGCGCGGTCAGGCCGGTGGCGGTCGCAAAACTGTTCCGCACGCGCGCCGTGGCCGGATACCAGACGCCGGTGAGTTCATCGCCGGCCGCGTAACCGTCGGTCAGCGGTTTGCGGCCCTGGATTTTTTCGCCGAAGATGTCCAACCAGAACCGCGCGTGCGGGAGATAGTCCTTGCCGGGATAACCCAGGTCGGGGTGGACGAGTTTGGTGAACGAGTTGGTCTGGCCCGGCGTTACCCCGAGGCTTGCGGGATTGGCAATGTAAAACAGGTTCTGATAGAAGACGGGCGTGACCCGCAGACCCGCTTCCTGAAACCGCGACTCGATCCGGCCTTCGTTCCAGAGCCGGTAGACGTTCTGGTAGCCGGCATAGATGTCGCCGCCGAGCCAGAAGACGCCATTGAACCCGATGGACTTCAGTTCCGCCGCGATGCGCCGGGCGTCGGCCTCGCCCTGATACGCAAGCTCCACCAGCGCCTTGAAGTTGAACTCGTCCTCCGCCAGCAATGGCAGCACCACGGAGAACGGCACGGTGAGCGTGTCCACGACCGTCGCGCCCTTGCGCAGTTCGAGCCGCAGCGTGTACGCGCCGCGATCCAGATTCGGCAGCGTGATCGGCGTGGCCGTACCGGCCTGGGCCAGCGTGAAACGGCCCACGGGCCATTGATCGGCCACGACCACGGTGAGGTCATACGGGTACTCGACCTTGCCTTCCACGAGCGGGTTCAGGTTCACCACCGCGCCGGGGCGAAACACGTCGCCGAGATTGTCGTTGATGAGGTCCACCACCAGCGCGGTTTCCTTCTGCGGCGGCAGCGCGGGCGCGGCGGCCGGGTGCGGCGCGGGCTGGCCGGTGGCGTATTGAATCAGGTTGTCCCAGAACACCGGATACCACGGCGACAGGAACAGGTCCGTGCGCAAACTCGACACCGGCACCATCGTGGCGTTGTGCGCGTACGCCCCCTGAATCTGAATGACGCGCCCCTGGCCGACTTTTTTCTCGGCGATGAACGGGCTGCCGACGACGCTCGCGAGCAACGTGGCGTCGTTGGTGAGTTGCGCCTGCGAACTGCGCGCGCCGAGTTTCATCTGCTCGACCGGGATGCCGGCAAACAACGGCGAGTCCTTGGCCGTCGGATCGAGCGGGCGCACCGCCACGCCGCCGGTGGGCCGCATGGGAATCACATCGGCCAGCGGCGAGGTGAACCACGCGTCCTCGGGCTTGTGCAGCCAGCCGCTCAACGCGCCCATGAAAATCAACACCCCGCCTTCCTCGACGTACCGGCGCAGGTCGCGGAGATTCTGATCGGAAAAACTGCGCGCCGGCAGGTCGGTGATCACGATGAGGTGATACTTCGCCAGGTCGCGATACTTGAGCGGCCAACGAATCACGCTGCCCACCGCTGCGCCGTCGCCCACGGAGGTGACCC
>CAZOTB010000276.1:0-4826 GCA_964582645.1 uncultured Verrucomicrobiota bacterium | reverse complement strand
GGCGGGATGCGGAACTCCGTCTCGACTTCCGCCCCCGAGGCAAAGCCCTGTTGCGGCACCCATTTCCCCTGGCGGAAACAGAGCGCCGAGGGGATGCGCACGGTGCACACGCCTTTCGGGATGAACACGTCGCCTTCCGTGCGCTGACACGGCAGCGAAACCAGGTACGCCACCAGACCCTTGCGTCGCAGCCGACCGCTGGCCTCCTCGATCTGCGCCACGGCGTGCGTGGCCCAACCGATCAACACCGGCTGGTCCTGCGCGGGATTGTAGTTCGAGTTGGCCACCGGCGTGAACAGCGCGGACAATATCTGTTTGCGAGTAACGTCGAGCCCGCCGCTCTGCCCTTCGATCAGCTGGCTGTAGCCCGCGTCCTTGGGGTCGGCGATGGAAATGCGCCGGGTTTCCCCCGCGTCGAGTTTCTTGAGCGGGATCAGTTGCCGGTTGAACAACACCATCGCGTCTTCGAGCGGGAATCCGAGTTCGTTCTTGATCTCGCCCTCGATGCCGTTCGGTCCCCACTGCAGGCTCGATGCGATCCGCCCATCGAGGGTGCGACTCGAGAATGACTTGAGACTCTGCAGGCCGCCTTCGTTGACGCGGAGTTTCTCAGCGGTGATCACGTCCTCGGCGACGACGTTGATCGAAGGGATCGTTGCCTGCGCGGACTCGGCGCCGACCATTCCCTTGGCCATGGTCGCGTCCTCGGACGTGCCGCGCAGGTCGTAGGTCGCTTCTTCGGCGGAATAGATCGAATGAAAACTCTCGATCCATGCCGTGTGCGGATGCGCGGGCTCGGACGCGGGCTGCCCGGACATCTTTACGATGGAAATCTCGTTGAGGGTGGACTTGAATTCCTGCCGGGTGGACTTGCCGATCGAGTGATAGATGACTGCCGCGACCGGTGCCACGACCAGGAGCGACGCCCAGCCCAGCTCGAGCCGGCGGCGATACCGCATCGCGACGAACACCGCCACCACGACCCCGATGTACACGAGGAGCAACCGCGCCACAAAACCCGGGTCGGGCACCGGCAGGCCGGTAATGTTGCTCAACATCTCCTCCCGGCGCGACTCCAGCGTCGTGCGCCGCACCTCGACCGGTTTCTCCCGCAAGGTGAAAATCTCCTCCCAGAGCGACGCCAGCCCGGCCCAACGCGTCAGCGGCGGCGCATCGAGCCGGATCGCCGCGAACACCACCGCACCCAGTCCGACCTTGCGGTAGCTCAGCAACGGCAGCCCCTGCAACGTGAGCAGCACGCGGCCCTCGGCCGGGTGGGATTCGCACAAGTTCAGGTCTTCGTTCATCTCGAGCGGTTTGCCGTAGCGCAACCCGAGCGGCTCGATCGAGTCAATCGGCCGCGTGCCGTACATGCGGACGGGCAGCAGGTCTTCCAGGAACGTCCCGCGCAGCCGCGTCCAGCGTTCATCCGTCGAAATGAGGAGGATGCCGCCTCCCGCGAGCCACGACTGGAGCATCTCGACGTTCAGCCGCTGCATCTTGAGCGCGTCCACGTCGCCGATCACCATCAGGTTCAGGCAGTCGAGCACTTCCCACCACTCGGGCAGGTCCCGACTCTGCGCGATGGAGATGGACATCTTGCGGTTTTCGATCTTGAGGTCCTTGAAGTACGAGTACGCCGTCGCGCCGTCGTCCACAATCAACACCATCGGGTCGGCCATGCCGACGGCGCTGGCGCTGAACTGTTGTTTGTCCACCGCCACGCCGTCCACGAACAACTCGATCAGGAACTTTTCATCGGTCTGCGTGAGCACGGGAAATGAAATCTCGATCTCCGCCTGGGCCGGCACCATGATGCGTTTGCGGAACAATGTCGTGCTGCGGGTGAACCCGATGCTCAACGGCGTGTAGAGCACTTCGGCGCTGGCCTGGACGCCCTTGTTGCGGATGGTGACGGTGAGGTTGGCCCAATACTCGGTCTTGAATCGCGGCGCGCGCGCCACGCCCAGCCGGGCGTTGATGACGCCGATGTCTCCGGCCTGGGCGGCGATGTCGCTGAAAAGGAGAACACACAACAGTGCGAGCGCGCGCAGGTTTATAGTCGAGAGCTTCCGCGCGGTCGTGATGACGTGTGAGAGTTGCACAAGCCCGCGCTGAAGCGCTCGACTACGAACGGGATGATTGAGAAGTCTCTTGCGCATCACTCGGTTGCCCTGTATGAACGACGCAGAATATCGGGCAGCCGAGCCGGAAGCAACCGGAATTCACCGAAGAGGAATGAACCTCAGAGGGCGCAGAGGGACGCGAAGGAAAACTGATCCGACTCGATCCTCTGTGGGCCTCTTCGTCCTCCGCGGTTCCAACGTCATCACACAGAGGGGATAGAATATATGTCTCAATTAGACCGAAATGAACTTACCGGTGTCATCATCGAAGCGGCGATGAAAGTGCATACTCGGCTTGGTCCCGGCATTCTTGAGTCTGCTTACGAAGCTTGCCTGGCTTACGAACTGACGAAGCGGGGGCTGAAGGTAGAGAGACAAAAAGAGTTACCGGTAGTTTACGAGGGCGTGAGGATTGACTGCGGTTATCGGATAGACTTGCTGGTGGAAGACCAGATAATCGTCGAGTTGAAAGCAGTGGAAGAACTGCTGCCGATTCATCACGCGCAGCTTCTCAGCTATTTGCGGTTGTCGGGCAAAGAACTGGGATTACTGATCAACTTCCATGAGCTTCACTTGAAAGACGGCATCGTGCGGAAGATCAACAGCAAGAAGTAATCAACCACAGAGGGCGCAGAGAAACGCAGAGGCAAGGCCGTACCAGAGAAATCCTCCGTGAACCTCTGTGTCCTCTGTGGTTCAATCTGCTTTCATTCATGCAAGTTCCTTACTTCGACCTGAAGAAACAGTACGCGGGCATCCGCGACGAGATTCGCGCGGCGCTCGATCGCGTGTGCGATTCGTCGGCGTTCATTCTCGGCGACGAGGTCGTCCAATTCGAGAAGGAGTTCGCGGCCTACTGCGAGGCCAGGTACTGCGTCGCTCTCAACTCGGGCACGAGCGCGCTGCACCTGGCCTTGCTGGCCGCGGGGGTGGGAGAGGGGAGTGAAGTCATCACCACGCCCAACACCTTCATCGCCACCGCCGAGGCCATCTCGTACACGAACGCCAGGCCGGTATTCGTGGACATTGATCCGGCCACGGCCAACCTCGATCCCGCGCTCGTCGAACGGGCGATCACGCCGCGTACCAAGGCGATCATCTCCGTTCATCTCTACGGTCGGCCCGCCGACCTCGATCCGATCATGGCCATGGCGAAGAAGCGCGGCATTGCAGTCATCGAGGACGCCTGCCAGGCGCACGGCGCACGATACCGCGGCAGGCGGGTAGGGGGGATCGGCCAGAGCGCGGCGTTCAGTTTCTATCCCGGCAAGAACCTCGGCGCGTACGGCGAAGGCGGCGCGCTGACCACGAACGACGAACGCATTGCGCAGTTCGCCCGCGCCATGCGCGACCACGGACAGACCTGCCGGTATTTTCACGATTACATCGGCTACAACTATCGCATGGACGGTTTCCAGGGTGCGGTCTTGCGCGTGAAACTCCGCCGACTCGACGAATGGACCGTGAAACGGCAGCAGTACGCAGCGCTATACCGGAAGCTTCTGGACGGTACCAAAGCGACTTTCCCGGCTGACGCTGCCCAGAACGAATCCGTCTATCATCTCTTCGTGGTTTATGTGGACAACCGCGACGCGGTCCGCGAGGCGCTTCAGAAGCAAGGCGTGCAGACGGCGGTGCATTATCCTCGCGCGGTGCCGTTTCAGAAGGCCTACACGCATCTCGGTTACAGGTCAGGCGATCTGCCGCACACGGTGCGCGCCTGCGAACGCGTCTTCAGCATGCCGTTGTTCCCCGAGATGACGACCGCGCAGGTGGAGTACGCGGCGAAGACACTGAGGGAGGCGGTGGAAAATGGGTGAACCACAGAGGCCGCGGAGGGACACAGAGTCGAGACAAGTCAGTGGCAAGTCTCTGCGATCCTCAGCGTTCTCTGCGGTTCAGAATCGTCTTCAAATCATGGAATCGATCCGGGAGTTCAACCGCGCCGTGCCGTCCGTGCCCTACGAAATCCACATGGCGAGCGGGGAACGATACGAGGTGCCGCACCCGGACTTCATCTCCGTTTCACCGAAGGGCCGGTATGTAGTCGTGATTGATGGCGAAGATCGCCCACATCATCTCAATGCGATCCTGATCGAACGGGCGACACTTCTGAACGGCCATCGCCGGCGACGCAAGACCGGGAAACGGTGAGCGGAGAGCGGGGAGCAACCGCCAAGACGCCAAGAACGCCAAGGGTGACAAGTTTCAGGCAAACGGATCACGGGCAAAATGAGTCTGGTTGCTTCCGACAATTTTGTTATAATGCTCTTCACACGATGAACAGGATCACTCCAGATGGTATTGCCCGTGCCACGCAGTTGCTCGTACAGGCTGCGCCTGGCTCCACCATCATCCTGTTTGGCTCCCGCGCCCGAGGCGACGCCCGGCCTGACAGCGACCTAGATTTGTTGGTCGTCGAACCACGGGTCACTGCCCGCCGCCGCGAAATGGTGCGCCTGACGGACCTGCTTCGACCGCTCCGCCTTCCCGTGGACCTGTTGGTGGTCAGTCGGAAAACATTTCAGGAATGGGCCGACGTACCGGGCACGGTGATCTACGCCGCCTCGCGCGAAGGCCAAATCCTCCATGGCGCGAGCTAACCCGATCCCGGTGTTGCTGGCCAAGGCCGCCCAGGACGAATATGTCCTCGACAAGCTCTTGGATGACCCTGCCGCTCCGATGGAGGTTTTCGGCTTC
>CAZOTB010000275.1:0-4827 GCA_964582645.1 uncultured Verrucomicrobiota bacterium | reverse complement strand
GCGCCAGTAAGCGCCCCAGCCGAATCCGGTTGTACCGCTGCGCGAGAATGCACGGGAGATTGGCGAACGCTCCGTAGCCGACCATGATCAGGTCCGCCCACCACGGATTCCAAAGAAGGAACACCGGCGCGCACGCCAACGCGCACCAGTGACACAACTCCCCCCGCCAGGTCTCGCGGACGAATCGGCGCAGGTAATCCGCATCGCGCCCCGCCAGTTCGCCTTTCGCGAACCCGCCCTCGAACCAACGCGCCGCATCCGGCAACGAGTCCTTCCATCGCTTGATCGAGAAGACCCGCTCATAGAATCGCCCATCGCGCTCCCACGCGTGGGGCGAGCCGGGATTGAACCACGCTACCGGCATTCGCGTAAACAGCCATGCCAGGACGAGTTGGATCACCGGCCAGCCGCAGACGTTGAGGGCCACGACCCACGCGACCGGCAGCTCAATCAGCACGGATCGTCCGTCCTTTCCACGTGACCTGTTTCCCCGACCGCAACGCCGACCGCGCGAACACCACGAAGTAGAAGGCCAGCGGCACCGGGTACAACAGCGCCGTGTACCAACGAAACGCGCCGACGCGTCGCAGCAACAGATGCAATTGGACAGCGCAGAGGAGGTAGATCGTCACGCCGAGCAGGCCGACCGGCAAGAGCGATACCGCCATCACGAGGGCGGAGAGCCATGCGATGATCAACAGCAGCCGCGGCTTCGGCGTTTGTCCCGCGCCAGACGCGAACCCTTTCGTCCATCCCTCGACCAACTCGCGCGGCCCGTTCGGGTACATTCGAAACGCCAGCATCCCCTTGCCGGTCATGCTGCGCACAGGGATACCGGCCTCGCGGAACAGCGACGCGAGAAAGAAGTTCTCCAGCGTCCGCCCCTTCACCGATTCATGTCCGCCGACCCGCCGGTAACTCTCGCGGTCAACCAACAACATCTGTCCGAACAACCCACCCGGCACCGTGCCGGCGGTCATCACCAGATTGAAGAAGGCCGAAAGCTGCTCGTACGGTTCGCGCACCGCGTGGTACGGCCCGACCGACAGCGCCCCACCACCATACGCCGTGAGAATTTTCCTCAGCCCCTCCACCTCGAACCACGTGTCCGCATCGAGAAACAACAGCAGATCGCCTGTCGCCGCCTGCGCCCCTTGGTGACACGCCCAGGTCTTCCCTCGCCAACCCTCCGGCAACGGTTGCGAAGCGACCACCCGTGCGCCCAGTTCGCGAGCGAGAGCCGCGGTGCGGTCCGTCGAACCATCGTCCACCACGATCACCTCTGCCGGGCGAACGGCTTGCCCGTTAATGGAGCGCAGCAACACCGGCAGGTTGTGCTCTTCGTTCCGGGCCGGGATGATGATGGAAATCAATAGGGCGCGCTCGCCGGGAGCGCCGTCGGCTGTTGGTTGCGGACGGCCCGGCGGTCCATCCCCACCAACGACGAACCAGCCCACCGCCCACAGAGTCAGCGCGACGCACAGGATGATGATCTCTGTTTGCATCTGCTGCCCCCTTCCTACACCTTCCGCTCCGGCGGAACAACCAGTGACGCACAATGCCGAGCTAAGACGGTTCAAACTGGCGTTTCCTCTTTACACGCAGTTTAACTACGGCTATGGTGTTTGCGTGAAAGTCAAAGAGGGTCAGAAGTTTTTCAACTTTTTCTTTGCTGAACATCGACCGCGCATCGCTACCGGTGAGTTAAGTCCATACGAACTCGTCGAATCGTGGGAAGGGAAAAGCGAGCGCGTAAAGAGTCTCGGCCAAGTATGCACGCCGTCTGCCGTTGGTAAATTGATGGCCAGATGGGTCACCTCCACACACGCCAAGTGTATCCTTGATCCGGCAGTCGGCGTGGGCAATCTTCTTCACGAATGCTGCTTGCTGCATCCGAAGGGTCAATACTTCGGAATCGACCGGGACAAGGCGACGCTCGATCAGACGGCGCGTTCCGCGCCTCACGGTGCACAGTTGATCTGCGCTGATTATCTAAAGTCAGACATTGGTCTAATGGAAGGGATCATTGCCAATCCGCCTTACGTCAAAGCCCAGTATCTCGATTACACGGAGTCGGATTGGCGTTTCTTCGAGGAGCGATTCGGCACTGGATTGGATCGGTTGACCAATCTGTATGCATTGTTCTTGCTCAAGATTTGGGAAGACTTGGCGTTGCAGGGCCGGGCTGCTGTCATCATTCCTTCCGAGTTCCTTAACGCCAACTTCGGCATGGAAATCAAGGACCGGCTCTTGCGGACGATTCGCCCGGTAGGAATCGCCATTTTTGACACAGCCTACAACGTTTTCAATCAAGCGATGACCACGTCCTGCATTGTGTTCATGGAAAAAGGACGGGGTTCATCGGAGACGGTCTGGGCACACAAAGTTCACACTGTGGACGAGGCTGACCAGTTTGTGGGGCGGCTGCTAAAGACAAAACACTCAACCCGTAGCACGGTTCGGTATGTCAATCTGACTGCCCACAAGCCATCCGAGAAATGGCTAAATCTGATCCTGAACAAGCCGAACGGAAACGGAGCAAGAACGTTTCGTAAGAAAGTCGGCGACTATTTCCGCTGCCTCCGAGGAATCGCTACCGGTTCGAACTCGTACTTTTGCCTGAGCAAAGCCGAAATGGAGCGTCGCGGGTTGAGCATGAGCCATTTTGTGCCTTGCATCACCAAGGCACCGGATGCTGCGGGATTGGTGTTCTCACGGGACGACTTCCGAAAGCTTGTGATAGCCGACCGGTGCTGTTACCTGCTGAGTCCGAAGGAACGCGATGCCGCGCTCGATCAATATCTTAAGGAGGGAATAGCGTCAGGCATTTCGCAGCGCTATCTACCCAGTCACCGCCCGGTCTGGTACGAGCCGGAGAATCGCCCGCCGGCTGACATTTGGGTGGCGGTCTTTTCGCGCGAAACGGTGAAATACATCCTCAATACGGCGGGAGTCCGTAATCTCACTTGCTTCCACGGATTGTACTGCCGAGAAAAATCGAAGGGCTTGCCAGTTCTGATGACACTATTTTTGAACAGTTCAGCGGGGCGAGAGGCGTTCTTTGCGGTGAACCGATTCTATGGTGACGGATTGAACAAGCTTGAGCCGAAAGATGTGGAAGCGATGCCCTGCCCGGAGCTTCCGAGTCTCAACGAGGAAGACACGGCCAGCCTGGTTCGCCGCATGGTTGAATTGAAGGCTCTAGGGAACGGCGAACGACAGGCAGCCCTTGACGATCTCGCGGACGAAATGATCGAATCTCAGGAACCCCAATTTGCCGCCTGCGGTTGAGAGGTCAGCCGAGCAGCACACCCCGTAGTGCATCCGCTTGGACTGTGAAGCCGCCACCTCGTGGCACAACATAGACATCGTGACGGCCCAGTTGTGTGACCTTATGTTCCGCCGTGAATCCCGGCAGCGCTGTCGCCTTGCCAATCTGCCGGCCACAGGTGATTGGGATCATGATTGTAGCCTTCTCTTGGCTCTTCTCAGGCTTCTCTATCACGTATTGTTCGCCATCTGCGATTATGGAAAAGATGTCGAGGAAGTTGATTGCGAAGACCGAATCAAAAAAGACCTGACAGTAAATCTGCGGCACGCGGTATCGCTCCAGCCAGCGGTACACGATCTTCAAGTCCTCAACCTTCACCGTGAAACTTGGGGATTCGCGACCCGACAGTTTGCCTGCCGTCTTCTGCTCTTGCCGAACACGCATGTATGTAAGCGCTTCAAACTTGCTGGAACGCACCTCGATAGCTCCAATAGCTCTTTTGGCAACAGCGTCGGCCCGCTCATGTTCCCAGTCTGAAATGTCGTCAGGGCTGGCATCGCCTGATGGAAGAAGAAGCAAATCTGGTCGTTTACCGTACAAGCGGGTTTCCTCCACGCCTCGCAGGTAGCGCTGCCGGAAATCTGGATGACCGGCTGCCATACGCTCGGTACTTCCGTACTGCACGATGTTCCATTCGGAGCAGGCCAAGCGAATTGCCTCACCGAGTGCGCACTCAGCCCAATCTCCCATCGCTCGGTTGGCGAGAAACTCTGACCGTGCATCAGTTGGAACGGTAGGCTTGCGCGCTGAAACAGCCCCTTCACCACCAAACACCAGATAACGCTCCTCAATGCCGACCGCAGCCAAAACCCGAATCAATCCGGGCAGGGTGGCGCACAGACGATCAAAATAGGCGGTTCTCTTGGCTGGTCGCGTCACTTTGCCCGGCTCCCAAAATCGAACAGATCTTTGACCTCAACGCCCAGTGCCTTAGCAATCTTTTCGAGACCCGCGACAGCAGGAGCGTTAACACCACGCTCCACCAAGCTAATAAACTCGATTGAATAGCCGGACTTCTCCGCAAACTTCTCTTGGGTTAAACTTCTAGCCTTGCGGAGTTCAGCGATACGCTTGCCGAGGGATTTCTCTATCACGCAGTTAAACTACCACTGGCTGCCTGTTATAGACCACGGAGTTAAACTACGTGTCAGCCCAAATGGCAGTCAACCGTGTGCAAAAGCTGGACTCGACCATGATATTTCATCCCCGTCCGACCGCATAAATCTGCGGCTACGAAACAGCCTTGTCCCACGCCACGACTTTCCTGGCGACGTTCTGGCCGCAGAGCACGACCATCGGCATGCCGCCGCCGGGGTTGACGCTGCCGCCGACGAAAAAGAGGTTCTCGTACTTCGTGCTCTGTTTCGGCGCTTTGAACGCGAGGTTCTTCCAACGGTCGGTGACGACGCCGTAGATCGAGCCTTTGTTGGAGTAATACTGCGCGCGGATGTCGAGCGGCGTCCAGACATGCTCATAGACGGTGTGTTTGCGGAGGT
>CAZOTB010000274.1:0-4845 GCA_964582645.1 uncultured Verrucomicrobiota bacterium | reverse complement strand
CCCGCGCTGCCGGCCTATGGCAAGATGCGAAATGTCGGCCACGATGTGGCCGAGGCCGTCGCCACTGCTTTCAATACGATCCAATTCCAAGACCGCACGCCGCTGGCGGCGGTCGAATCCGAAATCTCCCTCGGCATCCGCCGGCCCGACGCAGCGCGGCTGGAATGGGCGAAGAACACCGCGGTTCCCGGCCCGCCGTCCAACAAACTAACCCGCCCGCAAATTTACGCCCGCGAGGCGTTGCACCTCGCGGAGATGCCGCCGCAGGAACCGGTCCGTTTGCAGGCCATCCGCATCGGCGACATCGCCATCGGCGCCATTCCCTGCGAGGTGTTCGCGGAAACCGGGCTGGCGATCAAGAAACAAAGTCCCGCACGCCACACCTTCGTCATCGAGCTGGCCAACGGCTTCCACGGCTACCTGCCCACTCCGCGCCAGCACGAGCTGGGCGGCTACGAAACCTGGCCCGCCCGCTCCAGCCATCTGGAGGTCGCCGCGTCGGAGAAAATCCAGGCCGAGATGCTGCGGCTGTTGGGCCACGTAGCGGGCGCCGCCGGTTCGCCTTTATGAAGACAGGCATCATCTCTATCCCCGCCACATTTCTGGCCGTCCTGCCGGCCAGCCCGATGGTGACGATGAGCGCGACGCCGCCAACCGTTCATCTCATTCCCGTGAAGACCCGCTGATCCAATGCAACCCCCGCCCGCACTGCTCACTGCCCTGCTGCTGGTGACGCTGGTATCGCCAGCTAATGCAGAGCAACCGGGAACGATGGCGAACTCCGCCGGCATGAAGCTGGTGCGGGTGCCCGCCGGGCGCTTCTCGATGGGCAGCGAGCCGTTTTGCCCATTCGGCCGGTTTTGGGACGAACAGCCGGTCCACCAGGTGACGATCAGTCGCGATTTTTGGATCAGCGCGAATCCCGTGACCAACGCGGAATACGAGCGGTTTGACCCCGGCCATCGCGTGCGACGGGGAAAAGACTCGCGGATGGCCAAGGATGACGGGCCGGTGGTCAACGTGAGTTGGGACGACGCCGTGGCGTTCACCAAGTGGCTGGGTCAACGGGAGCGCAAGCCCTACCGGCTGGCCACCGAGGCGGAATGGGAATACGCGGCGATCAAGGCCGGACCCATCCTCAAACCACTGCGCATCATCCCGGTGCGGGATAGCGGCATGGTCAAAGGCGATTTCCTCTGGGAATACGCCACGATGCCAACAGGCGAGATTACCCTCAACCACATGACTGGCCTAGTGGAACAATGGGTCCTGGACTGGTATGGGCCGTATCCGTCGGAACCCCAGACCGACCCGGTGGGCTATGCGACCGGCGATTTCCGGGTTTGCCGCGGGCGGGGCTTCGATCCGCGGCATCCGGACGCGGCGAACTACCTGCGACCGCAGACCCGATTTGCGAATCCACCGGCAGACCGCAATGAGATCACCGGATTTCGCGTCGTTCAGGCGCCGATGCCAGACGGACAATCGCTGACCCAGCGACCGGTTCCGCGGTGGGCGCAGAACGTGAGCCAATCCGCCAGTTCATGGAAACCGCCGGTGGATATGACCAAGCCGTTCTTCGCTGAACCGCGCGAGTGGGTGCGCCTGCCCCAAGAGGCTGGTGTCGCAGCCGGTCCCGGCCCCTGGCTGCACGCCGAGCATCATGCGCCCTGCCTGACCTACACGCCGAACGGCGACCTGCTGGCCATGTGGTTTGCGACCGGCGTCTCAACGGAGTCGTCCGGTTTCCGCGAAATCGGCAAGGAACTGACTTTCCTGGGCGCCCGTTTCCGTCGCGACACGGGGGAGTGGGATGTTGCCGATCATTTCTTCCATGTCGCTTCGCGCAATACCCACGCGGGCGTGCTCTGGACTTCTCCGGAGGGCACGATCTTTCACTGGCATGCGGTCGGCTTGGAAGGAGTCGAGGACGGAATCCTCGTTCAGCGCGAAAGCCATGATAACGGACGGACTTGGTCCCAGGTGCGGATCATTGATGGCAAGCGCCTGAGGAATCTGCCGAACAACGCGGGTGCTTTTCAAATGAGGAGCGGGCGCGTCGTCCTCACGGGCGACGTGACCGTGCCGGGCGTGCCTTTTGGCGATGGTCTCGGCTCGTGCATCCACGTGAGCGACGACGGATGCCGCACTTGGAAGGATCCCGGACACAGCCGTGCGCGGATTCCCCAGACGTTTGCAGAAGGCCGCACGGGACCTGATATCGCGGGATATCACGGGGCGGTTGCCGAATACATCAATCGGCAGAACCCTGCCGAGAGCTATCTCCTCGCCTTCGGGAGGCAGGACAGCATCGGCGGACGGATGCCCATGAGCATTTCCCGTGACGGTGGTGTGAATTGGACCTACTCCGCGTCGCCGTTTCTGCCGGTCTCCGGTGGCCAACGCCCGGCGCTGATCCGGTTGCGCGAGGGGCCGCTCCTGCTGTTCGCCTTCGCGGGGCACGGATCGGCGAAACAGCCGGGCTTTCAGCAGTCCATGGTGTTCGTTGACCGGGATGGACGGGAATTCGAGGGACGAGGGTTGTTTGCGGCCCTCAGCCATGACGGCGGCAAGACCTGGCCCCAGCGCAAACTCATCACCGACGGAAAGACACGCACGCTGAACACGCGCGGCGTCTTCTTGAAACAGACGCTGACCGGCAACCGCGCCGAGCCGCGCGGCTACCTTTCCTCCGTGCAGACGCCCGACGGCATGATTCATCTCATTTCCTCGGGAATCTACTATCAGTTCAACCTCGCCTGGTTGAAGGAACCGGCAAGTCCACAATCCGCAAAGCCATGAGTCGCTAAACGAACCGGTCAAGCCATGAAACCATGCTCCATCCTAGTCCTGTTGCTCGCGCCGCTGCTCCATGCCGCGCAGCCGCCCAATCTTGTCTTCATCCTCACCGACAATCAGGGCGCGTGGACGCTCGGCTGCTACGGCAACCCCGACATCCAGACGCCGCACATTGACCGCCTGGCCGCCGAGGGCATCCGGTTCACCCGCGCGCTGAGCAGCAATCCGGTCTGCTCGCCCACGCGGGCGACGTTCCTGACCGGCTTGATCCCGTCGCAGCATGGCGTGCATTCGTTCCTCGACCCGAAATACATGATGGGGCCGGAGGCTTACAACACGCTCGCCGAGTTCACCTCCATCGGCGAAGTCCTGCGCGACGCGGGCTACGTCTGCGGCCTGAGCGGCAAGTGGCACCTCGGCGCGAACCTCACGCCGGCGGAGGGATTTAGTTTCTGGATCACCAAGCCGGATGGCAGCACGTCGGAGTTTTACGACCAACCGATCATCGAGAACGGCAAGGTGCGCAAGGAAGCCTGCTACACGACGGAGCTGTGGACACGCAGCGGGATCAAGTTCATCGAGCAGAACAAGGACCGCCCGTTCTTCCTCTTCCTCGCCTACAACGGCCCCTACAACCTCGGCAAGCTGATGTCGAACCCGCCGCGCAACCGCTGGGCCGCGCATTACAAGGACAAACACTTCAAGGGTTTCCCCGTGGACACGATGCACCCGTGGCAGTTCGCGAACAAAGGCTTCCACAACACGCAGACGGCGATGGAGCGTTGCGCCGCGGAAACCAGCGGCGTGGACGACGGCGTCGGCGAGATCATGGCGACGCTCAAGCGCCTCGGCCTCGACGACCGCACGCTCGTGGCCTACGCGGCGGACCAAGGCTGGATGGGCGGCCAGAACGGCATCTGGGGCATGGGCGATCACACGCGCCCGACCGGCGCGCACGAGTTGATGATGCAAATCCCGCTCATCTTCCGTCATCCCGGAAAAATCCCCGCCGGCACGACCAGCGACCTGTTGGTGAGCAACTACGACTTCATGCCGAGCGTGCTCAGCCATCTCGGTCTCGGCAAAAAGATGCCGCAGAAACCCAAATCGCCGGGCCGTGATTTCTCGTCCGCGTTGCGCGGAGAGAAGCCGGCGTGGGACAACGTGATCTTCTACGAGATGGAAACCACCCGCGCCGTGCGCACCGACGACTGGAAATATGTCACCCGCTTCCCGGACGGTCCCTTCGAGCTTTACGACATGCGCAAGGATTCGCAGGAGCGATTCAACCTCTACGGTCAGCCGGGCATGGACACCCCGCGCGCCGCGCTCGCCAAACAGCTCGACGAGTTCTTCGCCGCTTACTCCGACCCGCAATACAATATCTGGAAAGGCGGCCGCTCGAAAGCCAAACGCCATACCGAATAGCCACCGCAACACATCAATCAACCAACAACAGAAAGGAACGCAGACATGGGCAAGATACACGTCGGACTGAACACGGAATTCTCACGCAGCTCGGACAAGCCGTTCGAGTGGGCGGTCACCAAGGCCGCCGAGATGGGCTACAAATACATCGAACCGATGGTCCACTTCGGCCGCGAACTGATGAGCGAGGCGGGCTACTTCCACACCGTCTCGATGTTCGACGACCCCTACCGCATCAAGGACGCCTGCGACAAAGCCGGCCTGACCATCTCCGGCCTGCAAGCCCACGGCCCGCTCGGACGGCCCGATGTGCACGGCGAATACATCAAGCTCGCCATCCGCGTCGCCGCCGAGATCGGCGTGCCCGTCGTCAACACCGACGAGGGCATCAAGGCGAAGTGGACCACCGAGGAGGAGGATTTCGTCCTCATCAAATACACGTTGCAGGAAGCGGCGTTCATCGCCGAGCGGCGCGGTGTGAAGATCGGCCTGGAGCCGCATGCGCAATACTCGCGCCACCCCGACGGCCTCGACCGCATCTACAACCTGGTGAAGTCGCCCGCTATCGGCATCAACCTCGACACCGGCAACGCCTACCTGGCCGGCCAGGACCCGTAC
>CAZOTB010000273.1:0-4865 GCA_964582645.1 uncultured Verrucomicrobiota bacterium | reverse complement strand
CCAATCTGGCGAATTCCACCGGCCTGGATGGTGTTGTGGTAGCCCACGTGCCCGGCGACTGATGCCGGGGCGTGGAACGAGCTATCGCGCGTTGTTGGTCAGGGCGACGAAGTTCGTCAGCATCTTCAGCCCTACCGTCTGGCTTTTCTCGGGGTGGAACTGGGTCGCATACACATTGTCGCGCCAGATCATCGAACAGAACTCGCCGCCGTAATCAGTGGTCGCGCACACCAACGAGCGATCCTTGGGCGCCACGTAGTACGAGTGAACGAAATACACGAAGCTCCCCGGCTCGACACCGCGCAGCAACGGACAGCCGGGCAGTTTCACGTCCAGCCGGTTCCAGCCCATGTGCGGCACTTTCAATCCGTTCACTCGGAACCGCGGCACGCTACCGGGGAAAACACCGAGTCCTTTCACGCCGCCGCTTTCCTCGCTGTCGTCGAAGAGCGCTTGTAGTCCGAGGCAGATTCCAAGAAATGGTTTGCCGTCGGAGATGCATGCCTTCAGCGCGGGAACGAGATGAGCATCGGTCAGGTTGCAGACGCAATCGCCGATGGCACCTACTCCCGGCAGAACGACCGCCTTGGCCCGTTCGATCTGCTGGGGGGTGGTGGCGAGTTGCACCTCGGCGCCCACCGCACGCAGTGCCTTCTCGACGCTGCGCAGATTGCCCATGCCATAGTCCACCAGTGCGATCACAGGGGAAGACTACGGGTTGGAATCGCGCAGTTCAACCCGTATCCGCTCGCTATTCCAAACGTCTTAGTAAAATTGTTTTACTTTAATATTGAAATTTATTAACCACTTTGCTACCAACTGGCTCTGACATGGGTGCGGTACGACAATTGGCTTCCAAGGTCACTCTGGCTGACGTGGCGCGGTACGCGTCGGTTTCGTTAGCCACTGCCTCGCTCGCGTTGCGCGACAACCCGAGGATTCCCCACCAGACGCGGCAAAAGGTGTGGCGCGCGACCGAGCGGCTCGGCTACTCCTCCAACCGCCGACTGCGACAGGGGCGCTCCATCGAAGTGTTCCAGCCGAAGCCCAAGGTAAAGAACCTCGGCTTTGTGCTGGTCGGTGCGCGTGCCACGGATCGAATCTACAGCCACACATTTCACGCCGCGGCGGTCGAAGCGAATCGCGACAGCCAACACCTGTTCTGCTACCCGTGGCTCGACGAAGAAGCAGAGTTCGATCTTTCGTTGCTCGAATCGTCGGAGTGCGACGGTTTTCTGTTGATGGGCGCGGTGTGCGACGCGCACTACCGGCGACTCAAGACGCTCGGCAAGCCAATCGTCGTGGTCGGGGATCATCGGATCACCGAGACGGTGAACGAGGTGGGCTGCAAGGATTTCGAGGCGGGACGCGAGGCAGTCCGGTATCTCGTCAAGCTCGGACATAAGCGCATCGCGTTCACGTCGGAGAATCTCACGTTCTTGCATCGTCAGGCGTGGCACCGTGGCTACGTCGAAGAGATGAGCGCGCAGAAGCTGCCAATAGCGGAAGGCTGGACACAAGTTCGCTGGGAGCCGACGCCTCACTGGGAAGTGGTTGATCCACTGTTCGGACTCGCCGAACGTCCGACCGCGATCCTCGTCACCTCGCAGGGCGAAGGCCACGATTTGATCGAGCATTGCCGGTCGCTCGGCCTTCGCGTGCCACAGGACGTAAGCGTATTGTTCTGGGGAACGCGTCGCGAGGACGTGGTGCGCCACCCGATGACCTGCTTGGAATCATTGAACGAGGATCTGGGACGGATCGCCGTGAAGCGGTTGCGGGAATTGGTCGCCAACCCGGACGAAATCCCGCTGACTACGCTATTGGGCTTTCATTTTCAGGATGGTGGAAGCTGTGCTCCGCCGACAACACAGTAGAAAGAGAAATCACATGAAGAACAAACTAGACTTGGTCGTTGTGGTCGCGATTGCAACCGCATTCGTCACCGTGGTCGCGCAGGCGCAACATTACACCAACGGCCAGGTCGGCGTATTCGGGAACGGGGAGAAATGGAACTACGGCACGCCCGCCGCTTTGGGCAACTCCACAGCACGGGGTTTTTCAGCGCGTTTCACAGCGATGGAGAACGTCACGGTGGATCGTGTCTATCAGCGCCTGACCACGACGCAGGCCGGCAGTCTATTTCGCATCGGCATTCAAGCCGATGACGGTTTCGGCAATCCCACCGGAGTCTATCTGCAATCCGCGGTAGTGGATCCGACCGACGGCAACGCGGTCGAGGCGCTTGTGTTCGGTTCGATCTCACTTACGGCGGGCAACGTCTATCACCTCGTCACCAAGCTCGATACGGCTACCGGGCCGGGCGGATTTTCCAACGATATCCGCATGAGCAGTGAGAACCACGACATCCGACCCTACGACCGCGCGTACGATCCGAAGATGACGGTGTTGTTCACGAATGACGGCGTCACCTGGAGCGACCTTAACAAGGATCCTTACTTCATTTTCGCCAACGGCGCGAACACGGCATTCGTGGCCGGGCCGGGGCAGCCATACTCAGACCACACGAGCAATCTCAACCCGATCCAGGGCGGCGGCGGCAACAAACGCGGCCAGGTGTTTACGATCACCGACAAGGAAATCCCCGCAGGCAAATGGGTGGCAACCCACAAGCTCAAGCTTACGCCTACAGCCAACCCGACCGCCATCGCGAACAACCAGCCCCTCATCGTCCGCATCCGGGACAGCAACAACAACATCCTCGGCAGCACGACGATCCTTCCGAGCCAGGCCAACGGCACAGAGCAGGAGTTTCGACTCGACCAGCAGATTGAATTGCAACAAGGCCTGACCTACGTGATGACAACAGAGTTTGGCACGTTCGGCACCACAAGCGAATTCTATTTCCTCGCGCAGAATGCCGGTCTCGGGATCAACTTCTCCGGCAACGGCGAGATGGCGGCCGGCTGGGGTGGGATGGCGATCTCGTATCCTGTCCGCAATGCGTCCAACGGCGGCAACGTCTGGGTGACGGGCGACTTCGTTCCGCTCAATGACGGTTTCCACGACCGCTCCGACATCCGGTTCAGCTTCACCGGCGTGGTTGTGCCTGAGCCAACCGCGGGCCTCCTGACGCTGTTCAGTGCGCTCTTGCTATGGCGACGAAGAATCTGAGAGCCTCGTCCGGCTTCACGCTCATCGAATTGTTGGTCGTGGTGGCCATCATCGCGGTGCTTGCCGCGATGTTGCTGCCCGCGTTACAGGGCGCGCGCGACAAAGGTTTCCAGATTCGCTGCGTCAACAACGTGCGCCAACTCACCATCGCCCTCCTCGCCTACACCGCTGACCACGACGGATTCATCCAGCCTGCGGTGGGCGGCTGGAATTACGGCGGATGGATCCCCCACCTGGCGCGCTACGCTTCGGTGGCAACCAACACGCCGGGCACGAGCTTTGGAGTGTCATCGAGCACGATCTTTTATTGTCCGGTGAAAACGAAACGGACCGCGGCCGTCGCGAATAACAATCACTGGTCGTACGCGATCAACCATGACCTGCGTCAAAGGTACGGCGAAGCAGCCGATGGCTCCAAGCCGATGCGCATTGACGAGTTCCGTGATCATTCGAAAACGTTTGCGTTCTCGGAAAACGGATACTACGGCGACGTGCTTCATTACAGCTTCTTCGAGTACGGTCTTTGGGGTTATCCAACCATGCCGGTTCCATCCACATTCGGCCCCGCCCATGGCGGCAAAGGCCTTCCCATCTCCTACTTGGACGGTCACGCCGAGTTTTGGAGGCGGGTCCCGAACTTCCAATACGACGGCGGCCCTCCCGGACCGGAATGGCCGTGGGCCCACAAGGCCTTCTGGGGAAACGCTCCCGCCAACACCGCTTGGGGCAGCACTTACGCAGTCTTGCTGGCACCCTACCCCTGAGCGCATAGCCGGCTGTTCAAAGCGGGACAGGTTTCCTAGCATGTCCCCCGATGCCTGAACCATTGCGGCTGCCCGGGCTGCAGGAGAAATGGGTGGACTTGCGAATTCAGTATCGCAAGGGACCGGCCCGTTGCTGGCTCGACAACCGGCTGGTCGCCACGAAGGAGGAGGCTGCGCTCGATCCGAAAGACACGCTCAAGATTCAACTCGCGCCGAACGTGCAACTCGCGTCGTTTGCCGTCGAGCCGCTGGTCGGGACGAAAGGTTTCCTGCCGGTCTCGCTCGCGAGCTACGCCAACGCGCGCGGGTTCGTGGACGTGAAATCGCTGCCGCCAGCCGATCAACTGGTGCAGGTCGAGGGGTGCCGTTCGTCTTCCCCGCCACAAATGTCGAGGGCAACGATCACATTGATGTCGGACAAAGTCTCTTGCGTCAGGCGAATCAGGAAGGCTATCTGCCATCCGGGCCAGGCCCGGGCACGCGCTGGTACGGCGCGGGACAACGCGACCCCGCGCGCGCTCGATCCATCGCGGTTGACCACGCTCTCCGATCTCGACATCATCGAAATCGAACTCACAAAGAAGGTCCATCCGCACCGCAGTTACCCGGACCCGATCCACTACGGTTGGCATCAGGGCGGTCTGCCTTCGGGTGTGCGGATCTACGCGGCGACCCTCGGACAATCGCCAGTCGCATTCGCCTGGAATCCCGACCGGTTCGGCCACGTCTGGGCTGCGCCCGAAGTTCCCGCGTACACGGCGACGGTTACAAATTACACGAAAGCAACGCTCACCGGCAAACTCGCCGTCACTACACGCAGCTACGACGGCGCGGAAACGAACAAACAGGAGCAAGCCATCACAATCCCGTCGGACGGCGCAGCGCAGGCGAAGTTTTCACTCCCGGTCAAGCTCAATGGCTACCACAACGTCGTCGCCACGCTCGAACTCGGCGACCAGACATGGA
>CAZOTB010000272.1:0-4901 GCA_964582645.1 uncultured Verrucomicrobiota bacterium | reverse complement strand
GCTGTTGTTGAACACGACCAACGGCGGATCAATGTTGATGTTGCCGCCGTTGCCGCTGATGGCTTCCGCCGTGAGCGTGCTGTTGAGGAAATAGACGAGCTTGTCCGCCTTGAGCGTGATGTCGCCGCCATTGACCGCCGCCTGGGCGGTGACGGAACTGTCCTTGACCCGAATCTCGTTGCCGGCAGTGACGGTGATGCTCCCGCCGTCGCTCTGAAGGGAGGAGACGCTGAGACTGCTATTCTGCTGCAACGAAACGGATCCCGTTGCCCCGATGGCGACGTTGCCGGCGTCCCCGGAACCAGAAGCAGAACTCTGTATCGAAACCCCGTTCTGCAGCCTGACGTCTGCGGCCTCAACGTGAATGTTTCCACCGTCACCGGATGTCGAGGAGGATGTGTTCACCGAAGCTCCGTTCCACACTTCCATCGTCAGCTTCGATCCTGCGTTGGGACGGATCGTGATGTCGCCGCCAGCAGCCACAGAATCTTGAGAGGTGGTGGATGCGATGGTCGTGGGCAGGAGTCCCTGGCCGGTACCGTCCAGTCGCAGCAACGAAGTTGTGATCTGGATCGGTCCTCCATCGAATGACCCTGCCAGTGTATCCGTGCGGATTTGAGCGCCACTTTGAATCTCCAAGCTGTCGGAGGTGATCGTGATCCCGCCCGATCTGCCGCCCGCAGTGAATGCCGCCAGTTCTGCCCCGAATGCTTGCCCGTTCAGCCGAACCGAGGAGGCCGTGATCTGGATGCTGCCGCCATCGCCAGGACCTGAGGCGGAAACGCCGATCGCATTTCCACCGTTCATCTCGAAAGAGTCAGCGCGGATGACGACATCCCCGCCCTTGCCATCGCCACCTGTCTCCGTGAAAATGTTCACAGAGTTGCCTCCCTGATCCGTGTACCCGTTCAACACGATCGAACGGGCATTCAGGTTGATGTTTCCGCCATTCCCAGACCCAAATACGAATGCGCTGATGATGGTCAGGTTCGCAAGAGTGATGGAATCACGAGCGTTTATTTCGATTCCCAGTCCATCCGCTGCGCCGTAGTTGTCCGCAAAAATGAAGGAGGTTTCGGCGGACACGTTTTCTGCGTCCGCGGTGAACCTGCCTCCTCTCTCGCCGGAGAGATACATAAAGGCGTGGTCCAAGAGTTCTATGTTGCCCAATTGCACAAATGCAGACGTGTCGATTGCTGCGGCCGCATCGCTCGCGTCGAAGCGCAACTCTCCTGCCGAGGCCGTGCTCACGAGCGCCACCCGGCCTCCCGAAGCGTAAAACTGAGCGTCCACGAGCCTGATATCCCCGCCGATCACGGCGATGGACTGTCCGTCCGGTACCTGGGCCAGTACGGGGGCGGGATCAATTCCGCCCGGACCTTGAAACACAATCGCACCAGGCGTGCTTCCCAGAAAACCGAATGCTTCGGGAGCAGCCGTGGTGAGGAGCGCGTCCGCAGCATCACTCGGGGTTCCGGCTCGAAATCGAGCGCCGTCGGCCAGTTTGACGTAGTCGGCGGAGGTCACGACGAGCGAACCGCTGACGTCCATCTTCGCGTGGGGACCAAACACTACGCCGTGCGGATTGATGAAGTAGAAATTCGCGCCCGCGATGGTGGATTGGATCGTGCCATCAATCGAAGAAGGCGCGCCACCGGTCACTCGCGACAATACATTCTTGATGGTATCGGGTCCCGAGAAGGTCGCCACGTCGCCCTGCGACAGATCGAACTGCCCGAAACTGTGGAACAGGTTTTTCCCGACCGTCTTGCCCAGGCTGGCAGGAATGTCATAGCCTGGTCCAGTGAGTGACTGCGGCTTTCTCCCAAAAGAGTTGTCGATCGTGACATTCCCCGCGCTGCACTGCACGCCAAGACAACAGCAGAAGACGCTGGAGAGGATCGCTTTCATCGAAGCCTCTTCTCGTCGGAGCAAGCCGGATGAATTCCACATGACCGTTCTCTCCGGGAGCGTCTTCTCAGGGATTGATGCTCAATTGGCAAGCATTTGTGTTGTCGGCGTAATTGCTCTCCCCGACAGAGTGACTTCGGTTTGCTACGACCACCACGAACCCAATGCCCGTGGTGCAACCATTCGAGACGGTAACAGAAGGGCTGTTCGTCTTGGCTGCGCCGGGCGCGATGGTGCCTGTGACAGTGTGGGTGTGGATAGAGCAAGTTGTTCCAGATACGTTGTTCGTGTCGGAGCAGAGCTGAAGATAAGTCGTGGAGCTCCCTGCATTGGCATTGCCGATGTTCTTGATTACGTAAGTCACCGTGAAGGATGATCCAAGCGTGGCACCCGTCGGGCACGCGACGCTCTGTATGATCAGATTGGGAGAAGGCGTTGGCGCAACGCCGTCCTCCGCGAGGATCCAACTTGAAGCAACGAGTGCAACAACAGCGAAAACGATGACTCCCGACTTCGCGCAAACAGAACCAGATTTCATTTTGCACTTTCCTTTCGTTAGGCCTGCTATTTACCGATTCTCGGTGTGAGCACTGTACCCAAGTGCTCCCTTCCATGTGGTGAATGTGAACGAACAAGGATGGCAGTGGCAAGGCCAAAGCAACCCTTGACACGTTGCCGGGGACATACGGACACTGCCACCATTGTGGCGGTGCCCGCCCACGGACGCTGGCGGTTTCAAGATGCGCACCACACTGTTCCTCCAGAGACGAGGCAGCCGTTGGATATCGCGCAGTACGCTGTAACCACGGGTTTTCCAAGCCTTTCGCGCGCGAGTTAATTCCAAGAATTATGGTTGACCGCGAAGGTTTCTTGCCTACTATACCGCCTCGCTTTCCGGACGTTTCGGGGCGTTGACCCTTTTCACTTGGGAGTTTTTTTCGATGAGCGATTTTCTACTGGGACATGGAATTGCATTGACGATAGTGCTGGCGATCGTCGGACTGGCGGTCGCGCTGTACCTGATCTACTTCATCATGAAGTGCCCGACGGGCACGGACAAGATGCGGGAGGTGGCCGACGCCATCCGCGAAGGCGCGAAGGCCTACCTGCGCCGGCAGGTCCTCACCATCAGCGTCATCGCGACCGCGTTGTTTCTGCTGATCTACGGACTGCAAGGCCTTCCTGTGGCGATTGGGTTCGTCCTCGGCGCAGTGTGTTCGTTGACCGCAGGCTACATCGGCATGCGCGTCGCCGTGATCTCGAACGTGCGCGTCGCCCAGGGCGCAACACAGAGCGCGCACCGTGCCCTCCAGATTGCGTTCAACGGTGGCGCGGTCACCGGCATGCTCGTGGTTGGACTCGGGCTGCTCTCGGTCGCGATCTTCTACATCATCATTGAACGGATGTTTGGCGCCAGCGAAGTCACCCACAGCCTGATCGGGCTGGCGCTCGGCGCGAGTCTGATCAGCGTGTTCGCGCGACTCGGAGGCGGCATTTACACCAAAGCGGCCGATGTCGGCGCAGACCTGGTCGGCAAGATCGAGGCCGGGATGGACGAAGACGATCCGCGCAACCCGGCCGTGATCGCCGACAACGTGGGTGACAATGTCGGCGATTGCGCCGGCATGGCGGCCGACGTATTCGAAACCTACGCCGTGAGCTTGATCGGCGGCATCCTAGTTGGGTTTCTGGCGTTCGGCGGCGCAAACCCGGGCGACCTTGCGACCGTGCAAAAGGCCGCGATGATGTATCCGCTCG
This sequence comes from uncultured Verrucomicrobiota bacterium, assembly GCA_964582645.1. Classification (GTDB taxonomy): domain Bacteria; phylum Verrucomicrobiota; class Verrucomicrobiia; order Palsa-1439; family CAZOTB01; genus CAZOTB01. The sequence goes on along the minus strand of CAZOTB010000272.1, from coordinate 1,232 downwards.
TGCTCGGCGGCATTTCAATCGTCGGCGCGACGCTGGGCATCATCTATATCAACGTCGTCAAAGGCGATCCGACGCGCGTGTTAATGGGCGGTGTGATCACCAGCGGCATCGTGTCTGCAATTTTTTATTGGCCGGCCACGCATTGGTTGTTCACGGGCCCGATCCAGATCGGCAGCAAGACCATCGGCGCAACGCAGATGTACTGGGCCTCCGTGGTCGGCCTGATCATGACCGCCGTCGTGGTCGCGATCACGAACTATTACACCAGCGCCAGGTACCGACCCGTGCGACGCATCGCCGAAGCATCCATCACCGGCCACGCGACGAACATCATCGCCGGGCTTGCGGTAGGCCAACACGCAACCGCGCTGCCGGTCGGCTTCATCGGTGTGGCGATCCTGCTTTCGTATCATTTCGCGGGACTGTACGGCATTGCCATCGCCGTCGTCTCGATGCTCTCGATGGCCGGCATCATCATCTCGCTCGATTCATTCGGCCCGATCACCGACAACGCCGGCGGCGTCGCCGTCATGGGCGGCTTACCCAAGGAAGTCCGCACGGTCACCGACGGTCTCGACTCGGTCGGCAACACCATGAAGGCTGTCACCAAAGGCTACGCCATTGCCTCGGCAGGACTCGCGGCGCTGGTGTTGTTCGGCTCGTACGTCGAGGAACTGCGCACCGCGCTTGCTCCGGCAGGCGCTGACGCAGTAGGCGGCATGATACGGACTCTCGAATTTTCGCTGCAAGAACCCAAGGTCATCATCGGCCTGTTCATCGGCGGGTTGCTGCCGTTCTGGTTCACGGCGTACGCGATGGACGCAGTAGGCAAAGCAGCGGGCGCGGTCGTGCTCGAAGTGCGCCGGCAAATGAAGGAAAAACCCGGCATCATGAACCACACCGAGAAACCCGATTACGGCCGGTGTGTGGACATCGTCACGCGCGCCGCGCTCAAGCAGATGATTGTGCCCGCGTTGTTGCCGCTCGTGCTTTCGATCGGTAGCGCGTGGCTGCTCGGCCCGATCGTGCTGGGTGGCGTGCTGGTCGGCACGATCGTCACCGGACTCTTCGTCGCCATCGCGATGACCAGCGGTGGCGGCGCCTGGGACAACGCCAAGAAGTACATCGAGGAAGGCAACCTCGGCGGCAAAGGCAGTGCGGCCCACGCCGCGGCTGTCACCGGTGATACCGTCGGCGATCCCTACAAGGACACCGCCGGTCCCGCCGTCAAC
>CAZOTB010000271.1:0-4974 GCA_964582645.1 uncultured Verrucomicrobiota bacterium | reverse complement strand
AATCATCGCCAGGCCGGTCGTTCCGACGTCGGTCGCCGTCACAGCCGCGCTGCTCGATTTGAAGAAGGACGCCACAATCGGCACCACCGCTCCCCCCGCGACAAACCCGCTGACTTTGTTTTCGATGGTCTCGGCGACGTCAATCGGCTTCTTCAATCCGGGGGGCAACGCCGTGCCGACGACGTCCTTCGTTGCGACCAATCCGACCACGACCAAAGCGGGAAGCCAGAAGAGAGGACTCGCATACCACGGCAACTGGTCGCGTTCCGTTCGGTCCGTGCGGAAATAATCCAGCGCGCCGATGGCGGCCGTGCCAAGCAACGGCGAGATGGCGATGCCGGTCACCGTCGTGATCGCCGTGGCAGCTTCCAATCCTCTCGAGGGCAACACCGGCGTGCTCGGCTCCTTTTGCGTCGCCCATGCGAGCGAAGCGGCGAGGATCAGACACGGCAGCAATACCAAACCAACTCGGAATGCAGCTTTCATGGCTGGACACCGTACCGGATTCGCGCCGGTAAGTCATTCCAAATTCGCCGGTACTGAACCTCGTGCGCGCATCTCATCACCGCTGCCCGTATCAGGATGCACCCGAGCCATATTGTCAAACGACACGACTTCCGTTATGCAACCCATCGTGAACGACTGGCGCGGCCTCGCCGCGGTACTCATCTTCGCACTTACCTACGCCCTCATCAGCGGGCGACGGCTGAAAATTCTGCCACTGAACCGTCCCGCGGCCGCGCTGCTCGGGGCCGCGTTGATGGTCGCGTGCGGAGTGATGACGCCCGAGCAGGCGTACCGGGCCGTGGACTACGACACCATCGTCCTGTTGCTCGGGATGCTGCTCATCTCGGCCTACCTCCATCTGGCCGGGTTCTTCGAGTGGGCAGCAGACGGGATTCTTCTGGTGGCGAAATCACCGCAACGCCTGCTGCTCTACCTGATTCTGACCTCCGGCATCCTCTCCGCACTGTTGGTCAACGACACGATCTGCTTGATGCTGACCCCTCTCGTGGTGGCGGTGATCGTGCGCGGGAAGCTCCCATTGTTCCCGTACCTGATGGCGCTGGCAACGAGCGCCAACCTGGGAAGCGTCGCGACACTGGTGGGCAATCCGCAGAACATGATCATCGGCCATATGTCGGACATCTCCTTCCTGCAGTTCTCCGGCGCGCTGCTTCCGGCGGCGCTGGTGGGACTGGCCATCAACTATGCGATCCTGAGCTTCGGTTTTCGCAGAGTCCTTCGGGAGGCGACGATTGCGCGCGAGGACCTGCCGGTGGGCAAACTGGATCGGGCATTGTTCACGAAGACCTGCATCGTGTTCGCGCTTGTGTTCGTGGGATTCGTGGCCGGGTTCAACCTCTCCTGGACGGCACTGGCGGGCGCGGCAGCGATCATGGTACTGGCTCGGCGCGACACACACGCAGTGTTGAAACTCGTGGACTGGCATCTCCTCGTGTTCTTCGCGGCGTTGTTCGTGGTGGTCGAAGGACTGAACGGCACCGGATTGCCGGATGAGGTTTATCAACGCCTGCGCAGCATGTTCGGCGCGACTGTGACTGCACAGGGGTGGAACCTGGCGTGGTTCTCGGTCGCCGGATCGAACATTTTCTCCAACGTCCCATTCGTGTTGGTGGCCGGCAAATGGCTGCCGGGCTTTGCCAATCCCGAACTGATGTGGAAAGTGCTGGCGCTGGCGACGACGTTCGCCGGCAACCTGACCATCCTCGGTTCGGTGGCCAACATCATCGTGGTCGAGTCCGCTCGCGGCCATATCGAAGTCGGTTTCTGGGATTACGCGAAGCTCGGCATCCCGATCACGATCGCGACGACTGTGGTGGGCGTTGCGATCCTGCTGATGTTTGGCTGACCGCAGCTCACTCGGATGGACACGGATGGAAGAAGGGTTGAACAGAAGATCGCCTTGCCTTCCTTCCTTGGCGCTCTTGGCGTCTTGGCGGTTTATCTCACCACAGAGATCGGCCCAATTGCCGGGAACGCCTGTGGAGCAAGTGCAACCAATCCAATAGCTCGTGCGCAACGAAGACACGGCGGAGATCGCGGTCCTTGACTTCGAATACAGCGGCGGGACCAGTGTCGAGTTCACGCGCGTCGCCAAGCCGAGGCCCCACAGTCATCTGCACGCGTGCGTCGGACTCGCCCGCACGACTCCGTTCCGCGTCGTCGAGCCGGGCGGAAAAGTCACCTCGCCGCGCGTGCACATCTCGACGCTCTACGGCGACGCGGACACGTGCGCCAACGCCCTGTTCAAGCATCTCCGGACCTCCGTGCTTCCGTCGCATTGGGGGATCTCGAGGATGCGTTTCAGCAGATCGGCGGTGACACGGGACGGACGCGGGCTGGGGGCGGGGGGAGGTTCAACCGAAGAAGAAACAGGTTGGGCTGGGAAAGCCTCTGGCAGAGCTTTTTTTCTTGATCGGAACCTTTAATGACCCCCATGAATCGCTCCCTGTTGACGCTCGCGGGGTTGGTCAAGTGGCAGAAGCGTCTCGCCGTGAAAGAGCCACTCCAGCCGAGGTAATAGAGTGGGGGCAGAATGTTCGAAGCTCGAATGGCAAACGCGGGAAACGGGAAGAAACCGAGAACGGAATGACTTGAAGACCGAACTACAGACTGGATTGGTGGGCCACTGGCCATTTCGCGGCGACGGCGATGGAAGCGCAGGCCAGAGCCGGGGGATCACTTACGGGCTACCCGGCCCAAACGGTGAGCCGGCTTCCGCAGCGTCGTTCAACGGCATGGATAGCCGCTTGGAGGTCGCAAACGACGCGGGACTGCAATTCGGCACCGGCGATTTCTCCGTGGCGGTGTGGATTCACACTGAGGAGAAAACCAGCGATGTCGTCGGCGACATCGTCAGCAAGTTCGACCCCGATGCGCGGCGTGGTTTCAGCCTCGGCGTGGTCACCAACTCAGGCGTGACCACCACGGCCCAGTCGAACTACCGCAACGTCCATTTCGGAATCGACAACGGGCGGCTCGATGCGGCGTGGACCGACTGTGGCCGACCGGGCCGCGCTGTGCAAATCCAGGCACTCCGTGTTTGCAACAACCACCTGTACGCCGGCACCTTCGAGATGGAAGCCGACGAATGCGGCCACCTCTGGCGCTATGCGGGCGGTCAGCAATGGGAGGATCTGGGCGCGCCCCCCGATGGCTCGAACGCAATCCCTTCCGTGGTGGAGTTCGAGGGCAAACTCCATTGCGGCAGCGGCCGCTACAACCCGCTCGGATCGGCATTGGGTCCGGCCAGGAATCCCAGGCCGGGCGGGCACGTGTACCGCATCGAGGACGACGGACGCTGGACCGAGTGCGGCCAGCCGGGGAAGGAAGGCGCGACGCCCGACGACCAGTGGGTCGAGGGGCACGAAACCGGCAAAGCCGACGAAGCAACGAGCCTGACCGTGTATCGCGGCGAGTTGTACTGCACGAGCCTCCATCGGCGCGGCGCGTTCCGCTACGAGGGCGGCAGCGATTGGAAATACATCGGCCCGAATGAGCGCCTGTTCAGCTTCACGATTTATCAGGGCCGGCTGTACGCGCTTGTGAATGGCGGGCCGATCTACCGTTACGAGGGCGGCACCGAATGGACGTATTGCGGCAAGCCCGAAAACGCCCGGCAGATTTATTCGGGCGTCGTGTACGGCGGCGACCTGTACGTCGGCACGTGGCCGGACGGCGCCCTGTTTCGCTACGAAGGCGGTGAGTCATGGAAGCGCGTCGCGACCGTGGGTTTCGAAAAGGAGATCATGGGCATGGCGTTGTACAACGGGAAAGTGTATTGCGGCTCATTGCCGATGGCCAACGCCTGGCGGCTGGACCGGCACGGCTGGACGTTCGTGGGAAACGTGGACAACACTTCGACGGTCATCCTGCGCCGCCTTTGGAGCATGGCGGTCTATCGGGGAAAACTGTTCGTCGGTACGTTGCCTTCGGGGCGCGTCCTGAGCCTCGAAGCCGGGCGACTGGCCAGCAGCGATCAAACCCTCGCGTACGGCTGGCGGCACATCGTCGCTGTGCGCCAAGGGGGGCGTTTGCGACTGCATGTGGATGGCAGTCTCGCGTCAGAATCCTCCCCCTTCACCCCGAGCGACTTCGACCTAAACAACGATCAGCCTCTACGAATCGGCTTTGGCGTCGGCCACCCGTTTCAGGGCAGGATGAGTGACTTGCGCATCTACAACCGGGCGTTGACCCCGCGCGAGAGCGGTCAGCTTGCCACCCATGCAAACGGTAACTGAGCCGCCGCCAAGGCCCTGGCCGCGCGGCGGCCGGCGCGCGCGTTGCCGCTCTATCCGGGCAGTCCCCACCTGTTTCACCAGCTTGATGTGACCTTCACCGCCGGCATGGAGGTCACTGCTTTGATCGAGCAGGACCGCTTTGCATGGTGCATGACCCGCGACGTCCGCTGGCTCAAACTCGCGCGAGTTTGGCTGCAGGCGGCCCTGCGCTGGGAACCCAGGGACCGGGTGGAGGAACATTTCTACACCGCCAATCGCTACATGCAGTCGCTGGCCGTGGCGCTCGATTGGCTCGCCGGCGCGGCGACGGAGGCCGAGGAGCAGGCAATCGTCCAGTGTCTGATCAAGCTGATGGAACGCTGGTGGCCGGATGTCCACGCGCAGCGGCACTCCCAGGCAGGCGGTCATCATGCCGTGGTGGATAACGGCCACTTTGGCGTTGCCGCCCTGCAACTGCTCGACCGGCGTCCGCCCGCCGCCGAGTGGGTGGCCGCCGTGTTGGATCGCTTTCGCGCCGCCATCATGCCCTTCGGGTGCGGACCGGATGGCGAGCCGGCGGATGGTCCCCTGTTCTGGCCCTTGGAAAACATGTGGATGTTGCATTTCGCCGAGGCGTTGCGCAACGTCACAGGTCTTGATTTATACCGTGAGTTTCCCGAGCGCGTGAGACGGCCTCTCTTGTGGATACGCTACCATCTGGCGCCCCCGG
>CAZOTB010000270.1:0-4992 GCA_964582645.1 uncultured Verrucomicrobiota bacterium | reverse complement strand
GCCCGATTTTTCTCAGGCAGCCTCCCGCCGCGGGAGGCTACCTGAGCAGTTACAACGGATCTACCAAGGAGAGCGTTCCGATGTCAAATCGAATCGTCCTCGCATCAAGTGCCACTCTTGCCGATTTTCCTGTGATTAGGCTTGAAGCGGAGACCGTGCGAGTTCCGTCTGCTCGCTCAATCGAATGGAACCAAGCCGGCTTGGAGATTTCAATTCTGAGATTGGTTTTCGGTCGGCATTTGAACACGGATTTGCGGGCAACAAGATTCGGCTCGCGGCTCGTCGGGCCGTAATCCAAATTCTTCAGGATGACCAGAAGCCCATCTTCTCCGGCGCAAAGAGTATAAACTCGCACACCATCAACATCTGATCCGATCGTCTGTTCCGCAAGCGGGATTGACCCTGAGTAAATGCGTTCATGCCGTTTGATCTCGGCATTTATCCTCTTAACCTCCGCCAGCAACCGCTGGCTCCTGTCGAAACCTGTTGCAGGGTTTGGCCCGTCATAGCTGTAGGTGAAGTAATTGATTCCTTTGACTCCGTGTCCCAATGCTGTGTACGCAAGCAACCGCAATTCTTCCGGCTCCAGAATCCGCTTCCTCACTGCAAAAGCTTCTGGTAGCCAAAACCACGGACGCGGTTCTGCCGCCTTCCGTCCCCATCGAAAATACCTCTCCTCATCTTCCACGAATTTAGGATTGTCTCCCCAACCCAACCGATATGGATTCACTTCCACCGCATCCATGCATTGCCCATATACGGAGTAATGTGTGTTTGGTGTGGCCGCTGTGCACAGCATGGCGTGGGATAAACGGTCATCGCCTTTTGCCCAGCAAGCCTTGCGGCTCTCCAAGAGAGATGGGATCGCTGCACCAACACTATTTCTCTGGCTTGTATCGAAGCAAGCTGGATCACCATACTCCGGCTGCCCGATTGACCGGAGATCGAGTCGAAGTTGCTGGCGAAGTTTTCGATTCTTCTCATCCACCCCGGATGAATCCAAGAAGACACCCGAGTAGGCGCGGAGCAGGGCTTGCGCAACCGCGCCGCCCGGGAATTCCAATCGCAGGTGGAAGGGTTGACCTTGAGAACTTGGCTCAGGCAACTCCAGGGCGAAGAGGCCGGGTTCGTATTGTGGCACGGGTTTACAATCCTTACATGGCTTCACAAGCCGCGCAGTCTGTCTTCGGTGCGGTACGCTCAAAACCCGAGCACCATCGGTAACTTCCCACCCATTCACAGCGGCCTTGGTGAAACCCGAACCCACCCTATTTCCATCGCCACTTCCCGATACATTGTAGGCAACGAAGGCTTTCTTGAAGTCCGAGCGAAAAGTCACGGCTTCGATGCGCATGCGTGGAACGGAGAACGGGGGCAATGTCACCTTCGCCCGCTCGCCATCCTGCGTCTCTGCCTCGACGGTTTGCGGGGTCATCGGATTCGACTTCAGGTTTATCTGCAACTCGACGGTGTGATTCGGAGCGGCCTTCTCAGTTGGATAGAATTGAAACCAGACGACACCGTTGGTGAGCATCTGAACTTCTGCGCCATTCAGGAACGCGCGCTTCCACTCGACTGCCTTGCCGGTTCTGTTGTGAAGAAAGACTTCGATCAACGGGTACTGAAATGGGTCCACGCCCGGTCGGTATTGCGCCTCGGCGTGCAAGCCTTCGGGGAGCGCGTAGGCTTTCGGAGGAAGGGGCGCATCGTCGCGAACTGGCTGCTTGTTCGTGCTACACCCGCTTCCGACTGCGACCAGGAGACAGCAAAGAGCCAGCTTCAGTTTGATGGAACTCATGAACTCCTCGATGCTGCCCGCGACAGTACCGAGATGCCTCAAAGGGAGTCAAAACATTTCGTCGTGAAATATATGAGGTGAAAATCGCCTGGCGCGATGTCATCTGGATCGCCTGCCACCGCCTGCACCGCCTGCCTGACGCTCCGAAGCATTGGCTCTGATGCTTCTATTTGAGACGCTACTGGATCGCTGGAACGCTCGTCGGGATAAATTATGCTCGCCGCCGACGCGCGACTGGAGGCTCGTTCTGACAGGAAGTCAGGGCGCGTGGGTCTATCCGCCAAGTTGTCAGAGGCCATCCTCCCGATTCGCGCTGCCATTTCCGTTGTGCCTTCCCCTCGCTGCGAAATAGGCCGAGAGCTGGCGGCAGCACGCCGCCCACTCCGAGCCATACAAGGGCAAGCTTTCCGATACACGAAGTTGATCCAATTACCACAACCCGGCTGCGAACGGAGGGGAGTTGGTGGCGTGAGGGTTCACAGTTCGCGATTCGGCAGCAGCAGAAACCGGCATTGCACTCGGCCCGGTTCAGCGGTATGATTTCCGGCATGATTCCCGGCGTGGTACACAGTGATCGAGAGATTCTGGGAGGGACGCCCGTGTTCGTGGGAACGCGGGTGCCGGTACAGGCGCTGTTCGATTACCTGGAACATAATCATTCCCTGGACGAGTTTCTCGATGATTTTCCCACGGTGCGCCGAGAGCAGGCTCTCCAGGTCCTGGAAGCGGCGAAGGAACACGTTCTCGCCCCGGCTTGATGCGCGTTCTGCTCGATGAATGCGTGCCTCGCGGTCGGAAGCGACACCTGCCCGGCCACGAAGTCCAGACCGTACCGGAGGCGGGCTGGAGTGGCGTGAAGAACGGCCTGCTGCTCACTCGCGCCGAAGGACGGTTTGACGTTCTGCTCACGACCGACCAAGGCGTGGAATATCAGCAAAATCTGCAAGGCCGGGACATCGCGGTTCTCGTCCTGTGCGCGAAGTCGAATGACATCTCTGATCTGATTCCGCTCGTGCCGGCGGCATTGGCTGCGATTCCGCTGTTGCAGAAAGGGCAGTTGCGTAAGATACCGGCTTCCTGAAATTGGCCGCCGGGCTTCGGAAGGAGTCGAAACGTTGACGTTCTCAAACTGACCCACTACCGGTTCATTCATCGACCGGCGTAGAACCAATTGAGTGACAGCACGCCACCCATTCCGAGCCGTACAAGGGCAAGCTGTCCAGTCCAACCGCCCCCTTGACCCCCGGCTTGCTTTCTGAAGTCCGGTAACTACACGGGAGTGGTCAAGCATTCCTTCATGAGCGCAACAGTACAGCAGCAGGACCAAGACGCGAAGGTCCAAATCCGGCCCGGGGACGACACGCCAAGTCAGTCCGCCTTCTCCAGCTTCGCCTCGACGAGCAATCGGTGCTGGAACGCTTTCTCGAATGCCTTCGCCTGGTTCTCGACCCCCCAGAGTTCCAACTGACAATCGCGAGTTGAGCGCACATTCAACACGAAGCTGCTGTTGCCGCCCGCGCGGAATTTCGCGTGGCGCACGACGCCGGCATGGCTGCGATCCAATGCCTCGGCAATCCGCAACAACGCACACAGCACACGGACAATGTCCCGGGAACGTCCGTCGAGTTCGGCAAATTCCTCGTGCTTCTTGCGCGGGAAGCTCTTTCGATGGAACAGACCCGTCGCGGCGAGGATGCCGATCTCCGTCTGGTCGAACCCGAGCAGATCGGCGTTCTTGATGAGGTAGTAGGTGTGGGCGTGATGGTTCTGGTACGAGAGAAACACGCCGATGTCGTGCAGCAGCGCGGCGTATCCGAGAAGCTCGCGCTCGTCGTCGCCGAGCCGGTGCAATCGCAACTCGCGCGCGCTGTCGAACATTTCGAGCGCGAGCCGGGCGACGTTGCGGGCGTGAGGTTCGTCGAAGTGGCAGGTGCGTCCGAGATGCAACACGCTGCGGGCGCGGACGGAGGTCTCCTCGCGCGTCCGAGCGTGGCCGATGCGAGCGAGGTAATCCATCAGCAACCCGTCGCGCAGCCCGCGGTCGCTGATGCGGATTTCCTTCAACTCCAATTCCTGCATAAGCGCGTCCACGATCGCTGCGCCGCCGAGGATGATGTCGGCGCGCTCGGGATTGATGCCGGGCACTTCTCGCCGCTCGTGCAAAGGCAGTCCGCACAGCGTCGCGATCACTTTCTTGAGCTGGTCATGCGTGAACACATCGTCGCGCTGCCACTTTCTCCCCAAAAACATCAGCGCGGCGATGTCGCCGAGGTTTTGGATGGTGCCGGAGCTACCGATGGCGAGGTGGACGCGTTGCTCCTGGAGACGCTGGATCGGTCGCACGGCCGCGTTGCGGACGTGGCGTTGGAGTTTGGCGTAGGCCGAGGGCGACACGCGGCCGGTCTCCCCGGCCAGGAACATCTGGGTCAGACGGATCGCGCCGAGCTTGAGGCTCTCGAGCTGATGATACTGCTTTTGGTCGCAGACGATCACCTCGGTGCTGCCACCGCCGACGTCCACGATGAGCGCGCGTTGATCGTCGAGATGCACGCCGCTGGAAACGCCGAGATAGATGAGCCGGGCCTCCTCCTTGCCGGAGATGACATGGACTTCGACGCGCGACTCGCGTTGGAGGAGCTTGAGAAACTCCGCCTGGTTTTTCGCCTCGCGCGTGGCCGAGGTGGCGACGGCGATGATGTGCCGCGCCTTTTGTTCGCGCGCCATCTCGACGAATCGCCGGCACACCAGCGCCGCGCGATGCATCGCCTCGGATTGGAGACGTTGGCCGGCGAACTCGCGGTCGCCGAGTCGGACCATCTCGCGTTGCTGGGAGAGAATGGTGTGGGTCTGGTTGGGATTGATGCGGACCAACAGCAGCCGGATCGAGTTGGTACCGAGATCAATGAACGCGACGACGTGGCCGGGCGCTGCGGGCGCGCGGACGGCGCCGCTTTCCAGTGCTGGCTCGATGGGCTTCGCCACGGCGGGATTTTAGGACGAAGGGGCCGCCGGGCAAGCGCATTTTGGGCAACTGGTTACTCGGCCACGGCAGCGTCAAAGTCATTTGAGGTGTGGACTTGCCAACGGTCGAGGCGGCAGCAGAGGCAGGGCGAAATGCCCGACTCAGGGGTGCCCACCGTGCGCCCAAGCCCTTCCCCCGCCTACCGCACCAACCTGCGGCAGCCCAACGCCTC
>CAZOTB010000269.1:0-5128 GCA_964582645.1 uncultured Verrucomicrobiota bacterium | reverse complement strand
ACATCGAAGTTGTGATGGAGCACTTCGGCTGGGATCGCGTCCTGTTTGGAGGCGACTGGCCGGTGGCGTTTCAGGCGACCGAGTATCCGCGCTGGGTCGAGACTCTCGAATGGGCGGTTCAAGGTGCACCTCAGCCGCAGCGCAGGAAGCTTTTCCGCGATAACGCCGTTGTGTTTTATCGGTTGTGATCGGCTGCCTTTGGGACACGCTAGTTCGTTTTCGATCTCATGCCCGATCCACAACCATCTCACGCATCGCCCCGGGACCGATTGCTCGCCGCGCGGGCTCATCGGCAGCCAGACCCCGTTCCGTTCCGTTGGGGATTTGGCCCGACACCCGAGATGACGGACTCTTCGGCTTGCGGACAGAAGGGTTTTGACGGCCAATAATGCGGTTGAGAAGCCGGAAGTATTCGGTAGTCGTACCGAATTGGGGATCGAAGCTGTGCGCGGACTGAAAGATAAACGGGCCATCGTGATCGGCGGCTTCGGAGATCTCGGCGGCGGAAGCGAGGTGAATTTCTCCTCGGTGAGCGGCTTTGTCGGCCAACCGAACTTCGCCACCTGCAACGTCACCAAGTTCGCCCTCTGCGGCCTGACCCAGTGCTGGGCGCAGGACCTCGCGCCGTCCCAGCAGCGGTTCCGCCTTGCATATCGGTCGTCCGCGAACAATTCTCACGCTGTTATGAAGACCATGACCGACCTCGAACGCTTCCACGCGTGCATGGCGTATCAGCCGGTGGATCATGCACCGTTCTGGGCGTGGGGCGGATGGCCGGAGACGCTCGAGCGCTGGAAGAAGGAAGGCTACGACCCGAAACGGTTCGAACCCGAGGGCAGGATTGACCAGCGCAACGTGTTCGGTCACTGGTTTTTTCCCCACCCGCCCTTCGAGCACAAAGTGGTCGAGGAAGACGCGCAGACGATCACGTACATCAACCACGAAGGCATCCTCATGCGCGAACGCAAAGACCAACCGCGAAGCTCGATGCCGCAGTTCCTCAAGTTCCCGGTCGAGACGCGCGCGGAGTTCCGGCAGTTCTGGCAGGAACGAATGCAACCCGACCTCACCAAACGGATCGGCCCGGACTGGCAGGCGCAACTGCGTCGGTTGCGCGCCGAGCCCAAGCCGTTCATCATCATCTCGGACCGGTGGGGCGGTTTCTTCGGACCGATTCGAAACTTGCTTGGCGTCGAGAACCTCTGCACGGCGCTCCACGACGACCCGCGTTCGTCGAGGAGATGATGGAGGCGGATGCCGAGTTCATCATCGCGATCATGCGACAGGTGCTCGACGTGATTGCGGTGGACGCGTTCGGTTTCTGGGAGGACATGGCCTACAATCGCGCCCCGCTCATCTCGCCCGCCATGGCGCGTCGCTACATGCTGCCGCGGTACCGCAACGTGACGGAGTTCCTCCGCGCTCGCGGCGTGAATTACATCGGCCTCGACAGCGACGGGCAGATTGATTCGTTGATCCCGGTCTGGATGGACGCGGGGCTGAACTTTCTTTACCCCTTCGAGGTGCAGGCCGGGATGGACGTGCTCGCCGTGCGCCGCAAGTACGGCAAGCAACTCCGCATTTGGGGCGGCGTGGATAAACGCGCCGTGGCCCAGGGGCCGGCCTCGATTGATGCCGAGCTGGCGCGTGTGAAGCCGCTGATCGCCGAGGGCGGTTACATTCCGCACACCGATCATTCCTGTCCGCCCGACATCTCGTTCGCCAACTACTGCTACTTCATGAAACGACTCGAAGAGGTCTGCCAACGCTCGTGATGGAGCGCGCGGCAGCAAGCCCAGGAACAGCATGACTCACCGCGAATGTCTCCGGAGAGTCCTCGCGGGCGAGGCCACCGAGTGGGTGCCGAACTATGAACTCGGTTGCTGGGGGCAGACCGTCGAGCGCTGGCTTCGGGAAGGCATGCCGCCGAACACATCGCGCGTCGGCACGATGGACATGTTCGAGGGGGAAGACCATTTTGGTCTGGATCGCCGCGCGTTCGCCCGACTGAACATCGGAATGATGCCCGACTTCGGTTACGAGGTGCTGGAGGAGACTGACGAATACGTCACCGCTCGCCACGGCAACGGCATCGTGACCAGGGCGCTCAAGGAAGGGACGGTTTGCGGCACGCGAATGACCATGGACACCTACGTCTCGCACCCGGTGACCGATCGCGCGAGTTGGAACGACGTGAAACGCCGGTACGACCCCACCGCGCCCGTCCGGTATCCGTTCTGGTGGGACGAACAGGTGCGTCTCTGGAGTGACCGTGATTACCCGGTGGTCCTGCTCGGCAACGGCACGTTCGGCCTGTACTCGCAACTGCGTTCCTGGGTCGGCACCGAGAAACTGTCCGTGCTGTTCTACGACGACCCGGCGCTGGTCGAAGAGATGATCGAGTTCAACGCGGAGTTCCTGCTGGCGCTGGTCGAGCGGGCGTTGCGCGAGGTGCAGTTCGACTACTTTAACTTTTTCGAGGACTGTGCCGGCAAGGGCGGTCCGCTGTACGGGCCGCAGCTCTTTCGCACGTTCTTCCTCAAACCTTACCAGCGCATCATGGAACGCATGCGAAAGGCGGGCATCCGGAGCTTCTGGCTCGACTCGGACGGAGATACCGAGGCGCTCATTCCATTGTGGATGGAAGCGGGAATCAACTGCCACTGGCCGCTCGAGCAGGCATCCGGGATGGACCCCGTGCGATTGAAGAAAAAGTTCGGCAAGGACCTTGTGCTCTGCGGCGGACTGGACAAGATCGAACTTGCGAAAGGTCGAGAAGCGATCGAGCGGGAGCTGCATCGGAAGATCCCCCCGCTGCTGGAAATGGGCGGCTATATCCCGCACATTGACCACGCCATTTCCCCGGAGCTCTCCTACGACAACATGCTCTACTACGTGGAACTGAAGCGGAAGCTGATTGGCCGGCGCTGAGAGAACACCGGCTTCCCGCTCGGCTCACATCAGGCTTGGCGGCGATCCGTTCCAACATGGCGTCTTCGAGTGGGAGCGGAGGATGTCCCTGCGGGGGTGTTTTCGAGGAATTCGGTCCGCATCGCCACGCCACCGACTTTCGTAAATAGTGTCCGCTCCGACGGAGGCGGAGTTTGCGAAGCACGATACGCCCGCGGCGAAACACCCATCACCTGCTTGAAGACACGACTGAACTGCGCGGGGTCCGGTATTCCGACGCGACCCGCCGCCTCGGCGATAGTGAACTCTGGTAGCGCCAACAGTGTCGCAGCCCGTTGGATGCGACGCTGCTGTATCTCCTCCGCGACGGTGCGGTTGAGTCGTTGACGAAACATCCGGCGCAGGCTTCGTTCCGAGAGGCCGCAGCTCCGCGCCAGCTTCCCAGTCCAGATTGGCTCGTGCATCCGGGCATCGATCTCGCGCACCACCCGGTCCAGTGTCGTCTGCAGTTTCTCATCGCGCGGCACCTCTGGCAGCGCGGCACCGCGCGGCACCAGCGCGGCCATGATCTGAAGCACCAGCAGCCGCATGGCTTCTTCCTGGATGAATCCCCGCTGCGGGACGTCGGCAAGCCGGTTGTACTCCAGCAGCCAGCGGAAATAGCCGGCGAGATGATCCTGCCCCGGTTTCCACACAGAGTGTTGATGCAGAAAAGCGCGGATGAGTTGATCGTCGCTCAACCGACTCCGCCGGGGGTCCTCAATCTCGGTGACGGCGAACGAGGTGAAGTACAGTTCGAGGTCGCGAGTGGTGAGGGAGCGAATCTCATGATAGACGCCCACGTCGGCGAGGAACAGGTCGCCCGCGCGCAGCTTGTGACGCGTTCCGCCGTGTTCGAATTCGCCCGTGCCCGAGAGCACCAAACACGGTTCGAAGAAGGTGTGGCGATGCACCAGGTTTCGTGGCTGCCGATCGAAGCGGATGTGATGCGGTTGGCCGAGCAATAGCCGGTAGTAGCCCACAAGCCGCAGTATCGAGCGTTGGCCGAAAATGTCAACTAATTGGCCGTTCCAATCATTCCATTCCTTGGGGAAGGGGCTAGATTCACAGCCACTCGATTGAGCAGTTGACGAATTCAGACAGGAGCACAACGATGCTAACTACAGAACAGATTCGATTCTACAAGGAAAACGGCTTTCTGCACATCCCGCGCGTGTTTACCACTGCAGAGACCGATGAACTCGCGGCGGACCTTGACAGGCTCATGGAGCAATGGGCGTCGCACGAGGCGGGTTGGACGGGACCGTGGCGGAAAGTGTATATGGACGCCGAGACGGAAAAGAAGTCGAAGCTCGTCGCCATGCATGATCTCTCCTTCTATTCCGAGCCGTGGTGTCGTGCGGTGACGAACCCCCGGCTTACGGAAGCGATGAGCGACCTGCTCGGGCCGAACGTCGAGCTTCATCACAGCACGATGCACGTCAAACCGCCCGAGACCGGGCATCCGTTTCCGATGCACCAGGACTGGGCCTTTTACCAGCACCAGGACGGCCGGTATGTGGACGTGCTCGTGCATCTCGACGACACGCGCCATGAGAACGGCGAGATTCGTTTCCTGGCCGGCTCGCACAAGCAGGGACCGCTCAAGCACATCACCGAAACGCCCGAGGGCCCGTGCACGCCCCATCTGCCAACGGATCAGTACCGGCTCGAAGATACCGTAGCCGTACCGGCGAAGCGGGGCGACGTGGTGTGTTTCAACATCCACACCATCCACGGCTCGCACATCAATGTCACGGACCGGCCACGGCGGCTGGTGCGCATCGGCTACCGCGATCCCGAGAACATCCAGACCGGCGGCCAGAGCATGGGACGCCCCGGGCTGATGGTGCGCGGTTTTCGGACTCGCAAGAACGGCGAGCCAGTGTTCCCGACTACCGGGCCGAAGTAGGGTGGGGTAGTGCAGCCTCGAGCGCAAGCGAGTGGCCGTTCTGCAAGCATCTCCATTCGTACCCATTTTTGACGTGACTCCAAACGGCAAGAGGCTCACTATATTCCGCGATGAGCAACGGGAGTACTTCCAAGGGCGTGCTGGTCTGGGCAGTCCTGGCCACCGTGTTTCTCGCATTCAGTCTCGCAGTGAACCTTGCGTTGTTTGTGATGCTGGTCGTCTCGAGCGGCGTCGAGAGCTCTCGAAGCCGCTCGAGGCCCGGGTCGT
>CAZOTB010000268.1:0-5159 GCA_964582645.1 uncultured Verrucomicrobiota bacterium | reverse complement strand
AACTCTGCGACGGCGTGGATTACGTGACGCAGGACATGGTCATCGGCATCCTCGGCGGCGAGGAAGACCACCGACGCGAGTTCATCGGGTTTCTCAAGGAGTACGAAAAGCGATAGCGGTGGTCGGCGAAAGTGCCCGCCCGCGATCCGGATTGGTTGTGCGCCGGCATGTTGCGGGGCATCGTACGCGCCGCCACGGAGCGCGGGACCTGACAAACTCTTTCTTGCCGCGAACGAGATGCGCGAGCTAGATTCGTCGGCCACGGAACCACCATGCGGATTCTTTACCTCGACATTGACTCGCTGCGGCCCGATCACCTGGGCTGTTACGGGTACCATCGCAACACCAGCCCCAACGTGGACCGCATCGCCGAAGGAGGCACGCGCTTCACCAATTATTACGTCACCGACGCGCCGTGTCTGCCGAGCCGCACGGCGCTGTGGTCGGGACGGGCGGGCATCCATACCGGCGTGATCAACCACGGCGGCGTGGCGGCCGACCCGTTCATCGAAGGACGCGATCGCGGGTTTCAATCCACGCTGGGGCAGACGAGTTGGATGCGCTGTCTGCGCCGGGCGGGTCTGAAAACCGTCACCGTGAGTCCGTTCGGGGAACGACATTCCGCCTGGCACTGGTATGCGAACTTCTCCGAGGTGCACAACACTGGCAGGTGCGGCGTGGAACGCGCGGACGAGGTTTCTCCTGTCGCCCTCGATTGGATTCGGCGCAATGGCAAATCCGACAATTGGTTTCTTCACGTCAATCTCTGGGACCCGCACACGCCCTATCGGTCGCCCGCGGAGTTTGGAAATCCTTTCCAGGACCAACCGCTGCCCTCCTGGCTGACCGAAGAAGTCTGGCAACAACATTGGGCGGGCTGCGGTCCACACTCGGCCCGGGAAGCGTGCGGTTTCGATGGCAGCCGCCCGCGAGGTTGGGACGCGTTTCCGCGACAACCTTACGTCATCGATTCGATGGATGCCGCGCGACGCGTATTTGACGGATACGACACCGGCGTCCGTTACGCCGACGAACACGTCGGCCGCATCCTCAACGCGCTCGCCGATGCCGGGGTGCTCGAGGAGACGGTCGTCATCCTCTCGTCCGATCACGGCGAGAACCTCGGCGAGTTCAACGTCTATGGCGATCACCAGACCGCCGATCACATCACCTGCCGGGTGCCGCTCATCATCCGCTGGCCCGGACTGACGACGGGCGGGGCGGGGCGGGTGGACGGCGCGTTGCATTATCATCTCGATTTTGCGGCGACCACGATCGAGCTGGCGGGGGGGAAGGTGCCGGACATCTGGGACGGGCGCAGCTTTGCCGGCGCGTTCCGTCAGGGGAAGGAACAGGGCCGCGACTTCCTCGTCGTCTCGCAAGGGGCGTGGAGCTGCCAGCGGTCGGTGCGGTTCGACGACTTTCTCTGCATCCGCTCCTATCACGACGGCTACCACGCCTTCCCCGATGTCATGCTCTTCGACGTGAAACACGATCCGCACGAACAACACGATCTCGCGGCGCAACGGCCCGAACTGGTCGCGCGCGCGATGCGGATGCTCGATCAGTGGCACGGGGAGATGATGCGCACGGCGACGCATCCGCAGGACCCGATGTGGACGGTGCTGCGCGAAGGCGGTCCGCTGCACACGCGGGGCGAGTTGCCGGCCTACCTGGCGCGGCTGCGGAAGACGGGGCGGGGGGAATGGGCCGACAAGCTTGCCGCCGCGCATCCGGCCGAGTGTTGATCCGACGGCGAGGGAACACCGGCCCTATTGCTTCGGGGCCGGCTGGTGCACCTGGTACGAAACGAAGTGGGTGATCTTGCCGTTGTCGTCGCAGATCGGGCTGATGTTCCATGCCGCTTGATAGGCCGTGCCGTCTTTGCGGTAATGGATCGTCTGGCCGGTGAACGGCTCGCCGTTCTTCAGCCGTTCCGCGAGTTCCTTGAGCAACAGACGGTCGGCACGCGGACCCTGCAAAATCCGCGGTGTCTGACCAAGCAGTTCCTTCTCGGAGTAACGGGTGCTGGCGCAGAAGGCCCGGTTGGCAAACACAATCCGCGGTCCGGGCCGCTTCAGCCCCGCTTCGCTTCAAGCATGCTACAATACCGCCCATGAACTCGAAGACGATCCGTTGTGAGCGAGCCCCGGGTCACTTCACACGGTCCGAGATGTCGCCATGAGAAACCTTGTAGTTATTCTGGGCGATCAACTCGACGCGACGTCGGCGGCCTTCGACGGCTTCGACCCGAAGCAGGACGCGGTTTGGATGGCGGAAGTGACCGGCGAGGCGACGCACGTCTGGTCGCACAAGGCGCGCATCGCGATCTTCCTCGCAGCGATGCGCCATTTCCGCGACGAGTTGCGCAACCGCGGCGTCACGGTGCACTACACGGAGTTGACCGATTCCACGTTGGGCAAGGAACTCGCGCGTTCGATCCCGCATCTGAAACCGGCGAAAGTCATCGTTGTCGAGCCGGGCGAGTGGCGGGTGCGCGAGGAATTGCGGCGGGCGGTACCGGGATTGGAGATTCGACCGGACCGGCATTTTCTCTGTTCGTCGGCAGAGTTTGCGGCGCACGCAGCCGGGCGGAAGCAGTTGCGGATGGAGTTTTTCTACCGGGAGATGCGACGCAAACACGGCGTGTTGATGGACGGCGACCAACCGGTCGGCGGCATTTGGAATTATGATACCGAGAACCGGGGCGCATTCGGCAAGGCGGGGCCGGGACAGGTGCCGGTGCCGCGCGTGTTCAAGCCGGATGCGGTGACGCGCGAGGTGTTGGCGTTGGTGGAGAAGAAATTCGCGAAGCATCCCGGCAGTCTGAAACGGTTCGACTGGCCGGTCACGCGCGAGCAAGCGCGGCAGGCGCTGGAAGATTTTGTCACGAACCGGCTACCGGACTTCGGCCAGTACGAGGACGCGATGTGGACGGGCGAGCCGGTTTTGTATCATTCGCGGATCAGCGCGGCGATCAATCTGAAGTTGCTCGACCCGCGCGAGGTCGTGGCCGCGGCGTTGAAAGCGTACGAAAACCGGCACGCCCCGCTGCCGGCGGTTGAGGGTTTCGTCCGGCAGATTATCGGCTGGCGGGAGTATGTGCGGGGCGTGTACTGGCAATTCATGCCGGGGTACGCCGAACGGAACGCGCTGGGCGCGACGCAGCCATTGCCGGGATTCTACTGGACGGGCGCGACGGAGATGAATTGTCTGCGCGAGGTGATCGGGCAGACGCTGGAGTACGGGTTTGCGCATCACATTCAGCGGTTGATGGTGACCGGGTTGTACGCGCTGCTGCTCGGCGTGGATCCGGTCGAGGTGCACAAGTGGTATCTTGCCGTGTACGTGGACGCGGTGGAATGGGTCGAGTTGCCGAACGTGCTCGGCATGTCGCAGTACACCGACGGCGGCGTGATGGCGTCGAAACCCTACGTCGCAACCGGGAAATACATCCAGCGGATGAGCAACTACTGCGCGGGTTGCCGGTTCAAGCCGGATCAAGCGACCGGTCCCGAGGCGTGTCCGTTCACGACGTTGTACTGGGATTTTCTGATGCGGCACGAAACACTGTTGCGCAAGAACACGCGGATGATGTTGCAGTTGAAAAATCTCGACCGGCTGGAC
This sequence comes from uncultured Verrucomicrobiota bacterium, assembly GCA_964582645.1. GTDB lineage: Bacteria > Verrucomicrobiota > Verrucomicrobiia > Palsa-1439 > CAZOTB01 > CAZOTB01. Next base: position 1,532 of record CAZOTB010000268.1, on the reverse strand, counting down.
GCGGCCACACGATCGGACATCCGCCGTCAAGCGACGGAGTGGAAGAACGGATGAACCAACTCGTTTTGCTGACCGGCGCGACCGGCTATGTGGGGGGCCGGTTGTTGCGCCGGCTCGAAGAACACGGTTGCCGGGTGCGTTGCCTCGCGCGGCGGCCGGAGTTTCTTCGCTCTCGGGTTGCGCCGAAGACCGAAGTCGTTGCCGGCGATCTGCTGGATCGCGACAGCCTCGACACCGCGCTGCAAGGCGTGCATACGGCCTACTACCTTGTTCACTCGATGGGGATGGGGGCGGAATTCGAGGAAGCCGACCGGACCGCGGCACGCAATTTTGCCGAAGCCGCGCGCGCGTGCGGTGTGAAGCGGATCATCTACCTGGGTGGACTCGGTGTGGATACGAGCAGGTTGTCGGCACACTTGCGAAGCCGGCACGAAGTGGGTGACATCCTGCGCGAAGCCGGTGTGCCGGTCATCGAGTTCCGCGCATCAATCATCATCGGGGCGGGCAGTCTTTCGTTCGAGATGATCCGCGCGCTGGTCGAACGCTTGCCGGTGATGATCACGCCGCGCTGGGTCGGCGTCCGCGCGCAACCGATCCAGATGAGCGACGTGCTTCGCTACCTTCGTGCGGCACTGGATCTGTCGGTCGAAGGCAATCGCATCATCGAGATCGGCGGGACGGACCGGGTTTCCTACGGGGAACTCATGAAGGAATACGCGCGGCAGCGCGGGCTGCGAAGGCTGATGGTCCCGGTGCCGGTGCTCACGCCGCGTTTGTCCAGTCTGTGGCTCGGGCTGGTCACGCCGGTGTACGCGCGCGTCGGGCGCAAACTGGTGGACAGCCTGCGCAACCCAACCATCGTCAACGATCCCTCGGGCATGAAGTTGTTCGACATCGAGCCGAAGGGCGTCCGCGACGCCATCGCCAGCGCGTTGCGCAACGAAGAGCAACGCTTCGCCGAAACACGTTGGTCGGACGCGCTCTCCGCCGGCGGCGCACCGCGTCAGTGGGGCGGCGTGCGGTTCGGCACCCGGATCGTGGACTCGCGCGCCGTCGAGGTGGACGCACCGGCAGCGACGGCGTTCGCGGCGATCGAACGCATCGGCGGCGCGACCGGCTGGTATTACGGCGACTGGTTGTGGACGCTCCGGGGCTGGTTGGACCTGTTGGTGGGCGGCGTCGGGATGCGACGCGGGCGGCGCGATCCCGATTCGCTCGCGGTGGGCGACACGGTGGATTGCTGGCGCGTCGAGGCCATCGCGCCCGGGTGCCGGCTGCGATTGTTCGCCGAGATGAGACTTCCCGGTCGCGCGTGGCTGGAGTTCGAGGTGCAGCCGAACGGTCCGCGCGCCACGATTCGCCAGACTGCGATCTACGATCCCGTGGGGTTGGCCGGGCTGGCCTACTGGTACGCGCTGTATCCGTTGCACGAACTGGTGTTTGCCGGGATGCTACGCGGCCTCGCCCGCGCCGCCGCGCGCCAGTAAGCGCCCCAGCCGAATCCGGTTGTACCGCTGCGCGAGAATGCACGG
>CAZOTB010000267.1:0-5162 GCA_964582645.1 uncultured Verrucomicrobiota bacterium | reverse complement strand
CGGCTGGACGCGCTCCTCAAGCAGGAGGAACAATCCACCGCGCGCCGTGTCCATGAATTCGCTGACCTCGCCGGGGCGCATCGTGAACGCCGCGTTGAGCAGCGCATATCCTTCGGGCAATGTCTTGGGGATGTCGCTTTGCGTGAACGGATCCGGGCTCAACACCGTCAACCCGAGCTTCCTGGCCTCGTCGGCAAATTGCCTGGCCGTGTCCGCTGCGGAAACGGCCGGTTTGCCCGCGGCGGAGTCAAGGAGCGCCTTTCGGATGTTCCGCGCTGCCTCCCGGCCTTTCGCCCGCGCCATGTCGAGCGCACGCTCGCGGGTCATTCGTGTGACAACACGCTCCCGCGCAGCCTCAAACGACGGCAACTCGGTTTCCTTCTTTCCGAGAAACTGCAGCACATAGTAGCCGTCCTCGCAGCGGACAACCTCGCTGAAGGGCTCCTCGGGGGTGAGGGCATACGCCGCGCGGAAAAACGTGAACCCTGGCTCCGCGTTGGGGACCGGCGCGCCCGGGTCGAGATAGTCGGTTTCGACCGCAGTGAGATGGAATTTCTTTGCCGTCTCAACGAAGTCCACGCTCGATGCGGGCTTCTTTCCGTCTTCGCGCTGGTTGGAAATCTCGAGCATCAATTGCGTCGCCTGGTCCTGGGCGCGTTGCTCCCGCTTGCGATGCAGAATCTGCGCGCGCAGATCGGCGGCCACCTTGTCGAACGGCATCGGCTGGCCTTTCTGGTCCACGAACACCGAGGCATTTTTCTCATACTCATCTTTCACCTCGAAATCGGATACTTCCTTGAACTCGTTCGTGTACGCCTCGGGCGAGAACCGCACGTATCGCAGTTTGCGCCGCTCGGGAATGCGGAAGAGGTCCTTCTGCTTTTCGAAATAGTCCTTGATCTCAGCGTCGGTCAGCGTGATCGCGTTCGTGTACGAGGCGGCATCGAGCAACACCACCGACACATCAATCTTCTCGTGCGAAAGATCGTAAAGCTGACGCATCTCGGCCGGCAGGAGCTTGGCGGTCGAGCCGACGATGCCGTGGAGTTTCTGCAGGGCCAGTTGTTCGCTCATGATTTGCTCGAACTCAGCGGTCGAGAATCCTTTCGAGCGCAGGAATTGGTTGCCAAAGTCCTCGTACTTTTTGCGGTCGGGCTGGCCATTCGTCAGGAACATCGGAAACGTCCAGACGTACGTCGTCAGTTCCTCATCGGGAACGGTGATGCCATACTCCTTGATTTTCTGTCGTTGAATCAACCGCAGCCAGGTTTGTTGCTCGAGCATCTGCTTGCCTTCGTCGGAGCGCTCGGGGTCGCGGCCCGTGAACATCAGCATGGTGAGATAGACCGCCCGGTACGCATCGAGATATTGCTGCCGCGAGATTTCCTCGCCAAAAATCGTGGCGACGGTGCCGGTCTGGCTGCGGGAAGGTCCGGTCGCCACGCCCCAAAACACGAAGGTGATGACGATGACTACAATGACCGCGGCCCAGATGTACCGCTGATTTTTCCGCATTACTGCCTGAACCATGGAGCTCTCTTTCGTTAGGGTTCGAAAAGTCGGCAGAAAGTACGCGTCACGGGCGGGTGGGTCAACACAATTGCACGGTGCGTGTCGAATGAGAACATGGTAGTTTCGGGCCGCTTGCGAACGTGGAAAGAGAGAATCATGCACTGGCTTCTGGCGATCTTCATCCTCGGCGTGGCGTTCCTGCTCTATCTGAAGTTAATGGAGAAACGGATGATCTACTATCCCTCGTCCGACGTGGCATGGACGCCGGGCGAGTCGAAGCTTGCGTTCGAGGAACTGAGCCTGCGCTGCAGCGATGGCGTGACGATCCATGGATGGTTCGTGCCTGCCAGCAACCAATCGCGCGCAACCGTTCTGTTTCTCCACGGCAATGCCGGCAACATCAGCCATCGCGTGGACAAGATTCTACTCCTCGTGGGCATGAATATGGACGTGTGCATCGTGGACTACCACGGCTACGGGAAGAGCGGCGGCGCCCCGAGCGAACAATCAACCTACCTGGACGCCGAGGCTGCGTACGACTGGCTCACGCAGCAGAAGAAAATCGCGCCCAAGCGGATCATCGTCTGGGGCGAATCGCTCGGTGGCGGCGTGGCCACCTACCTTGCCGCCAAGCGCGAGGTGGGCGGGTTGGTCCTGGAGAGCACGTACACCACGTTGCCCGATGTCGGCAAAGCGGCATTTCCGTTTCTCCCAACGCGACTCCTGATGTCCACGCAGTACGATTCTCTGAGTCGGATGACGCAAATCCGCGTTCCCATCTTGAGCATCCACAGTCCCAGCGATGAGGTGATCCCGTATCGGCTGGGCAAGACGTTGTTCGACGCGGCGAACGAGCCGAAGATGTTTGTCGAACTCGAAGGCGACCACAACGGCGGTTTCATGTTGAGCGGGGACAAGTTTGAGAAGGGCATCCGAGACTACCGGGACAGGTTCTTTCCCTCGCCGTAGGGGCAGAGGGCCGTGCGCCCGATGATTCTGATGAATGGGCACACAGCCGTGTGCCCCTACTTCGCGCGTTTGATCTGCTTCAACGCCTCGGCGTCGGGAATCTTCTTGTAAAAATCATCGAGCGGATAACAGCCCGAGCGCAGGCCGTTGCGCGGGGCCGTGGTGCAATCGCTGAACGTCCGGCAGATCCACCGATGCTCGAGCGTGCCTTTCTCCACCGCATCGGCCAGCATCCGTGGGTACGATAACACCGTGCGTCCGATGCCGACACTGTCCACGTGGCCATGCCGCAGATAATACTGCGCCACGTGCGGCATGTATTCCTGCAAGTACGAGTACGCGGTGCCGACCAGCAGCAACTTCGGAAACAGCTTCTTCAACTCTCGCACCACGTTGATCTGCCGGGCGCAGCCGACCAGCGGATCCTCGGGCGGTTGATAGCCGTCCGAGGGCGGGTAGGCCGCGGGACGCTGGATGTGCGGATTGTAGTACGGGCTGCCGGCGCTGAGATTGACGAGCGTGATTCCGAGTTGTTCGCACAAGCGAAGAAACGCGATCGTCTCCGCGAGGTCGTACTCGACCGGGCGCTCCTGGTTCACGCCGAACGCGTACCGGTAAGGCAGGCAGGCCGAAAACTCCTCCGGGATGCCCGGCCCGAGCTTGCCGGGCGTGCTCAACGACGGGTCGGGCTTGAAGGGAACGAAATCAAACGCGCTCAAACGCACCCCGATCCCCAGCCGCGGTGCGACGCCCCGAACGAGCGACACGATCTCCCGCAGCGGTCGCGTCCGGTTCTCGAACGATCCGCCATACGGGCCGGGCCGGGTGTGCGCGGCGAGGAACTCGTGCAGCAGGTAGCCGTGACAATGCTTGATGTCCACGAAATCCGCGCCGACATCCTGCGCGATCTTCGCGGCGGCGCCGTAACATTCGATCAACCGCTTCACTTCGTCGTCGCTCAGGATCGCGGCGTCGCTCGTGACGCCAAACTTGCGGTCGAGGATCGGATGCCGAAACGCGATCCGCGATTCCCAGCGTTTCTTGTCGATCGGGCGACAGAACCGTCCCGAATGGGTAAGCTGGAAACCAAGCACCAGATCGTCCGTCTTGCCGAAATGATCCTTGTGCGCTCGCAGCAACGTCTCGCGCAGCTTCGCCAGGTCGGCTTTGTTCGCCTCGGTGATGATAAGCTGGTTGGGATTGGCACGCCCGTCGGGCCGGACGGCCATCGCTTCGCAACCCCAGATCAGCTTCGCCCCGCTCTCGCCGAACCGTTGCCAGCGGCGGATCATCGTGTCCGTCGCGCCGCCCGTGGTGGTCCCATCCCAGCCTTCCATCGGGTGAACGCACCACCGGTTGCCGATCACGCGGTCGCCCCAACGCAGCGGTTGCGCCAGCGGCGAACTCGTCCCCTGCACGATGGCGTCCTCGGCTTGGAGATCAATGCCGAGCTTGGCGATGTGATTGCGGAAATCCGCGACCGTGCGAAGCGTCGGGATGCGAACGATGGGAACATGGCTCATAGATGTGTTGATTGCGTTGAGTCGGCCATTCTCGACAAGGGCAAATCATCTGCAAGAGTTTTTCTCCGTCTCCCGTTGTAGCCGCCCGCGTCGAGAGCGGCTCATCGAACGGGGGCGACCGTGGTCAGGACCCGCAGCTACAACACGGCGAGGTCGACCCGCGCTGCGTGGACTGGCAACGAAAGGCCCCTACCGGATCGTACGCCATCCGATGTATCTGGCGTACGTCGTTGCCGACATCGGGCAGATGCTGATACGCGAGCAAATGGAACAGAAGGTCGCGAAGTACGCGAACGCCTTGCTTTCATGGCGAGCTTCTGTTCCAACGCTCCCGGATCTTGGCCGCAAGAGAACGCGGCGCGGCAGAGCCGCAACCACACGGATGGTGTTCCCCACGGATTCGAAAATACCACGGATGAAACACTCAGAATCCCCTCCCCAATCCGCGGTTTTCTCGAATCCGCGGGGACGACGTTTTTGTAGGCTGACAAGATTTACAAAGATGGTAGTACAAAGGCCACAGAGTTAGCCGAAGATGTGTTCCTGTATCTATGAGTTCTTTGCGCCTTGGCGACTTTGCGCGAGCCGGTGTCGGTCCGTCCTTGATCGAAGTCGAAAACTCTGCTTCCATGATGCCAGCTTGGTGAAGATGCTTGCACAGGGCAGACGTGCGTGAGGGGTTGGGCAATGATCGTGTAACTCGTGATGTTATGTCCAAGACCGTAAAACGCGGTGTTCGTAACACTCTTCGATGGCTAATGCTTGCTCTGGCGATATTCACCGCTGGCGTCATCCTGCAACTGCTCGCCTCAATCCTCCTCGCGCGGCATGGATTTGGGAATGGTCCACAGTATAGCTGTTCGAAGTGCAATGCCACAATTCATGTGGTGGACGGCATCTACCAGCCTTTGCATTTCTTCCATCTGAGGCATCGGAATGTTCTTCGAGTTGGAGATACCTATTGCCAGCATCAGTGGTTCGAGGACGGCGGGGGGGCACGCTGACGGAGCGATTCATCCCCTCTACAGCCCACTGCTGACAGCGAGCCATTTTGCGTTCATTCTCAGTCCCATCGCATTGGTGGGGATGGCTGTGGCAACTCTTAGAGGGTGTTGGGAAATTGGTTTAGCGATTTGTGAAAAATAAGCCAAATCTGCA
>CAZOTB010000266.1:0-5182 GCA_964582645.1 uncultured Verrucomicrobiota bacterium | reverse complement strand
GCAAGTGCCTGCAAACTCGGCGAACGCTTGCCGGGGTTGACGAACTTGGGCTAGCCACTCTCGCCCCGTGAACAAGAAACGGTTTCCTACAGCACTCGTCGTGAGATTCGTTCCGCCGGCGTCCCTGATCCCCGCTGTGCCAAAGATGTCGTAGCTATACTTCTCGGCAACGATGCCGGAAGCGTCGGTGACGTGTGTCACGCTACCCAACGCGTCGTGGTGCTGATACCAGGCGATGGTGGTGATGACGGTCAGCAAGATTTCGTCATTCATAGCGCCGTGGACGTACTCGGCAATCTGCGTGCCGCTGCCGTCGCGCTCATCAATCAAGCTCCAATCAGAGTAGTGAAGATAGTTCGTTGCTGCGTTGATGATGCGGTGGACGCAGCGGTTGCGTCCGTCGTAGGCAAAGGTGGCGCTGTTGGTACCGACAGTGGCGCTCGTGATCCGGTTCTGCGCGTCATAGGCGTAGGTCGAGCCGTTGCTATTCGTGAGGTTTCCGTTGGCGTCGTAGCTTAACGACGCGCCACCAACCGCCGTGTACTGGTTCAGGATGTTTGCCGTGTAGTTCGTCGTCGAGCCATTGTCGGTCAGGCTCGTGCGGTTGCCCACGGCGTCATACACGTAGCCCACTGTCCGATCCGGACTGCTTGGCGTCGAGTCCGGGTTCGTCGCCTCGTACAGAACGTTCGTTACTTGGTCGGTCGGATCATAGCGATACGCATCGCCCTTGCCGTTGTCGCGTTTGACATACGTGCGATTATTCACCGAATTGTAGCCATAAACGAAAGTGGCAAACGGCGTCGAGCCGGTCTTGTTGGTGATGGTCAATAATCGGTTTGCATCGTCGTAGCTGTAGCTGACGCTCGTGTTGTTCTCTAACGCCTTTGCCGTGCGATTGCCATTGAGATCATAGGTGTACGTGGCCAACGGCGGCGGGCCATCGGCCGTTACGGATGCCAACTGATTACGGGCAGTGTAACCGTTCGTCACGACCGTGCCATCGGGATAGACAATGCCGGTGCGGTTGCCATCCACATCGTACCCGTAACCGACGGACCGCGCGGCACCCTCGCTGGTCACGTCCTGGACCTCGTTCGTCAGTTGATCGGCGCTATCGTAGGAATACGTCAACACGCTCACGCTGTTGCTCAACAACGTCATCCGACCGGCCGAATCGTAAGCCTTGCGGATATCCGGCGTCGAGTCGCTCCAATCGCAGAGGGTTTCCCGGTTGCGGGTGTCGAAGGTGCAGGTCTTTACCTGCCCGGCGCGGGTAGTGTAGTTGGTCGCGTTGCCCACCTGATCGTAGGCCCAACTCTCCGATGATCCTCCGGGGTAAATCATGCTCAGTTTCCGATTCAGCACGTCGTACATGTTACTATAGACATTGTTCCGCGCATCCGTCAACGACACCATGTTCCCACCGTCGTCGTACCGGAACTTGGTGGCTTGATTTAGCGGATCACGAGTCTCGATTACACGATTTACGGCATCGAGGATGTTCGTCGTGATTCCGTTGTCGGGGCGCTTGATGCTGGTGTTGTTGCCGAGCAAATCGTATGTCCATGTGGTTGTGTTCCCGAGCGGGTCTTTCGAGGTAATGCGGCGATTTCGGTCGTCGTAGGAAAAGACATAGGCCTTGCCTCGCGGATCAATCACATTCGTCACGTTGCCTACCTTGTCGTAGCCGTAGCTGGTGGTGGCCGCGTCGCCAGTGTCCGCCCCGATTGTCTCACTCGCTTTTCGTCGATTGAGGTCGTATGTGATCTCGGTTTTCTTGCCACTCGGCAAGGTGATGCGCGCCGGTTGGTCGCGGAAGGAGCAGGTGGAGCACGGACTGCCGCCAACGACCTCTTCGTACTCGTAGGTCGTGGTGCGCCCGAGCGGATCAGTTGTGCTGGTCATACGACGGAACTCATCGAAGACATAGCTCCACATGTGGCCAAGTTCATCCACCTGATTTGTGCGATTGCCGAAGGAATCGTAGGCCATTGTGCGATAAGTGCTGTCGGGGTTGGTAATCTTCGTGATCAACCCTCGTTCGTTATACTCGTAGCTGGTGGTATTGCTGCGAGCGTCGGTGACGGCGGACAAGAGGCCATTGGTGTTGTAGCTGTACGTTGTCACATACCCCAACGCGTTGGTCATGGCGGTCATCAAACCGTTCGTGCTATAGCCGTAACCCTCGGTGCCACCGTTGCGCATCCGATGGCTCGTGATCTGGCCGAAGCTGTTGTAGGCATACGTCTCGTAGCTCGCGTCGGCGTAATCGATCCGCGTCACCCGGTGATTGCCGTCTCGCGTGTAAACGGTGGCTTGCCCGAGTTCGTTGGTGAAAGCGGTGACCAAGTCGAGGCTGTCTCGCGACCAACTGCGCACACCGCCGTCGGGCAGGGTGATTTTCACGTCGTTGTCATAGGCACTGGGAACGCGGCTTGTCACGCGCCCGTAGTTGTCCCACATGTTGGTCAGGAACCCGTAGTTGCTGTTGTCGTACCAAAACCAACTTGAATTGAAGAACGGATCGTAGGTGCCATAGACCTTGCCGCCAATGTAGATGAGCCACGTGTTTGTTGTCCCCCGGGCGTCGTGACCATCGGCATGCTGTTGTTGCCGCCATACACATCCAGTGTAACAAGAACGTGGTCGGTTGCAAAATTGCGTTCGTTTTTGACGTACCCGAACGCGGCCACGCCATCGTCGTAGTAGTCGTACTTGATCCGCGGAGCTTTTCCGATGTGGCGCGGGTCGGCGGCGCTGACCATGTGCGGCGGATTATCCGGCATCGTTTGCGCGTGCGTGTAGCTCGCACTCGTGCCGTCGCCGTAACTGACGCTCGTGAGGAGCTGATAGGTGTTTGGCAGCGCGGGATCGTCGAACACTGAGTAGCTGTAGTTCACGCTCCGTCCGTCGCTGGCTTCGACCTTGGTGATGACGGTGACCGTCTGCGGGTAGTCGTAGAACACCTGAAAACTGCCGCCGACCATGTTCGTCTCATAGCCGGGTCGGGGGAAAAAGCGGATTTTACCGACCTTGTTGGTGTTGCTGCTGCCGAGATCAATGCCGCAGAAGCCGGGTATGTGGTTTGTCAACGGGAGACTTCTCAAGCGCAGACATCTTGATGTATCCTTCGCTTGCGATTGGGAGGATACGGCTCTGCACGAGTGCAACCGGAGCGCCCAACCGCCCGGGGATTGCGGACGCATCCACTCCCGGCCCAGAGCAATCTGACGCCGGGAGTTTTCTTTTCCCGCCCCCTTCGCAAGCCTCGGTCCCATGCGATAAACTCATTCGTTCTCCTTTCACACAGTCGCCGGCACCGATGGCGGGACGGGCGTCCGAGCCTCCCTTCGTTTGGCCGGATCGAGTACATACACCCGACCGGTCTTGAGCATCTGGTAGATTTCGTCCCGATAGGCGCGGCGCACTTTCCCCAGTTTCTTCAATCCCTTCTCGCCCACGGAGCCGATCATCTTGCCCACTTTGATGGTCAAGCGCGCGTCGATCTCTTCGAGCGGCGTCCAACGACCTTGCAGCAGATACCAGACGGCCACGGCCAGCTTGCGCGCCATCGCCGCCACGACCAGGTTCTTCTCCCCGGTGCGGGCCAGCAGTTTCTTGCCCCAGCGCGCCAGGTCGGTCTTGCCGCAGCGCAGGATCGCTTGTGCCCCTTCGATCAGCAGGCAGCGCACGTCGCTGCGGCCGTGGCCGCGGATGCCGCCCCGCCATTGTTCGTTGCCGCTGTCGTCGAAGGCCGGGTTCAGCCCGAGGTATTTGACCAGTTTGCCGGGCTCGGCGAAGCGCTGGATGTCGCCGATGAACGCGCCCAGGGCGAAGGCGACCATCTCGCGCACGCCGCACAGGCGCACCAGCGACAACAACGTCGCGTCCGCGAGCACTTCCTGGGCGATCAGGCTGCGCCAGTGGGCGCGTTGTTCGTCGGCGTGGCGCAACTCCATCAACATCCCTTCGATCACCTGCCATTCGCGCGTCGTCCAGTCCTTGGCTTTCCGCAGCCGCGCTTCGGCCTCTTGGGGGTTCGCCAGAGACGTGCCTGGTTTCAGCCGCACGCCGTGGTCGCTCAGATAGGAGAGCAGGCGGTTGCGCATCTGGGTGGTGCGTTTGACCGCTTTGCGGTGGGCGTGAAACCAATCGCGGCGTTCCTGGGTCTTGGCATCCGGCACCCACACGGTCTTGGCGGTGCCGGCCAGGTAGGCTTTGCCGATGCGCACGGCGCTGATCTTGTCGTTGTGGGCGTGGGCTTCCTTGAGCTTGCCCATCTGACAACTCTCCAGCACCAGCGCCTTGCGACCGATGCCGGCGAGGACGCGGACGATGTGGAAGCTGTTGCCGGAGGCTTCCAGCACGATGGTGTCCTGGGGCGTGGTGTGCTTCTGCGCCCAGCTCGACAGTTGGGTCATCGGCACTTTGTCGAAGGTCTTCTCCACGAGGGCCGCGGCCGGCGTGGGGCCGCGCAGCAGCGCCGCGGTGAAGGTGTCCGGGTGGGCGTCGAGGCCGATCACCCGCTCGATCGGGTTTGCCTTGTCGTTCATTCTATGTTGTCCTTTGGGTTGTGCAGGCGGACGGAAAACGGGTCAGGCGCGTTCATGCACTCAGGTATGCGGGGCGGTCCCCATGTAGGTGCGTTGCGCCGGTGCTCATTCACGAATACGGAGATGAAACTCCAAGCGTCATTCCCGAGCATCTCCCGAAAGCCCACCTGCTGGTTCGCATTCCAACAGGTCCTTACGGTGACACCGTTTCCGTCCGTCCTGCAAGTGCGACCTGAGTGTTTCAGGGTGCCCCGGTGACAAACCTCATACCCTCGCGAATGGGGCCATTGTACTCATACCAGGTATTCGTATCGCCATCGAAGGCCTTGTCGTAGCTGTTGGTGGCCGTGGAGGCCGGGGTGGTGCCAAACGGGGTGCCGGTTAAGAGTGTGGTGCCGTCCTGCGCGTAGAACTCGATCTCTGAGACGATGGAGTGGCTGCCGTCCGGGCTGAAGTAGCGCACGTACTGGCGAGCGTAATCGAAGGTGACGGTAACTTCATTCCAGCCGGCAGCGGGTGTCGAACTGATGGTGTGCAGGTAATTCGGCCCGGTGGTAGTGCTGCGCGTGATCACCAACCCCAAGCACACCTGTTTGCAATCGGGCCGATGATCGCGCGAATACCCG